>NZ_JAQMYO010000006.1:0-494340 GCF_028369215.1 Brevibacillus sp. AG | reverse complement strand
GCATTCCGCGCTATCCAGCGCTCTGATTCATTTCCCTACTACAGATTATGTAGTGGTGCCGGCGATAGGACTTGAACCCACAACCCCCTGATTACAAGTCAGGTGCTCTACCAATTGAGCTACACCGGCATTTGTTTGTTTTCGTTGTGTGCGTTTCGTGTGTGTCCCGCTCACGAGATTTAATATAGCACGTATAAATTTTAAATGCAATAGAAAATCTAAAATAATTTCATTCAGAATAAAAATCGAACAAAAAAAGAGCAGTGGAACGACTCCCCCACCGCTCTTTTCTTCTATATATAATATTAACCCGCTCGAAAGCCCTCTCCCAACACTTCCTGAGCAGGGCACAAAATAATGAAGGCATCTGGGTCCACGGAACGCACCATGATTTTCAGCTTACTCACTTCACTTTGGCTAACCACTGCCATGAGCACCTTACGCGCGTCTCCGGTATATCCACCAGCACCATCCAACAAAGTGACGCCACGATCCAAATCATACAAGATGGTTTCTCTCAGCGTATCTGTTTCATTCGAAATGATATAAGCGACCTTGGATGTATTCCAGCCCATCTGAACAATATCAATCGTCTTGCTGGTCACAAACAACGCGATAAGTGCATACAATGCTTTTTCCGGATCGAATACAATCCCCGCAAACAAGATCACTAGTCCATCAAATACAGCTACACATGCACCCAAGCTAAACCCTGAATATTTGTGGAGGATTTGTGATGCAATGGAAAAACCGCCCGTCGATCCTCTCCCCCGAAACACGATACCAATCCCAAGCCCTACCCCGATTCCCCCATAAATACTTGCCAGCAGGAGGTTCGTCGTTAACGGCTGCAGGTGACTGGTCAGCATGACACACAATGGGAGAACAATCGAACCAACCGCCGCCTTCATACTGTATTGCCGATCGAGTAGTTTAAATCCTAATAGAAACAAAGGAATATTCATTGCCCATTGCACGACTGCTGGAGAAAAGCCAAACAAGTTATGCAAAATCGTAGACAGCCCAGAAACGCCTCCAGAAGCAATTTGGTTTGGATTCAGAAACAGATTGAAACTTGTTGCCAATACTAGCGATCCTAGAACCAGCATGCCGTATTCGAGTATTTTTCGCTGCGGACTGTTCATCTGGATTGCGGTTCGTCTTTTTCGTGCCACATGGTTCCACTCCTGACATTATCACGTAAGCAAAATCCGCACATACACTACCATGTTTTGGTCGAAAAGAAAACCCCTATTTCCTCATCCCTCTTATGTAAGATTTACGCATCCCTCAGAAACATGCACGCGCAAGCCAAGAGCTGGATAAGATATGGAAAGAAAAAGTTGACTGCACACAAAATAAAAAGGATAATTATAATATAGTAATTATTATAATATAAGAACGGGGTGACCTGTAATGGATCATCATATTGTCAGTGTCACACAACAAGTAAAGCATCTAGGAAAAAGATTAACCATCCAAAGAAGAGCCGTACTCCTTCTTATGCTTAACAATCGGAAATACTATACAGCCAAAGACGTTTACCATGCTTTGAAGAACGAGATGCCAAACATCACACTCTCAACCGTTTACACCAGCCTGCGCTTTTTCGTGAAAATGGGTATTCTCAAGGAGCATGTTCACCACGACTCCCCCAATCAATTTGAATGTGTGGTAACCATGGACGACATTCAGTTACCAGAAGTCATTTGATTCCTACTCCTTTTCCTCAACGAAAAAACTCCTGAAATCATCAGGAGTTTTTTTGTATGCTGTCAGCTATTAAAAATCAAAGTTATCCGGGTCTGGACCAACTCGGTGATTTTGGTTCAGCGCGTGAATCATTTCCATGTCTTCTTTCGACAGTTCGAAATCAAATACGGATGCATTCTCGACGATTCGATGCTCCTTGGTCGACTTTGGAATGGTCACAACGCCATTTTGCAAATCCCAGCGTATAATGACTTGAGCAATGGACTTCCCGTATTTTTCTGCCATTCCCTTTAGTACTGGATTGTCCAATAGTTGTCCTTGCATCAGCGGAGACCATGCTTCAAATTGAATCCCTTGCTCCTTGCAGTAGGCACGCAGTTCATCTTGGGACAGGCGCGGATGGAATTCCACTTGGTTCACCATCGGCTTAATCTCAGCGTCTTTAAGCAGTTCCTCTAAATGATGAACGTGGAAATTGCTTACCCCGATAGCTTTTACCAACCCTTTTTTGTATAGCGTCTCTAATGCTCTCCATGCTTCTTTGAACTTTCCTTCTACCGGCCAGTGAATGAGGTACAAGTCCAGATATTCCAGCCCGAGTTTTTTCAGGCTCGTCTCATATGCTTCCAACGTGGACTCATACCCCAAATCCGAATTCCATACTTTCGAGGTAACAAAAAGATCTTCTCGCGTGATGCCCGCTTCCTGCAAACCTGCACGGATTCCACGGCCAACACCTTCTTCGTTGTTATAAATAGCGGCTGTGTCGATACTGCGGTATCCGTGCTTGATTGCTGTTTTTACAGCTTGCTCGAGCTCCTGACCTTCCTCTACTTTAAAAACACCTAGACCCACCCAAGGCATTTTTACTCCGTTGTACAGCGTAGTCGTATCTTGCAAATGTTTTGGCATAGCTTGTCTCCTCCATATTTGGCTCTATGTTAGGATGACTGTTTCCAGTCGCCCAGTGTGCTTCATGTCGTTTGACAAGTGTTATTATGAGAGAAACTAACCAAAAGAAAAAGTACGCACTTTTTTGTGTGATAGGCACCAAAAAGTACCTATCATTCAGGAGGAAATCAACTGTGAAGAAGAAGTATAACATATCAGTGGAAGCCACACTCGAAGTCATCGGCGGTAAATGGAAATGTGTTATTTTGTGTCACCTGACTCACGGAAAAAAACGTACAAGTGAGTTGAAAAGACTGATGCCGGGTATTACGCAGAAGATGCTGACGCAGCAACTGAGAGAGCTTGAAGACGATGGCATCATCAACCGGATTATTTACAATCAGGTTCCGCCAAAAGTGGAGTATGAGCTCAGCGAGTACGGCTGGACCTTGAAAAGTATTCTCGATTCGCTCTGCTTATGGGGCGAAAAGCATATCATTAAGGAATACGGCGACAAGTATGCTGTATTGGAAGAAAGTATCTTAAATCAATAATAGAATGGGAGTAGGTGAAGTGGCTTGGGAGCAATCGAAACGCCTGTATTACGTAAATTGGGCAGTTCAGACCTGATGCTTTCTCCTCTAGGCCTCGGCTGCTGGCAGTTCAGCAATGGACAGGGAATGGTGGGGAAGTTTTGGCCTGTCATTGGACCTCACGATGTTTTACAAATTGTGCAGACGAGTTTGCGTGGGGGCATAAACTGGTTTGATACTGCGGAAGTATACGGCAAAGGTCAATCAGAACAGATGCTGGCAAAAGCCTTAAACGACGCCGGGCCACTAGCGGATTCCGCTCATATTGCAACGAAATGGTGGCCTGTCCTGCGCACCGCTAAAAGTATCGGGAATACAATCGACGAACGCATTCGTTTGCTCGATAACCGCACCATCCATTTGCATCAAGTCCACCAGCCGTACTCCTTATCTTCTGTTGCAAGCGAAATGAATGAAATGGCCAAGCTCGTCAAGCAAGGCAAGATTCAGAACGTGGGCGTCAGTAACTTTTCTGCCAGGAGTATGCGAGAAGCCGATCGCGTATTGCGCGAGCACGGTCTGCGTCTTATCTCCAATCAAGTGAAATACAGCCTGCTGGACAGAAGGATCGAACAAAACGAGATCCTGGATACGGCAAAAGAGTTGGGCATTGCGATTATCGCCTATTCTCCGCTTGAGCAAGGGATTCTAAGCGGCAAATTTCATAAGAATCCAGCCCTTGTCCAGTCCATTACAGGTCCCCGAAAATGGACATCCACCTTTCGTTCTGCCGGGCTAAAAAAGTCTCAGCCCCTCATCACGGTCCTCGAGGAGCTGGCACACAGATACGATGCATCCGCTACACAAATCGCCTTGAACTGGTTGATTCACGCTCATGATGAAACGGTCTTTGCGATTCCAGGCGCTTCCAAAGTCCATCATGCGGAGGAAAATGTCAAGGCCATGCGGTTTTCTTTGACATCGTCTGAATTGCAAGAGATCGATGCAGCCTCCAAGCACGTTTTAGCTATCAACTAATGAAAAAGCTGCCGATCTAATCAACAGCCAAAATGGCGTAATCATACACAGCTCTTCCCAGTAATCCTAGTGTGTTCAGAGCGGATTGAGCGGTTACATCTTTGGATAAGGCCGTAATGGAAAAGCAGCGATTGTTCGTATACAGCAAGCCTACATCATGCTGTCTGCCGGTATCCCAACCCGATTTACACGGCAGTTCCCATGCAGGATAATTGGATTCTTCCTCATTTGGCAATTGGGACGGCAGACCATTACGGACTTGCTGCTTTTTCATAATGGCGATCATCTCTTTACAGGCATGCTCAGACAAATAACTGCCCGTTGCCATTTGACCTAGCATACTCGCAACATCCCCAGCCGTTATCTTATTGTTTTCTGTGATGTCGAGTGGATAAATCATCAGCTTGCGTGAATAACAGCTTTGGCGCATTCCCAGATCGATCATAGTCTGGTCGATCTTCGCTTTTCCTACCAAATCAATCAGCATATTTGTCGCCGTATTGTCGCTCTGAATAATCATGAGGGTCACCAAGTCGCGAATCGTAAGCTTTAAGCCTGGAGATAGCGCGTACAAAATCCCCGATCCCCCAACCAAATCCTCTTGGCGTAGAACAAGCGGATCATCCAATCGAAAATGCCCTTGCTCACTTGCCGCGAAAACGGCTGCCATGATCGGCACTTTGATCACACTCTCCGCAATAAACCGCTCGTCCGGTACATGCTCAAAACGGGTCCCTTTAGCTGAGCCTTGTTCCTCCACAACGACGCCCCAAGTCCCCTCCGCTTGTCCGATAATGGCCGACAACCTTTTTTCCAGCTCCACAGCTTTTCTTCCCTTCTCCTGTTGGCTTATCGTTTCTTGCCGCTTTCCTTTTATCATACTATTCGGAAAACACTTCAGACAAGAGACTACACCTGCTTACGTTTCGTTTATCCATCCTGAACTTGGAAATAATACGTAAGATAAACCTATGGACAAGGTGAGACTTCATGCAGAACTCCGATAAGATTGGCAGCCGTCAATTTGTCATCCTCGTAACATTCATCACCATAGGAGATTCCATCCTGATTTTACCTTCCGTACCTGCGACTGAAGCAAGTCACGATGGATGGCTATCAGGATTGATCGGCATGGTACTGGGGCTAGCCATCGTATACTTGTTTTGTGTAGTCGGTCGCATCTACCCCGAACAAACGCTGATTGAAAAGAGCAAGCTCATATTTGGGCGTTGGCTCGGCACGTTCTTTTCTCTCTTCTTTTTGGGAGCTATTTTAATCAACGGCGCTGTCTATATACGGACGATTGGGGAATTCATGACCACGCACATCATGAAAGCAACACCCATCCATGCTGTCATGTTTCTATTCGTTGCCTGCGCCATATACGCTGTTCGATTAGGCCTTGAAGCTTTTGCACGGACCAGCGAAATTTTTTTCCTCTGGTTTGTCCTTACGTTCGTTATGTTTTTACTTTTGTTAAGCCCTCAGTTCCAATTCGAGAACCTTTTCCCCTTCATGGAAAATGGCATAAAGCCCGTCATAAGAGGAGTATTTGCAGTCACGGCTTTTCCCTTCTCGGAGCTGGTTATTTTTCTCATGATCACTCCGCTCCTCGATGCAAAACAAAAGCTCACGTCTGCTTTTTTGCGCGGAGCCATTTACGGTAGTATTTGTCTACTTGCCGTCATCTTCTCATCGCTTTTGGTGCTCGGCCCGGAATTAGTTTCCCGTGAGACCTTTCCGAGCTACTCCCTCGCCAAACGAGTCCATGTAGGAGAGTTCTTTCAAAGGCAGGAAGCAATGATGGCTCTCATGTGGTTTGTCTCCATTTATTTCAAAGTCGTACTGTATATGTATGGTTTCTGCGTGGGTATAAAGCAGCTTCTCCATTTAAAGGAGCATCAGTCGCTCACCATGCCCATTTGTATCTTATTTGTCGCCATCGCGATTATCATCGTTCCAAACGGAGCTTTTTTATACGAAACGTATACGTACTGGCCATTCTTTGATTTAACAAAAGGGTTCCTGTATCCGCTGATTCTCATCGTCGGTTATTGGATACGGAAGCAAATAAAAAACAAGCCGGCATCCCTCCAGAAATAAGATGTCGGCTTGTTTTTGCTTATAGTAGTTGTTTGATGGCTGCCACTCGCTCTGCATCGACGTATCGGAGAGCCTGTCCTTCTTCTCGTACTGCCGATCCAAAATGAACCTCTTTGACACCCGTACGTTTCACGAGGTCTCCCACGTTAGCCAGCGACAATCCGCTTCCTGCCAAAATCGTGAGCTGTGTGTTCTCCGTCAGCTTGACGAGCTGCTCGATGCAATCAGCTCCCTCTATGGCCGTTTTTTTACCGCCAGAAGTAAGAATGGTACGAACTTGGGGATATTCCATGAGAATACGCGCTGCTTCGATTTGATCTACAGCATCATCAAAAGCACGGTGGAACGTCACATTCAAAGTACCTGACTCTCCAAGTAACAGCTCCACTCCCCGCTGATCGAGCGTATTTTCTGGTGTCAGCATGCCAAATACGACACCTGCTGCCCCAAGCTCACGGATGATACGTACATCCTGTCGCATGACCGCAAGTTCTTCTGCTGTATAGCAAAACGATTGGCTATGCGGTCGCACCATGACGTTTACCGGGATGGAAACCGCCCTGACCACTGCCTCAATCAATCCCCAGCTCGGAGTAATGCCTCCCTCCAAAATTCCCGAGATGAGCTCCAGCCTGTCAGCTCCGCCCTGCTCCGCACGTTTTGCATCCTCAACTGAAGTCGCAATCACTTCCACTAGCATGATACTTCGCCTCCGTTATTAGCATTTGTTCAAAACAAAAACTGGTCGTTTCTCTCCTACCACCAACTGATTGTCGTTTTTAATGGCTTTTGGCGCCAGCGCATGCAGTCGGTCGATGGTTTCCTGATTCTCATACTGAATCTGCTCCAAGATCGATGCAATAATAAGCGGCCATACTAATTCAGAGCCATTCAGTACCTTAAGCGAGAAGCTGAGTCTCTCTTTTTTCAAAGCAAAGCCGTATACGCCCATCGCTCCGCCTTTGGCGATTATATTTTCATCCATTAAAAGCGCTGTACAGATGAAGTTGTGACTGGCAATGATCTCGGGACTGCTCGTCATCCATCCTGTCACTCTCCCTACAGCCTCACGCGTCGAGTGATCCTCGATCAGATCCGGGCACGCGAGCTTTAGATATGCGATTGCCAGGTGCTTGAGCGGCAGCGCAAAAACCGGGAAGCCACAGCCGTCGACGCTTAGCTGAACCTGCTCCTTTGGATAGTCAGCCAGGTTGGCAAACACCTCTAATGCCTCCTGTTGCGCTGGATGCTCTGCCTTGTAGTAATCATGAGTGGAATATCCTTGATCCTTTGACAACGCCAAGTACCCCAAATGCTTTCCTGCACAATTATGAAAGAGCCTGCGTTTTTCTATGCCTTGGGACAAGCAAGCAAACTTCGGCTCCTCGTTTAGCGGATAAGTCGGGCAAGTGAGCAATTCGTCTTCCTGAATGCCGGTCTTTCGTAAAATCGACTCCAAGCCTTCCATATGATAGACTTCACCACGATGTGAGGCCGCAAAGAGTGCTGCTTCGCTGCTGTTCAGTCCGAATTTTTCATCAATTTTACGTTTAGCGATGGGAATGGCTTGAA
This sequence comes from Brevibacillus sp. AG, assembly GCF_028369215.1. Taxonomy (NCBI): domain Bacteria; kingdom Bacillati; phylum Bacillota; class Bacilli; order Caryophanales; family Paenibacillaceae; genus Brevibacillus; species Brevibacillus sp. AG. Next base: position 486,490 of record NZ_JAQMYO010000006.1, on the reverse strand, counting down.
AGGGCTTCGCTGCGGAGCGCAATAAGGTGATATGGTTCTCATCGCCTGCCCGATAAGCCACCTCTCCTTTTTCATTCACGCCGCACACGATGCCGTTATGTACGTTCTCCAGAATGCCGCCGCGATATTCTTCCACGAAAGGGACATCTCTCATCAAAATCACCCGCTCCACTCCAAGTTGATCGATTATGAAAAAAACACTAGCAGTAGCACCCTCCATCCGTCAATCTTTTTCCAAGCGATAATCCCCCCACTTCGGCGCAGATTGTTGTATAATGTCTCAAGGTGCCCATTTGGGTTCCACAAATAAGAAATCCGTGCATCAGCACGGGAGAGGTTCGCGAACTCCCTCTATAAAAAACTAAGCCGGATAACAGTACCTTTCTTTGGTATTGTTTTTGTTTTTTTTGATGGAAAGTTCAAGAACTCTCTTTCTTCCAATTCAATTAAGAGGAGATGGAGAGCAATGAAAAAGGAAAAAGCCGTTGTCGTCTTTAGCGGAGGCCAGGACAGCACTACCTGCCTGTTTTGGGCGAAAGAGCAATTCGGCGAAGTAGAAACCCTCACGTTTGATTACGGGCAGCGACACAAGCTGGAGATCGAGTGCGCCCAGCAAATTGCCGCAGAACTCGGCGTCAAAAACTCCGTATTGGACATGAGCCTGTTAAACCAGCTCGCGCCCAATGCACTCACCCGCACAGATATTGACATTACCCAGGAAGAAGGCCAATTGCCATCCACGTTCGTCGACGGACGCAACCTATTGTTCCTTTCCTTTGCGGGCGTTTTCGCCAAGCAACGAGGAGCACGTCACTTGGTTACCGGTGTATGCGAAACGGATTTTAGCGGTTATCCCGACTGCCGTGACGCCTTTATCAAATCACTGAATGTGACGTTGAATTTGTCGATGGACTATCCGTTTGTGATTCACACGCCGCTCATGTGGCTGAACAAAGCACAAACGTGGAAGCTGGCGGACGATCTGGGTGCCTTCACCTATATTCGCGAAAATACCCTCACCTGCTATAACGGCATCAAAGGAGACGGCTGTGGCGAATGCCCTGCCTGCCACCTGCGAAAAGCCGGACTGGACACTTATCTTTCCGAGAAAAATCAACCTGGAGAACAAGCCTGATGAGCGCGAACTTTGATTTTCGTATTGTCGATCGCATGCAGGCACTGGGTACTCATATTCAAAAATCACAGCTTCGCTACCATAACAAACGCGTTTTGGTAAGCAAGGAATTTACTTTTGACGCTGCACATCATCTACACGCCTATGAAGGAAAGTGCAAAAATCTCCACGGCCATACGTACACGGTCGTCTTCGGCATCAGCGGCTTTCCGGACGAGATCGGACTCGTGATCGATTTCGGTGACATCAAGCAAATCTGGAAAGAGCACATCGAAATTTATTTGGATCATCGTTATCTGAATGAAATGCTCCCTCCAATGAATACCACCGCCGAAAACATGGTCGTGTGGATTTTCGAAGAGATGGAAAAGCAATTGCAGTCAGATGCCTACCGCGACCACTACAACGACGCTCGGGTGGAGTTCGTTCGCCTATTCGAGACACCGACCAGCTATGCAGAGGTAAGACGGGAGTGGATGATGGAATGATCCCGGTCTTGGAAATATTCGGCCCTACAATTCAGGGCGAAGGAATGGTTATCGGACAAAAAACGATGTTTGTGCGAACAGCTGGCTGTGACTATCGTTGTAGCTGGTGCGACTCCGCTTTTACCTGGGATGGATCTGCCCGTGATGAAATCCAGCAAATGTCTCCCGAGGCGATCTGGGAGGAGCTCACTCGCTTGGGCGGGGACCGTTTTTCCCATGTCACGATCTCCGGGGGAAATCCTGCGCTTTTGACTGGCATCGGCGACTTACTCGCCCTGTTGAAGGAGCATGGCATTCGCACAGCAATCGAAACACAAGGCAGCAAGTGGCAAGCATGGCTTCCACTGATTGACGACATTACGATTTCACCGAAGCCTCCTAGCTCCGGGATGGAAACAGATTTTCAAGCGCTTGATCGAATTGTACACGAGCTTTTGGAACAAAAACATCCAGGACTTAGCCTGAAAGTGGTTGTTTTCGACGACGCCGACTTTGCCTATGCACGCACCATTCATCAGCGTTTTCCAGAGGTACCTTTCTACTTGCAGCCAGGAAACAGTGATCTGACGGACGCTGATACGCCTCGGCTTCGGGATAAGCTTTTGGAGAGCTTTGAATGGCTAATCGATCATGCGATGGCGACACCTGACATGAATGACGCAAAGGTTCTACCCCAACTACATGCGCTTGTCTGGGGCAATAAACGAGGCGTTTAAACGATATTTTACTCACATGGAAGAAAAGAGGACTGTACTCATATGGCACATCAACAAGAACGCGATTTATCCTCCCTCACTCTTTTGGGGAATCAAGGCACAACGTACAACTACTCCTATGACCCGAGCGTATTGGAGTCTTTTGACAACAAGCATCCGTACCGTGATTATTTCGTAAAATTCAACTGCCCGGAATTCACGAGCCTGTGCCCGATTACCGGTCAACCAGACTTTGCGACGATCTATATCAGCTACATTCCTGACATCAAAATGGTAGAGAGCAAATCGCTCAAGCTGTACTTGTTCAGCTTCCGCAATCACGGCGATTTCCACGAGGATTGCGTCAACGTCATCATGAACGATTTGATCAAGCTGATGGACCCGCGCTACATCGAGGTATGGGGCAAGTTCACTCCGCGCGGCGGTATCTCGATCGATCCGTATTGCAACTACGGGAAACCGGGGACAAAGTACGAGGAGATGGCGAGTCATCGGATGATGAATCATGATATGTATCCGGAAAAAGTGGATAATCGGTAGAGCCAACAGGTTATGAAAAAGGAAAAACCCTTATTGTAAATAAGGGTTTTTCCTTTTTCAATTGGAAACCAGGCTCGCGATTGTTGGTGTGACTCTACTCCTTCTGCTACGGTTTACTGCGGAAGGAGGTGATTACTATGACCAAGCATCTGTATTTTTACGCAAGTTTCGAAGATGCAGCGCGACTCAATCGGGAGTTGATTCAGCTGGGCTACAGGAATTACTATCTGGAGCCGCACGAACACCTAGTTGCTTTTGTTTTCGAGCCCGTTACCGAGGTGAGTCACGCCATCTTGAGACACTTGTTTGATGCAGATGATCTGTCACACTTAGAAAACTAACGCTGCAGGGCTGGTGCTCCTCAAAGGGGCATCAGTTCCTATTCCTTGGTTGCTGCTGTTTTCAGCTTTGATGGGCTGCCTAAGTACTCCTTTAAAAGGGGTGCTTTTTAGATATTATTTCCCACCTGAAAATATTGCTAATTTTTGGGTGTAAAGGTAATGTATTGTTAAATATAAATAAATTGGAGGTTATGACTTTGAAAAAATTTATCCAATCCACACTTCTCGCATTTTCTGCAATGCTTGTTATTCCGACAAGCGCAATAGCTAGTAGTACCCAACCTCAGTCTACAGAGGCGATTGCTCCTGTTTCGAAAACCACAGAAGTTTTGCGTTACACTAAATTAGAGAGTAGAAGCTCACTTGACTCTAAATGGTTCGATATTCAGTCACCTGGAAAGATTACTGTTCATGTAACGCAGAAAGGCAGGCTTTCCTCCATTAAACCCAACTTGACCTATCGAATCTTGAGTGCAGATGGTTCTAGTCGTCCATTAGGTACTGGACGTTTTGAGGGTAGCGGATCCTTTACTTTTACAAGCACCAAAGAATTACCTGTAGGAAAATACTATATATTGGTATCGAACACTGGAATCGGGAGAGCAGTTGGAACCGTGTCGGTGACAATTCCTTAAATGTTTGGATTATTTATGGAGGCTTTCGCATATGAAAGCCTCTTTTCTCTACGCAACGAGTTGCTAACGGATACTTACTCTAGACACGTAACCACGTAACGATTGTGTTCATCTCTCGTTCATATTCAACGATTACACTTACAAGCGTAGTCAAAAGAAATGAACAGGAGATGATCTTACGTGTTAGCAGCAGCGGTGATTTTTATAAATCTTGCTCTCATTGCCTATACGATTGGAGTATGGGGCGAAAAACGTTCTGGAGAGCTAAAGTCGAAACACCTTATCTTTTTTGGTTTGGGTTTAGTATTCGACACGATTGGAACAACGTTTATGAAATTGCTCGCAGACGGTTCCAGCTTGAATTTGCATGGCATTACCGGGTTGATCGCTTTGATCTTGATGTTTTTCCATACAGTGTGGGCCTGTGTCGTTCTATGGAAAAAGAAAGAACATCAAATCAAGCAATTCCATAAATTTAGCCTAATCGTATGGATTCTATGGCTTGTACCTTATTCCATTGGAGTAGCTTTAAGCTTTATGAAATAGGACTACTCTCCATTTCGCTCCGCATGCGAACAATCTACCCTTCCCTCAACCCTCTCAACTGATGAGAGGGTCATTTGCTTTTCTCTCGGCTGTTCAACATATCGTCAACTTTGCCTAGCATTCGACAATATCTCCTACAGTAATGAGAATGACAATAGTATAGAATGGAATAAATTGATATTTTTAGTAATATACAACAATTGATTACTACTCGATGAACGTTTTCTAAACAACATTCACCATTTCAGAAAGGTTGATGCTCATGTTTAAAAAAGCACTTATTATCCTGTCATTAAGTTCAGTCGTCGTAGTACCCTCTCTAGCCACACAAGTCCAAGGGGCAGCGCTCCCTACACAGGAAAAGGCAACCACCTACGCTTCCAATAAAAAAATCAGAAACGCCACATATGGGGAAGAAATCTGGGTGTCGCTTACCTCCCCTATTCCAGCCGGATGGGTTATCGTTAGAAGTTTAGGAACGCAGAACCTGATCAGAAATGTGAACGGTGCTTCTTATGGCGCGGAGGTAGAGGTGCTGCTAGCTTCCCCTATCCCAAACGGATGGGTCATGGTTCGAGCCTTTAGAGGATCGAATGTAATCAAGAATATGAACGGTGCTTCTTATGGTACGGAGATAGAGGTAATGCTCGCCTCGCCTATTCCAATCGGATGGGTCATGGTTCGAGCCTTTGGAGGATCGAATGTAATCAGAAATGTTGATAATGCTTCGTACGGCACGGAGGTAGAAGTGATGCTCGCTTCGCCTATCCCAAAAGGATGGATCATGGTTCGAACCTATGGAGGATCGAATGTGATCAGAAATGTCAATGGTGCTCCTAACGGAACACAGATTGAGGTACTGCAAGCCTCACCTGTTCCTGAAGGATGGATCATTATCAGTTCAGGTGGAAATTCGAAAGTGATCAGGAAAGTTGGCTAAAACAAAGCGCACATGACATACATCTAGTCCGCAGACTGACGTCGAAATGCAATCGGCATCAGCTTGCGGGCTTTTCTTTAATAAGTTTCCATCAATCGTGGAATATATAAGGGAAGCAAATTTCCTAAGGAGGCCAATGATGAGCACGTTTTACGAGAAATATGGTGGGGAAGATACGGTCGCAAAAGTAGTGGACTACTTTTATGATTTAGTTTTAGCCGATGACACCGTGAACCACTTTTTCAAAAACACCGATATGGAAAAACAGCGTAGACACCAAACAAAGTTCATCAGCTATGCCCTCGGTGGTCCAAATCAATACACAGGACACTCCATGGCAAAGGTTCACGAAGGGATGAATCTGCAACCCATTCATTTTGATGCCATCGTTAGGCATTTGCGTGATGCCCTGACTCACTTTGGTGTCAGCGAAGAAGATATTTCCGATGCTCTGAGCAAAGTAGAGTCACTACGGGATGACATATTGTATAAATAACCGCGTAACAAAACAGACTGACACCTCGACCAAGTGGATTACGTTCCTCTCAGTGGCCCTTCGCTTTCGATTGGCCATTTTTAGTTTGTTCATACACATTTTGTAAAACTCTTAGCAACTCTATTTTCTTCATTACGTATATGATAGGAGCAACCTATCAACAATGGAGGCAGATTCGAAAATGGAAGATCAATATTTTGTTGGCTGGGGTACATTGGCCCTCATCAACGCTGGACTAGCTCAAGGAAAAAATCGTAGCGGCCTTAATTGGTTTTTTCTCTCTTTACTCCTCGGCCCTATCGCAACGCTAATCATTGTAGTCTGGGAAAAATTGCCCGAACAGAAAGACTTGTCACAGTGAGCATGAAGGAGGCACGCATGATGCAAATCCGAAATGTACAAGAGCAAGACTATCTTAAAGTTATTTCGGTCCTCAACGACTGGTGGGGTGGGCGACAAATGTCTGATATGTTACCCAAGCTGTTTTTTGTCCATTTCCAGTCAACGAGCTTTATTGTTGAAGAGAATGGAGAAGTCATCGCTTTCCTCATCGGCTTCTTGTCCCAGACGTTCCCTGGAGAAGCTTACATTCACTTCGTTGGGGTACATCCGGACAAACGAAAGGATGGATGGGGCCGCGAATTATACCACCATTTCTTTCAAACCATAAAACAAAAAGGATGCGATACGATTCGATGCATTACCTCTCCTGTTAATAAAGGATCAATCTCCTTCCACACCAACTTAGGTTTTACGGTTGAAAAAGGAGATAAAATGGTGGATGGAATCGTTGTGACTTCTAATTATGATGGAAATGGAAACGACCGGGTTTCGTTTGTTAAAAAGATTTAATCTGATTGAAACGTTTTATCCTTTTAAACGTAATTACAGTTAAATTCCCCTAAAAATAGCAGGTGGTTCTCATGCTTAAGGCACTTGGTTTTGGAGCTGCTTTGCAGATCCTCTGTATGATCATAGCAATAAAGACGGGGAACATCGATCAAGCTGGCAATTATGCGGAGTACCTTGCATTCGGTCTCCTTACACTAGCTGGATTAATGGTTTATAACGCCCTTAGCGCCCCCTCAGCCTATTACAAAGAACATGAAGTGCAAGATTATAAAAGCAGATGGAAATGGACTTTTTATTTCCTGCTCGCCTCTGTCCCCAGTGGCATTTTTGCTGTCATCTTTTTCAGCTTTTTTGCTTAATTCATTTTGCTTCCCAAGCTTCTCTTTTCATTTACGTAACCAAAAAGCACCACTTCACGTACTAATCAATAGCCACACCAAAGTAATCTGTCATGTGGAAGGATGCGGTCTGATTTGAAAAGCGTAAAAGATATATGGGGCTGGACCAAAACGTTGGGCATCTCCCTTTCACTCGCGATTCTGGTTAACATATTTGTTCTCCAACCTTTTAAAGTGAATGGACAATCGATGGTGCCCACTTTGCAAAACGACGAACGCATCTATGTGTCGAAATTGTCCCACACATTCTCTTATCTCCCTGAGTACAACGATATTGTCGTGATCGACAGCCGTGTAGACCGAGATCGTACGTTACAAGATGACATCCTTGAAAATCCTCTCCTCATGCTCGCCATGGGGAAAAGCGATGCCAAAACATTCTGGGTAAAACGAGTCATTGGCAAACCCGGCGATACTTTGGAGTTTAAGAACGAGAGCCTGTATCGGAATGGTCAGTCGTTAAATGAGCCGTACATAAAAGAAAAGATGGTCAACGTACCTGATGCCAAAATCGTCATACCGGAAAACCATGTGTTTGTGATGGGAGATAATCGCAACAATAGCGATGATAGTAGAGTCATTGGCGTGATTCCATTCGATCATATCATGGGGAAAAAACTGTTTTAATCAGACGAGAGCCTTTTCCACTGAGGAAGGCTCTTTTGCTTTTAGTGTTCTCATTTGCAAGTTATTGAACGCATAGACGAATGTCCGTTTCGAAACGCCTGACAAACGCATTTACTAGTGATAAATGCATGCAAAGGGGCGTTTCTTGATGAGCTCTCAGCACTCTCATTCATTACGCTTTATTCGATTTGCCGATCGGCCCGGGCATTTTCATGGCTATGACACACTGACAAGCATTTCGGGTCGTCATCGTCACCGAATACGTGGCAGAACGTCATCCCCAGAAGGAATGAGAGATCGGCATGTCCATTATTACGAAGGAACCACTACGTTTAATGATGGACATGTACATCACTACAGGGGATGGACGGGTCCGCCTATTCCGCTGCCGGACGGAAGTCATTACCACGAGTTTTCAGGGCAAACCACTTATGATGACGGGCACACCCATTACTACCGGGGTGTAACCAGCGAGGCCCTCTCTTAAACGAAAAAGGCTATCCCGCTCCGGAACAGCCTGTCTTCCTCTTCTTATATTTCCATCACAGACGCCAACGGACAGTCCAATGTATACAGGTTGCGATACCTTGGATTGTCCTGATACAACTGCTCATGTGTCCCTCGCATCGAGATGACTCCCTGCTCCATAAAAATGACCTCGTCCATTTGCTCTACACCGCTCAAGTGGTGAGTCACCCAAATTAATGTTTTCTCGTGCAAGACACGGAAAATCGTTGTCATGAGATCGCGTTCAGTCAACGGATCTAATCCCACCGTCGGCTCATCAAGGAGAACAATCGGCTTGTTTTGCAACAAAATCCGGGCAAGGGCTATACGCTGCCTTTCTCCGCCAGAGAAGCGCAAACCGGTTTCCTGCATCCGTGTTTGATAACCGTCCGGTAGGGATTCAATCAGCTGATCCAGACCGACTTGAGCTGTCACAGCACGCACTTCTTCATCGGACGCATCGGGTCGTCCAAGCCGGATGTTATTGGCTACGGTTGTGTCAAACAAATACGGCTGCTGATTCAACACGGAAAACAAACAAGCAGAATCCTCTTCTGATTGGACAGGCTGCCCATTTACTGTCACCTGACCTGCTTCCGGCTGTATGGCACCTCGAATCAAGTTCAGTATCGTCGATTTACCAGCTCCGCTGCGACCGAGCAACGCGATTTTCCCTCCTTGAGCCACCTCAAAAGACACGTCCTGCACACTCCAACCGCTGGCTTGTGGGTAGCGAAAATGAACATGATCGAGCTTCAAACTGCCCCCTGCTTGATCAGCCACCTTTTCCTTCTGCGCCTCCACACTGGCTGGACGACCGCCCTCGATCTCCCGAAGCCGCCCCAGAGACTCCTTGTATTCTGGCATTCGCACAACAGCGTCAGAAATACGGGCAAACGCATCCATCAACGGAAATGCGACCAGCCCTATCGCAGCAATCAACGTAGCAGGTATCTGATTCGCAGCGGCAAGTCCGCCCGCCCAGATGACCAGTAAGACAATGGCTCCACCGATTGCACACTGCGACATCCACTGGACTCGCCATTCTCCGCGTCGAATGGAGTTTTCGATCTGGGCAGCTGACTTTTGCCGTCTTGTAAACAACTGGAGAAACTGCTGTGTACGACCACTGAGAATCCAGTCACTCATGCCAAAAACAGCATCAGTCAGCTCCCGATATGCTGCCTGTCTCTCCTGCTTGAACCGACGACTCTTTGCAATGGATGACCACAAGACTACTGCGGGTGCAACAAACAGCAGAAACCCACAGTACAACGCCATCAGCAGCGCGAACATCCCGTCCATTCTTCCCAGTGCCACAATACCTGCCCCGTAGAGGAGAACCGCCGATACAGCAGGCAGCACAAAGCGCAGATAGACATTTTGTAGTTGCTCGATGTCATCCGCAAGTACACCAAGCAGATCTCCCGTACGAAAACGAGTGCGGAGGAGCTGTGCTTGCGGCTCGATGGCCTGGTACAAACGCACACGCATACGCGATAACACACGCAAAGCTGCATCGTGTCCAACCAAACGCTCCAGGTATTGAATGACTGCTTTGCTAAAGCCAAAAGCCCGGACAAGTACAATGGGAACATAGACCATTAAGACGTTTTCAGGCTTGAGTGCGGAGCGAGAGATCAGATACCCGGACGTATAAAGCAAAGCGCCCGCACATGCCACTGCCAAGGTTCCCAGCAAAGCCGCTACGGCAAACTGCCAGAAAAATTGGCGAAAGTATGGAAGAAACCACCCCTGATTGCCTTCTCGCGCTTCCTTCATCCTTTCTCCCCCTTGGCACCAGCTGTCAACAACCGATAAAATACGCTTTTTTGTGCAACGAGCTGTTCATAGGTACCCGCTTCCACCAGTCGTCCCTGGTCGATTACCCAAATCCAATCCATGTCTCGCATCCAATGCAAACGATGTGTGGCCAAAAATACACGCCTGTCCCCCAACACCGACAACATGGTCTGTTTTAGCTCCCATTCCGTTTCAATATCTAAGTGAGCGGTCGGCTCGTCGAGCAAAATCACTGGTCGGTTGCCAAGCAGCGCACGTCCCAATGCAACCCGCTGTGCCTGTCCGCCGCTTAACGTGCGGCCCCCTTCGCCAATGATTTCGTCACAGCCATTTGGCAAGCTGTCCACCAGCTCTGCAAGACCGACATCACGAATCACCTGCTCCACCTGTTCCTGCGTCGCTTCCGGCTCATAGAAGCGAATGTTATCCGCCAACGATTGATTGAATAAATACGGATGCTGTGGGATGTAAGCGATTTGCCGTTGCCACTCCTGCTTCGCATCCCCCGTAATGTGTTGCCCATCTACTTGTATCACACCAGCTTCGGGATCAGAAAATCCGCCTAGCACTCCGAGAAGGGTTGATTTTCCAGCCCCGCTCGCTCCAACAATGCCCACTCTTCTCATGTTGCTGCCCAATTCCCCAGATATCTCACCCAGTAGCTGTCTGCCATCCTCACCGACGACACGAATATGGGACAAAGTAATCGTCCCATCCCATCCGCCTGTCAGAGACGTCTGGCTATTCGTTGCTTGTGTTTCCTCCTTATGTTCATCTGTAGCGGCACTATCTATAATGGTACGAATAGTCCCCAAAGCTTCCTTGCCATCCAATGAGGCGTGGTAGTCCGATCCCAGCATCCTTACTGGCAAAAAGTATTCCGGTGCAAGAATCAGTATGACCAATGCCGTTTCAAACCCAAAGTTTCCTTCAATCAGCCGCAACCCAAGACCGACCGCCACAAATGCAACCGACAGCATGCTGAAGAAGTCGAGTGCCAATGATGACAAGAACGCGACGCGCAACGTACGCATCGTAGCAGATCGATATTGATCGCTCACTCTACCGACGGTCTCCCCATGGTCATTGCTGCGTCCCAAAAACCGGAGCGTCGCAAGCCCGCGAAGCGAATCGGTGAAGTGATGGGATAGCATTCGATACGAGCGCCATTGTTTGTCTGCTTGTTTACGCGCCGCCAGACCGAGTACGATAAAAAATCCGATGAGAACAGGCATCGTTACCGTCAGGATCAGTCCAGAAATCACATCTTGCATGTAGACAAATGCCAGAAGCGGAAACGTAACAAAAACCATATCTAGCGTACGTGGAACAGACAACTCCAGGTAAGTACGTACACGCTCTACACCTTCCAGGACAAGCGTAACAAGCTTTCCGCTTCCTTCACTGGCGGCAAAACGTGGACCACGCTCGAACAATCGGGATAGAACTCGCCCTTGCAAAGACTCACTAGAAGCTTCAGCAAAACGGCCAGCGACTTTCTTTTGCAGCCAAACGATGGTATGACGAGCGGCTATCGTGACCAAAAACAGTGCAAGCGGCTGATACGCCATCTGAACCGCTTGACCTTCAAACAAGATTGCGATCGACTTCGCCAAAAGCAGTGCCTGACCGATAATCGCCGCACTTTGTAGGAGGGAAAGACCGGCTAGCAGCAGCATAACCGGTCGGATTCCTTGTAATCGGAACAATTCCTTGTCCATTAGTACTCCAAATGATCCTTTTCAGTGACTCGTTTGTGGAAAACGAAGTAGCTCCAAGCCTGATAGGCTAGCACAAACGGTAAAAGCACTGCTGCAACAATGGTCATTGCTTTTAACGTGTATGGACTCGAAGCTGCATTATAGAGGGTCAAATCAAACGCGCTATCAATCGTGCTGACCATCACCCGTGGGAACAAACCGATAAACATCGAGACGAACGTCAACAGGATCATCGTACCTGTCATCCCGAAAGCCCATCCTTCCCTGCCTTGTCTCAAGTAGTGACGAGCCAGTACAAAAGCGACAATACCCAAGAGTACAGCTGCGGTCAACAAAACACCCTGACGCTCAAACAGATCGGTTACCATGAATGTCCACCCTACAAGCACCGCCATGAGAACCGCTTGCATTGGCAACAGCTTTGCCGCCAGTACACGTGATTTTTCACGCAACTCGCCTACCGTGCGCAGCGAGATGAAGTTCAGGCCGTGCAGCAAGCATAGTCCTGTAACTGTCACTCCTGCCCACAACGAGTAACCATTCACAATGTCAGAGAAGCCCGCAGTCATTTCCATATTCTGATCAATCGGCACACCTTTCACCAGGCTGGCAAAGATCATACCGAACAACATCGGCGGTACAAAGCTTCCAATCAGAATCGCTGCGTCCCACGTCTTTTTCCAAGCCTCACCTTTCCCTTTGCCTCTAAATTCAAATGCTACCCCGCGTCCAATCAACGCAAGCAGAATCAGCGTAAGCACGAGATAATACCCGCTAAACATCGTGGAATACCACTCGGGAAACGCTGCGAACATCGCACCAGCGGCTGTAATCAGCCAAACTTCATTGGCATCCCAGAACGGGCCAATCGTATTGATCAAAACCCGGGTTTGCAAATCATTTCGTGATAGCAGGCGCGTCGCCATGCCTACACCAAAGTCGAAGCCTTCGAGAAAGAAAAATCCGGTAAACAGAACGGCAATGAGCAGGAACCACAGTTCATTAAGCTCCATAACGTTCACTCCTTACACGATCAAATGGATCCTGAAGCTGTAAATCCTTTACTTCCTCATGACTATCCATATCCGGTCCTTTTTTCGCCACACGAGCAAACAGATAAGCCAAGAGGCAAAGCAGGATTAGATAAATCGTCGTGAAGGCGATAAGAGAGAACCATACCGCTCCTGTACTAATGCTTGGCGAAACCGAATCTTCAACACGCAGTAGCCCGAATACCGTCCACGGCTGACGACCTACCTCCGTCATGATCCACCCAGCTGAGTTTGCGATGAACGGTAGTGAGATACCCGCAACCATCAACTGCATGAACCGCTTGTTTGGCTGTTCCAGCTTTTTGCGGAAGGTCAGGTATGCCCCGTACAAAGCCAGCAAAATCATTGCACTACCGCCTGCTACCATGATGCGGAAGCTCCAGAAAGTCGTCCGAACTGGTGGAATGTAGTTTCCTGGACCGTAGGTTTTCTCATACTCTGCCTGCAATTCCAACATGCCCGGTACAGAACCTGAAAGTGAGTTGTACGTCAGGACGCTAAGCAAGTAAGGAATTTTTATTTCAAAACCGTTTTCTTGTTTTTCTGGATCAATCGTTGCAAAAACCGTCCAAGGAGCTGGGTCTGAGCTTGTTTCCCACAGCCCTTCACTCGCTGCCATTTTCATCGGTTGGGTAGCAACCAAATACTGTGCCTGACCATGACCGAATTGAGCAATAGCAAGTGAGGAGATCAATGCTACCACGATCGAAATTTTGAAAGATTGCACAAAGAATGTAACGTCTTGTTTTTTCAACAGCTTCCAAGCACTGATACCTGCTACCAAGAAGGCACCTGTCGCAAATGCCGCAAAAATGGTATGCGGAAATTCATATAGTAATTGTCCATTGGTAAGGAGCGCGAAGAAATCGACCATCTCTGCACGTCCGTTATTGATAGCGAAGCCGACTGGCTGCTGCATGAACGAGTTGGCTGCCAGAATCCAAAGAGCCGAAAGAATCGTTCCGATGGATACGAGCCAAATACATGCGAGATGCACACCTTTGGACAAACGATCCCAACCAAACACCCATAGTCCAATAAAAGTCGATTCGAGGAAGAATGCTAAGAGGGCCTCAATCGCTAGCGGTGTTCCAAATACGTCGCCGACGAATCGTGAGAAATCAGACCAGTTCATCCCAAATTGGAACTCCTGCATAATCCCTGTCACGATCCCGACAGCAAAATTTATGAGTAAAAAGGTTCCCCAAAACTTGGCCATTTTTTTATACAAGTCATTCTTTTTTACCACATACATCGTTTCCATAATGGCTACTAATAATGACAGCCCGATGGAAATCGGCACAAAAACAAAATGAAAGATAGTTGTTATCGCAAATTGAAGTCGTCCCAAATCCACTATATCCATGTACAAGATCCCTTTCTCTTCGCGTTTTGGCCTTTATGTACCGGAATTATACCAGTGGGGAAACCCGCATTTATTACGACTTTGTGAAAAATATCACAAATATATGTGAAAAAATTCACAAATGATTCTCTCTCTTGTAACCCCCTTTGCGCATTCATCTTCGTGAGAGAGTTTTTTGTTTGTTTTACCCTGTATGTTTCCGGTCATGTATAATTGTAGCAGGACTTTTGACCCTAGAGGGTGTCCGATTCGTTACATGATTTTTAACAGTCTGTGACTGTTTAGGATTTTTCCTTGATTTTAGCTAGACTTATGCGCCTCTACTTATTTTGATAAATGTGTAATTTATTCACTTTCTTTTAAAATATATCGAAAGTTATCGTATGTAGAAAAGATGGACCCTTCTACGGGTCCATCTTTCCCCTATTCAGTTAACAAAGCCCCAAGAGAAAATGCGCTAACAACCGCTTATTTTTTGGCGGATTTCGTTGACAAGGATTCGATGATGTTGCCGATGGTCGCAGCATCAAAGCTCTTCTCTGCCATCTGGTACAGCTCGTACGTGAATCCTTCATGCTCCCAAATCACGATCCCGTTGGCGAAATAAACCTTTTTCCCGCCGATTGTTTCGATCTTGACACCCTCTGTCGTGCTGATGCCGTTTTCGCCACCGTTTGAAATCAACAAGGAAAGAAACTCTTCCTCTTTTTTATACTGAATTTCTACCATACCCTCGCCATGAACAACCGTGTTTACATAGGAATAATGCTCTGACAGCCATGTCGGTGCGGGAAAGTCCATTTTGCTAGCTGCACGTGCTTCTTCCAATGTTAGCTGTGGGGGGGCTTTGCGTTCTGCACGTGTCTCGTTTCCTTCGGTATTGGACTGTGTAGCAGGCAGCTCTTTATCATATTGGGTAATTTCCATGTTTCCCACCTGAAAGCGTGCCAGGATCGTCTGGAGCATTCCTTGGGCAAATGATGTAGTCGAGAATGCACCTAAAAGGCAAACAACAGCAACAGCACTAACTGTGGCAGCTTTCCATTTATTCGTTTTCATATAGATCCCGTCCTTTTTGCTATCATTTGGTTGTATGTTTCCTGATTCCAATTTGAATTTCAGCCGATTGTATATGTTGGCTTTTGGAGTGGTGTCATCCAGCTCCAGATCAGTAAGCAAGTCGGTGAGTTCACGAAAATCGTCTAGATCATGCTTACTCTTCATAGTGGAAGCCCCCTCTTTGCAATTCTTTTTGTAGCTTTTTTAGGCATCTGTAGAGCACGACGCCGATATTTGAACCGCTGACACCAAGCAGGTCTGCTATTTCCGCGTTTTTTAGTCCAGCCGCATATTTCATGGCGATGATATTGCGTTCTTTGTCACTCAGCTTCGCCAGTGCTTGAAATAACGCTTGATGATTGTCGCCCTTGATCACAATTTCTTCCGGAGATGACTTCGGCAGGACCATATCCAGAATAGAATCCAGTGAAAAACTCATTCTTTTTTTCTGTGAGCGGAAGTAATCTGTCACTGCGTTTCTGGCGATTGCAAACAACCAGACTTCAAAGTTTGATTTAGCAGGTGAATAACTGCTGTATTTAGAAATAACAACTTCAAACACATGGCTACATATTTCTTCTGCTGCATAGTGATTGTTGATCCGATAGCAAATATATTTGTAGACGCGCTTGTAATACTCACCGTAAATTTGGGCAAACGTTTCGGTCGACATGCTTTCTGTTTGCCTATCGTTTTCTTCGTTTTGGCAGATGCCTGTGTTCACTTGGGCCATTTCCAACTACTTCCCCTCCCTTCTAAATGGAATGAACAAATTGCGCAATTTGTTTGGTTGTGAGACTCACGCTAGTTAATACGGAAAAAGCTGAAATGTATTAACAATATTTTTCTAAGATCGGAGGAAATGACATGTGGATACCGTATGAAGAAATAAGGAAGCACCACCCTGATTTTCGAGTAAAGTATCGATTTTACTCTGAAAATGAAGGCGGGAGAAAAGCAACACCGTTTCAAGGATATCGAAGTGATTTTTCTTACGATGGAGATGACATAAGAATAACTGGAATATTTGCCATACATCCTGAATTTGAGGATGCTAACGGAAAGATCATTTTAGATAGTGGTAGCCCTGTTCCTTTAGAAGGAACTGCACGCATGTGGATTCTTTTCCCTCACATGCGTAAAGAGGTGCACACTAAAAGAGTTGAGCTTGGGGTGATCGGATATTTCATGGAAGGTCCGAAAAGGGTAGCGGTAGTCGAAGTAATCGAAATCGTTGGGTTGCATTCAAATCCAAACTTGTAAAAATGCATCTGGACTTGGGGATAATCAAATGACTGGATTCCTAGAAATCGCCAGCGCCATGTTTTTCTTCAATTTATCGGGCAATTCTAGTTCCCTCTCTTTTACTAGCAAAAAGCAGGTTGTCAACGAATGACATCCTGCTTTTTACATCTTCATGCTTTGCATATATCCCAGTGCGGTGGGCGCGTGAACGAAGGTGGCAACTTGGTGCTTGCATCGCCCTTCGCCCCGTTGAGCTGAACCTGCGTGAGAAACAACGTCTCCGTCAAGTTCGCTCCGCTCACATCTGTATCGCGAAAATCTGCACCAATGAGATCAGCGCCCCGCAAATCTGCTCCTCTCAGATCAGCAGCAATCAAATAAGCGCCGCGCAAATAGGCTCCTCGTAAATCAGCGCCTTTGAGCTTGGCACCGATGAGATCAGCGCCTCGGCCATAGGTTTTTCCTTGCTTACCCGCTTTGTATTTGGTAACCGCGTCCTTACGTACCAATTCACTTGTCTGCAATAATAGTTCGTTAACTTTTGCTCGATGAAAAGCGATGTCCAGCTTCAGGATGTCCTCAGGACTGTGATCCGTCAGGCGTTGTGTCTCCTCCAACGCTTCCTTCAATGTAGGATGGAGGGACTGGGCAGCTTGCTTGGTCAACGCCTCCGTTATATACCAGAGTAGCTCATGCAGCTGCCACATGATCGGAAATACTTCGTACATTTGCTTCGCTGATCCGGGTTCTTTACGCCAATCTTGGCCGCTATAAGTGACTTGAGACACCTTTTGACCAGCTCCAAAACAATCGTAGACAGTACAACCGCGAAAGCCTATCTTCCTCAGCTTTGTGTGAACACCACACCGGAAGTCTGCCTGTAAGTTACTACAGGGCTTGCCTGCGTCTTTATTGATAGCAAAGTCAGAGGAAGCAGCAAAAGGCAATGCCACACAGCACAAGCCAAAGCAGCTTTCACAGTCACCTTGAAGATGACCCCTACTGTTATCGTCAGTCGCGTGTATGTGTTCTTGATGCGTAGCCATAAAATTATCCTCCTGGAAAAAAACACGATTCTCTCGCTCCTGGCGAAAAGAATCGTGCTACTTTTAGTTAAATGCGATTTGAGATTCGATCAGGTAATTCCCGAAGACTTCAGCAAAGGCTTCTGCTGTATTATAGCCTTCTTCCAAGGTGTTGTTCGTACCACCGAATTCCAAAAGCAGGGCTCCCTCTGAAATCGACTGATTGTACACCCCGTTCCCTTGATTTGAACCTTTCAGGATAATCCCTCGCGACAAACCGGGATAAGAAGCTTCCAGACGGGCGTTCAGCTCTTCCGCCAGCTTTTTGTTCGCCAGATGGTTCGGATTCGCTGTTCCAATTACAAACAGCATCCGGGAATAGGTTTTGCCATTAATCGTGATCGCTACCTTGCTGCGTGGCTCATCACTATCCCGATGAATATCGAAAATGTACTGCAAGTGCGGACTGGTTGCAGCCGCTGCCGCTACCGCCTTGTACGACTCGGAATAAGACATCGAGTAGCTTTTATTTTGTTCCCTCAATCTCTGAGCGAAATCGTCCTGGCTCGCCATTGCCGAAATGCCTCTTGCTTGCAACAGCTCGCCCAGCCTTTTCCCAACAAGCGTGATGTTGATCTCAGGATCATCTACCGAGCTCCCTTGTTGGTTCCGTGCAACATTTCGCCAAGACTCACGGTTATGGGTGTGATAGATATACACTTTCTCGTTTCCAATCATCCCATTGTTGTACTCGTACGTTGCTCCTGTCGGTGGCAGAGTACCGGCTGGTTGAATCTTCTCTACGATCCACCCCGCGATATAGGCGGTCGAATTGTCTGCCAGCCTGATGATGTACCAGTCTCCTACTGTTTGCACAACCGGGAATACTTGTCCAGGTTGAACGGTTCCGATGATTGCATGATCGGTTGAGGGGCCGTTGCGGATGTTAGAATCCGGATTTTTGACGCGAATCTGTAGTTCTTGTACAGCGGGAGGCGTTGTTGCTGGCAAAGTCGCTGGTGCCCCCGGTGTTGGATTCGGCAGTGGCTGTACTGCCCCAGTCTGTTCCATTGGTTTGAAGATATAGGCATAGGTCCCGTTAAAGTTAATGGTGTACCAACCATTTGCATATCCGTAATGATTGATTGTCATCCCGCCATGAATTTGACCAATGACGGTACCTAGAATATCTGGCTGTGCATAAACTTCATAGCCTTCCGTTAATACGATTGTCCCTTGTCCGAATTCACTTCCCGTATTGGATGGGAGTACAGGAGGGGGCGGTGCTGGAAATGTTGTCGGGTCTGGGATTGGTGTTGGCACTGGTACCGGAGTAGGCGCTGGTACCGGGGCTGTTTTCGGTGCTGGTGCCGTTGTCTCCGTCAAGTAACTGACTTTCACCCAGCCGTTCTTTTGATCAGACAGCTTAATTTGTGCCCATTCCCCTTGCTTTCTCATTTGCAAAAACACACCGTTTTTATCGATGATCTGCAAAATTTGTGCAGTGGCATTTGGTTCTGCCCGAACATTCAGCATGTCCACATTGCTTTTGACATATTTGATCTGTGGAACTTCTATCATCTTCACATACTTATTATTGACCCATCCGGTATTGCCGTTCGGTAGCTTTACCTGAGTCCAATCTTTTTGCTGTTTGGTGATTGGCAACCGCGTGGCTTTTTTGAGTGTTGCGACGATCTGGGTAGTCGTACCTGGCTCGCTTCGAATATTTAACTGATCGACCGCCACGTCTACATGGGTGGCCGCTCGCGCAATGGACAGAGGCATCAGCAAAATCAGGAAGAAAACAGCTAGCAAGCTGACATTTACTCGTAAAAGCAAGTTCCTCGTTCCCCTCTGTTTTTTTCGTATTTTTGGAAAGTCTAGCTAATAGAAAGAACTTCTCGATTCGTCCGCATATTCCTTCATGTTTTGACATCTTTTGCTGTCAAAACAGCAATAACTTCACGATCATTCTATCTCCTGAAAATAGTGACGTTTTTGCTAGAAAAAAGTTACAGAAAAAAGGATGAAGCGACAAGCTTCACCCTTTTTCTTTCTCCTCTATTTCCTTCCTACCATTTCGCTGCCCAAGCTTCTATCTCCACTTTGAGAGAAGGGACTGCCAATGCTGGGACGTAAGACATCGTCATCGCTGGTGGTGTCCCCCCGTGAAACTTCTCCCACACCTGATTAAAATGCTTCCAATCCATTTGCTCGGTTGCCCATATATTGATTTTGATGATATGGTCCGCAGTTACTGACTCACTTTCAAAATTGCGCAGGATGTTCTGTAGCGTGTTTTCTACTTGTTCTTTTATATCTGTCGGCAACTCTCCATGAAGGTCCATTCCTACTTGCCCAGAAAGTATGAGCAAATCGGCTCCTTTTGGAACGACCGTCAGATGTGTATAGGGTCCCATAGGCGGAGCAACTGTACTAGGATTTTTGCGGTGAACCTTGGGCTTCACCTGGTCGGTTTGTTCTTCTTTGACGATCGCCAGTGTTTGATGATCTTCCCACCGACCATTGATTTTCACGTTTTTCTTGGCAATCCCTTCCTTGTGAAAACCAGCTTTTAGCAGCACCTTGATCGAGCCTATATTATGCGGCATCACTCCTGCTTCCAAGCGGTGAAGACCTAGCGTCTCGAAGGCATAGTCAACGACGAGTTTTACCGCTTCGGTCATGTAGCCTTTTCCATTATGCTCTTTATCCAGGAAGTAGCCGATCCAGCAGCTTTGCAGATTCTCTCTTACAACCTCTGAAAGGATGACTTCCCCAATGATTTCATCCTGTCCTTTTTCTGCAATGACAAAGACGTACCCTCTATCTTCTTCTTTTAAAGCCATCGAGCTCTTGATCCTGTCGATTTGTCCTTCCAGCGTGTAAAACGCCTCTTCTCTCGTCCCTGTGAAGTTTTGAAAGAAGTCTCTGTTTCTCCCTTCAAGCGCCAAGAGGCTCTGTGCATCCGATTCCTGTACCAGTCTTACGTAAATGTTCTCTCCGTTTCCTTGCATACAATCCATCTCCCTTTTTCGAAATAAAAAAAACACCACAGGAAATCCTGCGGTGCCCTAAAAAGAAAACCACAGGAAGCGACCTGTGGCGTTTTTCCACTGTATCCTGATGAATCCCACTACATCAAAGGATGGTCGCTATATCCGTTTTTGGACATACTTCTCCCGTGATTTAGCCAGATCAAAGAAAACAGCGGTGGAGTATCCAATTCCTTTTGGCAAAGACAGTAATGATCTTTTTTTCATGTGGATACCCTCCTTTCCGCTGTTTTTACGTGCATACCTTTTCGATATAGAGACGGTCGTAGCAACAACCGTTACATTATTATCCATGAACTACTCCACAAGTATAGAGGCAAATGACGTTCGTGGCAACAGCATTAGCGTCTCTTTTTCCCATTTCGACAAAGCATATACACATTCGCAATAGAGGTCATTACAAGTAGACCCAACAGGATGTTTGTGACAATCAATGTGTTCGTCAAATGCTGAATGGGTGCCTGAATAACAGATAGAAGACTCATCAGCTTGTTCGGAATATCATTGATCGAGGCGATAAGATTATTGAAATACTGCACATAATCCCCCAAACCGAAAAACCTCCTCTCGCATACCTTATCCCGTCCATAGCCTTTGATAAAATTCGCCGCCTTACTCCAACGAAGAGGAATAGATCCATTTTTTTGTGGAACAATGAAAAGGAGAGAAGATTGTCATCATTCATAATCCGATTGCAAGAAAGAAGGGAGCTACCTTTATGACGATTCAACGTTTTGTTCGGGAGTCGCGCACGTTCAAAGCAAGCCATGTGCTGCCCCCGGATACGAACAATCACAATACGCTGTTCGGCGGCAGGCTGATGGCGCATATCGACGATGTTGCTGCGATCTCTGCCATGAAGCATGCCCGGGGACCAGTTGTTACCGCTTCTACTGATTCCGTCGACTTTTTGCAGCCGATCCGAGTGGACAATGAGGTTGCACTCGAAGCCTTCGTCACATGGACGCATAACACGTCGATGGAGGTCTTTGTCAAAATTGTCGCAGAGGATTTGCTAACAGGCGTTCGGACAGTCTGTGCTACGTCGTTTCTCACGTTTGTGGCGATTGGCGAGGATGGACGGCCGACACCCGTTCCCAAGGTCGTTCCAGAAACAGAAGAGGAAAAATTCTTGCATGATGGTGCTGAAAAGCGAGCGGAGAAACGGAAAGTTCGTCGCAAGGACAATAAGCATCTCGCGGATATGCTCGGAACGAGACGTCCGTGGGAACCGTGATTGGACACCCTATAACGCCAAAAAGTCCCCTTGCCTTTTTGTAGGCTGGGGACTTTTTGCTGTTTCTATCTTACTCTTTGGACGCCCAAGCGAAAGTGGAGAAAGTCATCTGGTGTTTCCAGCCCCATGTCATAGGGCGCGAATCCATTTTTCAACAACACTTTTTGCGAGGAGATGTTATCCGTTGTAGTTTTAGCACAGATGGTTTTGACAGCCAATTGGGGAACGAGCAGTATCCTCCCCGACTCGATAACCGAGATGTCCGATTCCTTCGTCTTTCTCGATGTCTACCAAATTCATTCTGCCCAAGATGTCACCCTGGCTGTTTTTTATGAGGCCAAAAAACGAGATTCCTTGCGCCTGCTCGTCGAGCAAGGCTTGCAGACCACGTAAAAAATGGTCATATTGGTAGTAAGCGTCTCCCCGACTGGGAACCGATTTTTCAAAAAAAGTGCGATTGCACACTTCAAATTGAAACAAGCTGGCTGCATCTTGTATGCTCAATTTTTCAATAGAAATCATGATGGGTAGGTATCCTTTCTTGAATAGAGGTGGAATTTTCATATGACTGTTGCTTATCTAGAAGAAGGTACGTTTATCGCCTTTATTGCCTTTACGATATTTTTCTTTGTCGCTTACAAGCTCGATCAGATTTCGTTTGTCTCGTTCATTGTCTCCTTGGCGGTCACGGCTTGCGTTCACGCTTCCTTTTACGTGCTAATTGTAAAATATTGGCCGTTTTTTTAATAGCACAAAAAAGGCGCAGGATGAACATCCGCGCCTGTACGTTTATCTACTCACAGCTTCGCTTCGTAGGCCGCAAGCAATTGAGCCGCTTGCTTGTTGTACTGGTTGACCAAGCCTTGAATGGCTTTTTGCCACTCAGCTTGCGGGAGCGGCACTGACAATTGATTGGCTGGCTTGCCGTTTACGATCAGAGTTGTTGTTAGTATTTGCTGTTGTGCGTCACTGAGTGAAGCCGTCGTTAACGTCTTTGGCTTGAGCACTTTTTTTCCTTTCAGGGAACGCATGAGCTCGGTCATCAGGATGTGCTGATACTCCGTGTACAAATCCATTGTCATGTAGTAGCTCATTCCCTCTCGCACCGGCACAATTCCCCGCTTCTGTGCCCACTCCATCACCTGTGGCGTCTTCATCGCTTGACTCGTTTTGCCTGTCGCCATGAAATAAGCCACTCGGAACATATCTTCGTCGCTCATGACAGAACGATTCTCATCGGCTTTGATGATACCCTTGGACACCAGATCTGAAAGTACCGCTTGCTTGCCAGCATCCTTCGGCAGATTCAAATAAAGCGCCAGATTGGCAAAAAATTTGCTCTCGCTGTTGCCACCAGCTGGCCAGCTATACGGTTTGCCGAAATCGATCAGCTCAAGCGGGCGATATCGCATCACATCCGAGTAGGCCGAAAACGCTTGGAACGTAATCGGACTATAGGAGACCACTGGTTTTTTCGTCAGGAATCTTGTCGCAAACAACTCTTGCCCACCTTGACTGAGATAACCGAACTGGTCTTTCGTTGTGAATACATAAGGCGTCTGATCGTCTGCCTTACTCCACATTTGTGAGAATACTTTGTTCGTTGGCAAAATCGCCTCATATTTGGCCGCTGTCAGCACCTTGCCTTCCAGTGACATGAGGCCATACAATCCCGTCTTCTTGTCCTGGTAGGCAATGACACCCGTCTTACGATCCGGTAAGGGCAAATACTTCATGGACTGATAATCGCCTGTGCTTAGGCGGAGCAACTGCGGTGAATATACATCCCATCCTGTACTTGATTGAATCAATACCCGATCAAAATCAGATTCCCTGTGAAAACCTTTCACGCTAGTGAGCTTGTTTGTGAGCTGGTTCCCTTCTTGCACCCATACATCCAGTGTACCGTCCAAACGTGCTGTCACTGCGATCTTTTGATTTTGTACCATCGCTTCGTCTGCATCCCGATACACAAAATCGCTCACGACCTGAAGCTGCCCGCCATCGGCCTTGATCATCGCCATTTCGGTATTCCCCGCTCTCACACCCATGGTGTATACGGAGTCAGCAACTTTAATCAAAGTGAGAGGCGGTCCGTCGTTGCCTGACTTCCACACCGCGACTTTGATCTCCGTCGTCAACAGCTTGCCCTCAGGGGTATAAAGATCCGCCCAATCGTGATCCATCGCAACGATGAGATTGGTATCGGAATCCATGTAGACAGATTGGTAGAGCTTGCTGATTGGTTGGTTCGTCTTGCGGTCCACGATCATAACGCCTTTTCCCGGCTGATACGCTGTCATCAAATCATCGGACAACGGATTTGGATTGACAGCTTCTATTTGTTTCCCTCCGATGCTGTATCGCAGCACCTTTCCACCCGGCTCCGTCACCAGAACCTCGCCCGTTACTTCCTCGTGGCGAATGATTCGATTCTCAACCGGAGACAGGACCAAGCCTTCATCTTCAGAATAAAGCCCGATTTTGTTTCCGTCTTTGATGCTAAGCATGCTGTAGCTGCCCAATGTCACATACGAGTCGAACCAGAAATCAGGCTCCTTGACTTCTTTTCCCCAGGCTGGGAGGATCGCTTTTTTGCCGTCGCTACGGACGAGCAAGCGTGCAGCTGGCGGACCTTCTACCCGTGGATAAGCAAAGGGGATGACCGTCTCTCCCCCGACTTGGAGGACACCGTACAGATTTGTTTTCGGGTCCTGTCCCAGCACATAGCTGCCATGCAAAAACTGGGCACCTTTTTTCAATGGATGCGACGTACCTTTGGACCTGGAGTGATACGTGATGACATCTCCAGAAACCGTGCAATACATATCCGGATTGTTATGCTCGAACCCGACTTCTTTGTAAATGGGCTCTGCCAGTATCCGTCCGTCTTTCCACAGCCCTTGTCCCTTGGGTCCGATCACCTGAAAGTATCCATTGTTCCAAATATAGATCGCATTGTATTTCGGCTCGAGTACGTACTTGCCATTACGATCGATCAAGCCTTCTTTTCCACCGGATCGCACCTTGAGATACGCAGTGTCAGAACCGCCTTCGTTCGGAATCAGTTCTGCTTTTGCCAGCGCGAACAGTTTTTTGCCGGAAGCAGGATCGTACATGATGAGCTCTTTTGGAGTAGTCGCGACGAAATACCTCTTTTTCTCCGCCTCTTTATTTTCCGTCTGATCAGGAGCAACGAGTTCAACCATCGACAGCTTGCCCGCAAATGGCGGAATCAGGACCTTTCCATCTGTATGAATCAGCATCGATGATTTTCCCAGCAGCATAATCGCCGTCCCTTGCTCTGGGGCCAAATAATACGGATGGGCTCCGGCAAACTTCATGGTCGACAGCTTATGCGTCTTCAAGTCGATATATTGGAACCAGCCGCCTTTTTGAACAATCGCGATATTTTTGGCATCGGGAATGTCAATGTTATCCCAAATCGCAGGGGTTATTTCTTTCCCGGTTCGCGCATCGAGAATTCCTTTTTTACCGCCCTTTGTTACGATCATGTCTTTGGAAAATAGCTCAAAATCATCATAAATGGCCTGTGTGACCAGCTTGTTACCGTCCGTAAAACCAATCTTGTAGTCTGTTAGATACGGCTGAATCTGGGAAAACGTAGCAGCATGGACAGAAGAAGTCCACGCACTTGTCCCGAGTACGACAGCCGTAACCAGACTGATGGTTTTCGTTTTTATGTTCATACGTGATAGGCCCCCTTGGCAAACATTCCCTCCCTTTGACGCTTCGTAGGGTGAAATAGTTTCGTTGCCCTTTTTCAAACAACTGGAACCTTTTCTTTCCCTCCACTCGCTTTTAAGCGTGCTATAATTGTTCACACCGACGCAGTATAATCATCGTATACGGATGGGAGTGCTTATAACAGCACTTGGAAAGGATGTTCCCATGAATTTCTTTGCTGCCGCCTTGCAAAAGCCGGATGTAAGACGATTTGGGATTTTGGCGTTGTTTTGTTTGTTGCTTTACTCCTTGGGAAGTATGCTGAACATGGTTTTGCTTACCTTTTTAGTTACCTATTTAATGAATCGGCTGCATCAATATCTTACACGTCTCACACACAAAGTCGTGCCGATCCATCCCAAGCTGATTCTTATTTTCCTCTATATGTTGCTGACGTTCTTTCTCGTAGTGGGTGGGATGAAAGCCATTCCGGCGCTTATTCATCAAACCGGACAATTGTTCCATGTCATCGAGCAAGTGTACCACCAAAATCAGCACAATGAGTTTGCCCCTTATCTTATGTCTGTTGTTGGGAAGCTAGATATGAAGGGCATCGTTCAAGGCAGCCTTGATTTTCTCGCAGTGGTCAGAAACGTTGGGTTCAATGTCTTTCTGGCGATTATTCTGAGTCTGTTTTTCCTGCTCGGCAAAGACAATGTCGTTACGTTTACCGCTCAATTTCGAACGAGCAAATTATCCTGGCTGTACAACGAAATCGCCTACTTCAGCCAAAAATTCATCCTGACCTTTGGTAAAGTAATCGAAACACAGCTGTTGATTGCCTTATTCAATACAACCTTCACCGTTATCGGTCTATGGATCATGGGCTTTCCGAATCTATTGGGACTCGCGATTATGGTCTTCATACTGGGGCTCATTCCGGTTGCAGGTGTCGCCATTTCATTGATTCCACTCAGTGCCATCGCTTTTAGCGTCGGTGGTATCGCAACCGTTATTTATTTGCTCGTTTTCATCATGTTGATTCATGCGCTTGAGGCATATGTGTTGAATCCTCGCTTGATGGCAACGAAGACTCACTTGCCGATTTTCTACACGTTTGTCGTCCTGATCTTTTCCGAGCATTTCTTTGGTGTATGGGGGCTGATTGTCGGGATTCCGTCCTTTGTTTTCTTGCTGGACATCTTAGAAGTGAAGAAAATGGAACAACCTTCGTCCAAAAATAAATCCACTCCAAAAGATGTACGAGATGTACAAGTCAACACGTGACAGATGGACATAGAGAAGGAGCCCCTCGTGAGAAGGGCTCCTTTTTGCCTTTACTTGCCTTCAAACCATTTGATCAAAGCTTGTGTGCCACTATCAGCCTCACCGTTTGCTGCCAGTTCTTCATAGAGCGATTTGGAGAGCGCGAGTCCTGGTGTCATCAGCCCCATCTCCTCCGCTGCTTCCAATGCAATGCCCATGTCCTTGATAAAATGTTTGACGTAAAAGCCAGGTGCGAAGTTGCCCGCGATCATCCGCGGTGCCAGATTCGACAGCGACCAGCTACCTGCGGCACCCGCTCCAATGCTCGTCAGCACTTTCTCCGGGTCCAGACCTGCTTTTTTCGCATACGCGATCGCTTCACACACACCGATCATGTTCGTGGCAATACAAATTTGGTTGCACATTTTCGTATGCTGACCTGCACCTGGTCCGCCCTGCAAGACGACGTTTGTCCCCATGATCGTAAACACAGGCTCCATCGCATCAAATACTTCCTGATCGCCGCCAACCATGATAGTCAGTCGCGCTTCCCGTGCCCCCACATCTCCACCAGAGACAGGCGCATCCAGGGAATACAGCTCGTGTTTTTTGGCTTCCTCATAAATATGTTTCGCCAGCGACGGCTTCGATGTCGTCATATCGATCAAATAAGTGCCTGGCTTCGCATTTGCCACAATTCCGTCCACGCCGAGATACACTTCCTCGACATCAGATGGGTAGCCGACCATTGTGATGATGACGTTTGCCTCTTTTGCCAGCTCACTGACCTGTTCCTTCCAGATTGCACCGGCTGCCAGCAAATCTGCCGCTTTTTCCTTTGTACGCGTGTACACCAGCACTGTATATCCTGCTTGCAGAAAATGAGTTGCCATGCTTTTCCCCATGACACCCGTTCCTACAAATCCAATGATTCTTTCACTTACAGGCAAAGTCATGTGAACCACTCCTTCGTTTCTCTCTTTCCTATTATCTCGACAATTGTACTTCTCGAATCTATCCGAAAATTCCTGCTACGCGTCTTCTGTGTTTAAATAGAAAAAAGGACATATGTCCTTTTTTTTCGCGCGTAAATACCTTTTACTAAAGGGGGTATAGCCTGCAAGCAAACAAGCAGGAGGCTTGATACATGAAAGAACTTCACGACCGCACCCTTTTGCATACGCTGGTGCAAAATAGTCCCTTGCCCGATATTTTTGATGCCATTACCCTCCATGAAATGCGCCTGTATCAGGCTGAGAAGGGTGACATCCTCTGTTCGAAGGGCGATCAGCTTCACCACATGTACTTCATTCTGAAGGGAAAAATCAAAATTTTCACGACGCTTCCTAACGGAAAATCTTTGTTGCTGCGCTTTAACAATCCACTCGCGATTATTGGAGATGTCGAGTATGTCACACAATGCGAGGTCCGCAATACGGTTGAGTTTGTCCATCGCAGTCTCGTGGTCAGTCTCCCTTTTAAAGTTTTGCAGGAAAACTACCAGAACCACCCGCCTTTTTTGCAATTCATTCTGCATAAAATCAGTCACAAGCTGCATACATCATCGAACTCAACCAGCCTGAACCTGTTGTATCCCGTTGAAAATCGCTTTGCCAGCTATATGCTCTCTACGCTGTCCAGCGACACAGGGTCGACTGCTTCCGAGGAGCTAAAGACGGCGAAGCTGACGGAGGTAGCCGAGCTGTTGGGTACCAGCTACCGACATCTAAACCGGGTCATCCGCAATCTTTGCGCAGCTTCCGTGATCGAACGCAAAAAAGGCGCACTGATTATCAAGGATCGAGAAAAAATCAGTGAGCTTGCGAGCGGAAACATCTATGAGTAATCAACCATATAGGAGGTCATATTGTGCAAGGCATTCTCTTTTCGTTACTCGCTGGCGTTTTTATATGTCTGCAAAGCGTGTTCAATGCGCAAGCCAGTACAAAGCTCGGACTGTGGCAAACCAATGCGATTGTTCACGCCGTAGGCTTTCTTGTATCATTCGCAATCTTTCTCTACGTTCGTGATGGCGATTGGAAAAGCATTGGGGAAGTCAACAAGGTGTATTTGCTTGGAGGCGTTTTCGGAGCGCTCATCGTCTTTAGTGTGATGAAAGGCATTACGGCCATCGGCCCTGCCTATGCTGTATCGGTTCTGCTCATTTCACAATTGCTCGTCGCTCTCCTCATTGATTCTCTCGGCCTGTTCGGCGTACAAAAGGTTCCGATCACCTTGAACAAGATCATCGGAATCGGCATCATGATCGCAGGCGTAGTAGTTTTCAAATTCAAATAAAAAAGGAGGGCATTATCGCCCTCCCCTACAGAATCAATTGCTCCGGATTCAGCCCCAGCAGAGCCTCATGCACAAACCTTCCGTCTTTTCGAATCAGCACATCGTCAAACCATATTTCGCCGCCACCGTATTCCGGACGCTGAATGCAGATCAGGTCCCAGTGAATCGCGCTGCGGTTGCCATTATCCGCCTGATCATAGGCACGGCCCGGTGTGAGATGGAAGCTGCCAGCGATTTTTTCATCAAACAAAGTATCGCCCATCGGGTGCAAAATGTACGGGTTAAACGCAATGGCGAATTCACCGATGTAGCGTGCACCTTCATCCGTGTCCAATATTTCCGTTAGCTTGTCCGCATGGTTAGCGTACGCCTCGACAATCTTTCCTTCCCGAAAAGTAAACCGGATGTTTTCAAACGTCGTACCTTTGAAATTGCTGGGCGTATTGTAGCTGATCGTCCCGTGAATCGAGTCACGCACGGGAGATGTATACACTTCGCCATCGGGTATGTTGCGTTTGCCTACCGCTGTCCGCGTCCCAATCCCTTTGATCGAAAACGTCAGGTCTGTCCCTGGTCCGACGATGCGCACCTTGTCCGTTTTGTCCATGAGGTCGTACAACGGCTGGCACGCTTCGGCCATCTTTCGATAATCGAGTGCACATACGTTGAAATAAAAATCCTCAAACGCTTCTGTCGTCATGTTGGCCTTTTGAGCAAGGGCCGAGGTCGGGAAATTAATGCGCAGTCCTGTAATTTGATTGTCGACATGATGGAAAATGGAATCATACGCTTCTGCGTACAGACGGTACTTCTCCTGCGGAACATCCTTCATCTCACTGTCATTTGTCTCGCCATGAATTCCGATATAGCCTTGTATGCCAAACCACATGTCCTTTTCCCACTGAACGGTCTCGGCAAGCTGCTCTTCGGTTATTCCTTTCAACCATTCCCGCTGGACCTTTGGCCGGACAAAGCGCAGGTGGGGATACGCCCCCTTCGCATACAACCGCTTCACCAATTCCATGGCCAGCGGCTCCCCTTCATCCACGACCATGATCATAATATGCTGTTTGGCTTGCACATCCAAGCTGTACGAAATTAAGTTGTCTGCTATTTTTCCTAGTCTTTCATCTCTCATCGCGCACGCGTCCTTTCCAGATTGTGATTGCTCTTCCAGCATAACGCGCGTTTGTCAGAGGAATATCATCGGAAAAATCGTGACAGGAGCCAACCAAAGTTAGGGCTCACGTAAAAAAGCCGAACTGACTCGCGAGCATAATGGCATGTGTCCGGTTTTTGGCACCGAGCTTGCTGAATAATTGGTTATTGTATCCTTTGACGGTACCAATTGATATTTGATATTGCAGGGCGATCTCCTGATTCGTATACCCCGCTTTGATCATGTGAAGCATCTCCAGCTCTCATTTGGTCAAGGTCTCTATCAGTCCTTTTGGAGACAACAAAGCTTTGCTGTTTTCTCCCTGTATGCTCCTCCTGCGCAAGTGCGCCTTCACCCGTGAAATCAACAGATTGGGATCAAAGGGCTTGGTCACATAATCATCACCACCAAGATCCAGGCCAGCAATCATATCCTCCGTGTCATTTTTGCAGCTCAAAAACAAGACAGGCACATGAATTCCACTCTGCCTCCATGTCTGACAAAGTTCTAGGCCCGATCCATCCGGCAACAAAATATCAAGGAGGACCATATCCAGCTGTTCACTCAGCATCATGGCCTGCGCTTGCCTCGTATCTTCTGCCTCTCGCACCTGAAAACCACTAGCCTGCAAATAGAGCCTGACCAATTCGCGAATGTTCTCATCATCTTCTACCAACAGGATTACCTCGTTGCTCATCTCACCTTCTCTCCTCCCTCTTCGCTCTCATCCTTCCAGCGGACTGGCAGCGAAAACCAGAAGAGGCTTCCCTCTCCCGCTTTACTCTGTACGCCGATTTTCCCGTGATGATTTTCGATAATTTCTTTGGAGATGGCCAGACCTAGCCCCACTCCTGCCGTCCGCAGCTTTCTAGATTCACTCCCCCGATAAAATCGATCAAACACAAAAGGAAGCGCCTCCGCCTGTATCCCTGCTCCTGTATCTATTATCTTGATCGTTGCCTCGCCTGTCCCATCCAGAGCCAGCTCCCACTCCACCTGTAGCTTGATGACCCCGCCCGGTGGCGTATACGCTCGTGCATTTACAAGCAAATTACTCATGACCTGCTCCAGGCGAATCGGATCAGCCACCAGCAAAAGCTTGCACTCCGTATCTGGCTCCTCCTGTGCTTCCCACACAAATTGCAGCTGTTTCTCCTGCATATCGAGTAAATGCTTCTCGTACAAGCCACGGAAAAATCCAACCAGTGACAATGGCTGAAAATGAAAGCGAAGCTGCCGCGACTCCATCTTGGACAACTCAAACAAATCCGTGATGATTCGATGCAAATAGATTGTTTTTTCATAGATGATCCCCAAGTATTTCGGATCGTTCGGCTTGACCACACCGTCAAGCATCGCCTTGATGAACCCTTGAATCGAGGTTAGCGGCGTCCCCAGTTCATGCGAAATATTGGAGAGCAGCATGCGCCGTGACTCCTCCATCCTTTGCAGCTCCTCATTCTTGTCAGCGAGTGCCTGTGTCCGTTGCCGTACTTTTTGCTCCAACCATTCATTGGTCTGCGCAAGCTCTTCGGAAAGTTGCTCGACATGGGCAAAAGAACGGGCGAATACCATGGACAAATTCATCATTTGGGTGAGTAAAAAAACGAGCAAGCCGAACGGAATGGCATTTTCAAACGGAGACAGATGTGCGTAAAACAACACTTCATTGACAACTGCGGTAAAAAATACGAGGAGACCGATTCCATTTAAGACAGCGCCTGTCTGTTTTTGAACGATGGCCCGTCCATAAACGAATAGCATGTAGCCATAGTTAAGCAACAAATACGCTTCTCCTACATAAATCCATTCTGTATAGATTCTAGCAGGGGTAAAAAGCACGAAGAGAATAAAGAGAAGCCCTGTCCAGACGCAGGCTCTCAGAATGAAACGATTGAATAATGCCCGATACTGCGAATGGACAAAACAAGCGAGCATGATCAGCGTGAGAAGAGAAGACATGTACTCCAGCTTGACCACCATCTCCCATGGGATCTGCGGAAACAAGCTAACAGCCATCGTCTCTCCCAAAAATAATATGCGGACAGCGATCGCAATGCTGACTCCACAAAAATAGAGAGTCGAACTCTCTCTTTTGCGTGTCATATACAAGCCGAAATGATAGATGCCCATGACTAACAAGGATGCCGCAATCATGCCACTGTAGATAATGTTGGCTTCACGCTTCCGCATGATTTGCTCAGCATGCCCCAACTCAATAGCTTCCCACAGGCCGCCTTTTCGCTGGACAAAATTAGAGACGTGAATAACGAGCTCCACTTGCGGTTGATCTGGTTGAAACACGACGACCTTGGGATAATTTTTCGGGGTCATACTCCCTAAATTCTCACCGACTAGACCGTTTTCGGCCATAACCTTGCCGTTTATCCACAGTTTGTAGGCCGTTGCGACGCTGGGCATATAGAGCGCGAAGGGTCTTTCTGACTTTTGCTCATCCAGCTGAATGAGCAGTCGATACGTAGCGTATCCCTGATTGGATATATCCGTTCGATCACCGGCCCCCTGCTTCCAAGATGAAGGTACTTGCATGTACTCTCGTACGGAAGTATCGGGTTCAAAAGTACCTGGGGGGAGGAGCTTCCGCCAGTAAAAACTCCATTCCCCATCCAGCCAAATCGTGTCGCCGTCTTCCCAATCCACGCCCCGCAAATCCAGCACGCCTTGTTTGGCTTGGGGTGGTTGTTCTACGGCATTAGCGAATGGCGTCACGGCAAGCATCCCGATCACCATGATAACGACAAGATTGCATAGACTTACAAACCACTTGCTCATGGAGGCACTCATCCTATTTGAAATATTCTAACGTTAGCATATTATGGAATCGAATTAATCAAAACCCCTAAGTTGTTGTTCTCCTAACTGTTGTGATCGGGAGAAGCCCTGCCACATGTTTTCCAGTCGCCTGTATCCTCTCTTCGTTCGGGCGGTCTCCTTCCAAACATGTGACAGTGCTTTCGTACAGCTGTGGATGACTTCGTGCTACTACGGCATTTTGTAAGTTATTTCAAAGAAGTTTTGGAGAGCATAGGACTGCATTCATCTCCTAAGATTTGCTTTCAAACAATAATGAGAAGCCGCGTAGAAGAAGCGAATTTCCAGTCCAAGCGCCTCTGGAGCCCGACCTAGCTTCGGAATAAATGGCGGGGAATTTCAGCTTCACTTATGGAATCCTTCCTCGAAACTTCTACGTTTGAAGCGCTCCCGCCATTTATTCCGGAGCGGACAGTGATACCCCTTGCGGGGCGTAGGCCGAAGCGCAGACTGGAAATTCGCTTCTTCCCCCACAACAGCTCCTGCTAAATGCAAAAGCAAAAAGCGATGCTAAGGCACTTACCCTGCACCGCTTCTCCATGATTCACTTTCCTAACCGCTTATGCTGGACATCCTCCACACGCTGACTGATTCGCGCAAGTACAAAGGCGACGATAACCGAGAATATCACAATGCCGTAAAATCCGGCTCCGATCCCTATGCCAATCCCACCAGCGAAAAAGATCATGGCTGCGGAGGTCAGTCCTTTTACTTTCAAGCCGTCCTTCAAGATGACGCCTGCTCCCAAAAAACCAAGACCTGTGACAATCTGTGCCGCCAAGCGCATCGGGTCCATCATCGTTCCGTTGCCAGGCGCGCTGTATAGCTTTGTGCTGTAAATAGAAACGAGTGTGATGAGCGTGCAGGCTACGGACACATACATGTACGTTTTCAGCCCGGCAGGCTTGTTTCTGTGCGAGCGATCCCATCCGATGAACAAACCGAGAATCGCGCTCACCACTACCCGCACATACATTTCCAAGTCATACTGCACATACACCCATTGTAGAG
The DNA here is from genome assembly GCF_028369215.1 of Brevibacillus sp. AG. Classification (NCBI taxonomy): domain Bacteria; kingdom Bacillati; phylum Bacillota; class Bacilli; order Caryophanales; family Paenibacillaceae; genus Brevibacillus; species Brevibacillus sp. AG. The sequence goes on along the minus strand of NZ_JAQMYO010000006.1, from coordinate 452,449 downwards.
TCTCCATCCTCGTCACCTTCTTATAGCGATAGAGACATGATATGTGCAGATTCGAAAAATAGACCGTCTTCTTCTACATCTTACTTCCTTTCAATCTTCACTTCTGGCCCGACAAAGACTTCAAACAACCGCTCCCAAGGAAGCTTAATCACTATATCCGTTACTTCGACGATTTCGCCTTCAAACGTATTCTTGCCTCTCTTTCCGATAACCAGCGATTGATTGGCAAAATAGTTTTCGTACCATTCTTCCGCATGTGGCGTCAGTTCATCCCTCACAAAATCATTGACTTCGTCGTAGTCATCGCCGAGATTCCACTCATTTCCCTTTAACTCTTTTACGAGGTTACGTGCTTCTGCCATCACTTCATTTCGGTAATGATGGTCATTTACAAACGATGACAAGAGCAGATTGATATGAGTTTCTGCCGCATCCACCGTTAAGGGCACTCCGAACTGATTTCCTTTTTCCAAAAAGGCTGATCGTTGCAACGCCTGTCCCAACGCGCTTCCCATGTTATTTCCCGCCGTTCCCCATGCCGTGTAGGCGAAAAGTTCCGGCAGCTTTACTTCTTCTTGTAGTCGCTCGATCAGCTCAGGATCAGCTTTGTTTGTAATCGTAACGTCTGTAATTGCGACCTGCTTTCCTTCTTCCAGAAGATCATTGATTTCTTCGACGAACTCATCCAGATCATCGCGTCTCTCTGCGTTGCTCTGTCCTTTTTTCTTCGGTGAATTAATCATTAATACGATATCTGCATCGTCTTCATCCCGAACGAGCTTGCCTCCTGCTGCGATGATATGCTTCTCAACATTTACATCAAAGGTCGTGTCTTCAAACGGCGCCGTCCACTCACTGCCATCTATACCTGAATATTCGACTGCTACTTTTGGATGAATGCGCATTTCGTTCAAGGAGAATCGGCTCAACAAGACGGTTCCTACTTCGTCCGCTCCAGGGAAAATCGCTACACGATCTTCTACATCCAGCTCCTTTGCTTTTTTGACCAAGGTCTCCCGCTCTGCCCGGTGAAGACCATGGGGAGCAGCGTCATCCTGAGCCAGCACTAAATAATCAATGGTTCCATCTTCCACCCAGTCGATCAACAAGGAGTTAATCTTGTGGTTCCGCTCGCGGGCGTTTAAGTAATCTTCCAGCACAGACTCGGGAATCTCCCTTTCCAACTGATCGAGTCGATCCTTTTTTTCTGTCATGCCGAGGTTGTGCACTTCATCGTATAAAATGGCCCATTCTCTGATTTGCTCATAGTACTTCAATGTTTCGGGATCAGTCGCCGTCACCGCCAAGCGTTGAATCGTATCGAAGACGTAGATCGGCTTTTTGGAATTTTTGTCTCTCAGTCTTTTAATGGCTTCGATATTCGATAGGGCATCTTCATAGGACTGTTGATCGGTACGGGACGCAACTAGTCCGCCATATGCCAGCATGCTGACAGAGATGACTGAGCCGTCTACTTTGCTTGCTTGTTTAATCAGCCAATCGCCAATTTCTTCCCCATCGCCCGGAGTCATAAAGTGACCGAGCATGTCTTCATCCGGCATAATCGTCTCCACCCCGCCTGCCCGTGCTGACATTTGAGGAAAATACGTATTGACCGGACGATCATCAAGGGGAACAAGAGCGACTTTGGCAATTGGCTTTGGCGACGCTTTTTTCGCTGCAATTGTACTCGTCTGCGTAAATGGAACCATGCCTGTTACTAGTGCTGCCATAGCCACTGTTGAAATGACAACGCGCAACTTTTTCATAGATCCAATCTCCTTTCAAAATGAAAAGGTTTAATCGAGGACGGCATTCGCTAGACGCAATTGTTCCTGTAATTTCGCCACGTGAATCAAACGCGGAATGGTCTTGTCGTGAAATGCAATGGCCGCTGCTGTACCTGCTGCTTGCCCTGTAGCCATACAGCTCGGGGTAAGTCTGGTCGTAGCCAGCGCCTCATGTGTCGTGGAGATACAACGCCCCGCCGCAAGCAGGTTGTCAATGGATTGAGGGATCAGGCATCGATACGGAATGTCATAAGCGCCCTCTCCTTCAATATCTGCTGCCACTACTCCTTTGCCAGAAGGATCGTGAATGTCAACCGGATAGCCGCTTCGTGCGATGACATCCGGAAAACGTCTACCCGTTACCACGTCTTCGATCGTCAAGCTGTACTCTCCGACGATTCTGCGTGTCTCGCGGATTCCAATTTGCGTTCCGACTGCGGAGATGGATGCTTTCGCGAAGCCCGGGACTCTGCTTTTTAAAAATTCAGACATAAATAACACTTGACGTCTTCCCTCTTCCTCCGCTTCCGTCAAGTCCTCGACATCTGTTCCATCCAGTCCCTGCACACGCGTGCAATTGATCAGAACTTCATCACTCTCGGGCCCTGTGAAAAACAGAACTTGATCCCGATTAATCGGAACACCTGACATCTTCCAATCCGTATAAAAGCCTTGGACACCCGTCAGTGGAATGGACGGTAGCTGTGCAAAGGGCGTCTTGTGATAAAACTCCTCCGGATGATCAAGCATGTACTGCTTCACCTGCTCCAGATCGACGCCGCGCATGCGAAACTTCATCGTCATCGGCTGTGTCAGACCATCTGCATCTCGCCCTTTGCTCGTCGACGCCCCCGATAAATGAGCGATATCTGCATCGCCTGTCGCATCGACGAACACCTTGGCCTTGATCTCATACTTGCCCGATTTGCTAGTGAGTGTAACAGAAGTAATCTCTGTCCCCTCTACCTTCACCTGATCGACAAAGCTGTGGACAAACAGCTTGACGCCCGCTTCCTTGAGCATTTCCACCGCGACCAGCTTGTAAATTTCCGGATGATACGGCGTGACTGTGCTCACGAATCCCACCGTATCCTGCAAATGTCCAGGCGATCCCCCCTTTTCTTGCAAGCGGTCGACGATTTCCTGTGCAATTCCTTTGATGACTTGCTCGCCTTTCTCCGTATGAAACGTCATCCACGGATAAACGAGCGCAATCGTCGACATCCCTCCGAGAAAGCCGTAACGCTCGATCAGGATCGTCTTGGCTCCCAATCGTCCGCTGGCGAGAGCGGCACTGATTCCTGCCGGTCCCCCGCCTACCACGACTACATCTGCTTCCACTACTCGATCCATCTGCACTCACTCCTTGTTGAACTTCTTTTAATCCTTTCATCTTTTAATCTTTTAGGCCCGTCATCGATACACCCTCGATAAACTGCTTTTGGGCGAAAAAGAACACGATCAAAAGCGGCAAGGTCGCCATGACGGACGCACTCATCAGATGATGCCAAGCTGTCCCTACTTCGTCAGTAAACAAGGACAAAGCGAGCGGCAGCGTCATTAGCTCTCTGTCGTTGATGAAAATGAGCGGATCGTAAAACTCGTTCCAGCTCGTCAAAAACGTAAAAATCGTCAGCGTCGCGATGGCTGGCTTCGCCAGTGGCAGCATGATGCTCCAGTAAATCCGCCAACGCGAGCAGCCATCAATCATCGCCGCCTCCTCCAGTTCTTTCGGAATCCCAAGGAAAAACTGGCGCATGACGAACACACCAAAAATTCCGCCTGCTCCAAAAATGGGAAGCACAATCAGCGGCACATGCGTGTTGATAAACCCAAGCATGCGCATGAACAAAAACATCGGAATCGACGTCACTTCATGTGGGATCATCATCGTCGACAACAGCACCAGAAAGACGATATTGCGTCCGCGAAACGGAATTCGGGCAAACGCATAGCCCGCAATCGAGGCAAATAATACCGTTCCAACTGTGACCAGAATCGCAATGTACAGGCTGTTCCAATAGAACAGATGAAACGGCGTATTCGCCAAAACCTCCGTGTAGTTCTCCAAGCGGATTAATGAAGGGATAAATTCTGGCGGAAAGACGAATATTTTGGCCGGCTCTTTTAACGATGTAGAAAGCATCCACAAAAAAGGCACCAGCATCAGTAGGGAGATCGCTCCTAACGCCACATAGTGACCGCCAATCCCCACTAACTTGCCCGCTTGTAATCCGTGGCGATTACTCTTCATGGAACACCCACCTTTTTCTAAACTGCCACTGCAAGAGCGTAAAGACTAAAATGATAAAGAAGAGCACAAAGGCAAGTGCAGACGCATAGCCGAATTCAAAGTTTTTGAAGGCACGCTCCCATATGTAATAGACGAGCACCTTTGTACTGTTATCCGGCCCCCCCTGGGTCATGACGTAAATCTGCCCAAACACCTTGAGCGAGCCGATAATCGTCAACAACGTGGTTAAAAAAACCGTCGGACTAATCATCGGGATCGTAATCTGAAACAATTGACGCGTCCGACTGGCCCCATCAATTCGCGCCGCCTCGTATAAGTGAACAGGCACCTGCTGTAAGGCAGCGATGAACAGAACCATGTTCAGGCCCACATTTTTCAGGACACTCGTCACGATCACCACCGGCATCGCCAGCTTTGGATTGTAAAGCCATGAGGGGCCTGTAATCCCGAACATCTGCAAGATTTGATTGATAAACCCCGTGTCTGTCGCAAACAAATACTTCCACACAATCGCCCAGACAATCAGCGATGTCATGACTGGCACAAAAATGGCCGTGCGGAAAATCCCGATCCCCGGCAGCTTGCGCACGAGCAGTAAGGCCAACCCCAACGCCAATACGATGTTCAGGGGGACGAGACCAGCCGAGAACGCAAATGTATTGCCCACGACTGTCCAAAATTCGGTATCCTGAAAGATCGCTTGGTAATTTTCCAAACCAATAAATTCGGCTTCCCCTAGTAACGGCCAATCCGTAAAGCTCATGTACAGCGCGAGCAAAAGCGGGCCTAGCAACAGCACCACAAACCCGATGACCATCGGGCTTATAAACAGCCATCCTGTCAGATTCGCTTCCCGGCTGAAGGATCTTTTCCTTGTGCCACTTGTTCTCTTGTCAGGAGAGAGCGGGACATTCAAATTGCTCTCCATACGATCCCTCCTCAGTTGTCAATCGCATTCCGCAATGCATGGATGGAACGGCGCATTTCATCCTCGGTCCTCCCGATCGCCATCGCTCCAGCTAACAAGACACGAACTCCCGTTTCTCGCAGAGCTTCCATATCTTCCGCCACAATTTTTCGCTGTGTCGGAACGATGATGGGGATGCCCGCCTTCTCTACGATGTACCGATAGGTGAGCAGGTCGGCAAATGTAAGCCTCGTGCCATACTCACTCCCCGGAATAATCGATGCCTCCAATGCGGTCATGGGAAAATGCTTCACGGCTTCCAATCGGGACAAATCAAACTGATCATCGATGGCAAACGTACTCGCCACCCCTTCGTTTTTCAAAAGGGACGCTGGCAAATGATGACCATAGATGGAAAGGAAATCGATTCCCAGCGAATCGAACTGTTTGATTTCCTCGGGATTGAGCTCCTCCATTGACCCACCCGGAACAATGCCAATCGGCCCTGCGAACTGGCTGCGTATCGTTTGGAGAAAGTCCGTATATTCAGCCAGAGGACCAAACCGGTTGCCACTGGCACGATGGTACACATTGATGTGCATCTTCAAACCATCTGCGCCTTCCTCCATTGCAGCTCTGGCTAAGGTCTCGTCGTTTTGCGGGAGACTGACCATGAGCAGAAACGGCTTCTCTTCCAGTGCCTGTCGAAAACGATTCATCGTAACCTCCTTCTCAAGTCACAACGGCCTGTATCCCAGACCGTTGTGATGAGCTTACTTTTTCATGATCGGATTGACTTTCTCTTCCAGCGACTTCACGATATCCGCAGGCTGTGCCGTTTGACCGAATAATTGATCAAAACCAGCCAGTATCGTCGTGTCGATTTTTTGCCAGTCCACATGGCCTGGTTGCAGATGTGCCTTAGGCATTTCATCGATAACCGCCTGCTTGATGTGTGCAGGGTCTGGGTTGCCTGGAACATTCAAAAACGGATCGGAATTCAGCACAGACAAGCGCGGCGGTACAAAGTAAGTCGAGGTCTCTTGGACACCCTGCTCACTCGCGAGGAACTTGAGGAATAGCTTAGTCTCCTCCAAATGCTTTGTTCCTTTGAAAATCGAATACCCTGCCTGACCGAGCATCGGTGCCGAGCCTTTTGAACCCGCTGGCATAGGAGCAATGTCCCACTTGAAGTCCTTGATCGTTCGCGCCTTCGAAACGTAGCTGTACACATCAAAGAACATGCCAATTTTGCCTGATTCAAAGCTGACCTGCTCACCCGCCTTCGGATGCGACCCATCTGTAAACATCATCCGTTGGAGCATGCTGAGTGTCTCCACCCCGTATTGGTCATTCCATGTAAACTGATTCATTTCTTTGTTGAACGGGCCGCTGCCATTTGACCATGAATAGGAAGACAGGATGATCCACGTTTTCCAATCGCGGAAGAAGTTGGCCCCATAGATTTTGCTCGCCCCAGTTCCGCTCGAGATCGCCTGCGCCGACTTTTCAAATTCCTCCCACGTCCATTTTCCTTCTTTCGCTAGGTCGTTGGGCGATTTCAAGCCTGCCTTGTCAAACAAGTCCTTGTTGTAAAACATGACGGTAGGCGGGGTAGAAAACGGCAGTCCGTACAATTTGTCGTCTTTTTGGAACAGCTCAAGCGTCGACGGAATAAAGTCGTCCAGCTTAAAAGCAGCGTCGTTCTTTACATCCGAAACATCTTCCAATATCCCATTCTCCATAAACTGCGGCACCATTCGCTCAGACACCCAACCGATGTCAGGCAGCTCCTGACCAGCAGCCAGCACCGTCACCTTTTGCTGGTAATCGGGGAATGGCACAGATTCCAGCTTCACTTTGATGGTCGGGTTTTGTTGCGTAAATTTTTCAGAGAGCTTCGTATACAGGTCCAGGTGGGCTTGGTTGCCCCATGTCAAAAACGTAAGCTCGACTGCTTCTTTCTTGCCTGTTGCGGAGTCACCGGGAGTCGTCGCGGTGTTGCTGCACCCAAATGTAAACGCTGTCAAAGCAGTAGACAATGCCAACAGGATTGCCTTTTTCATGGCGTACCTCCTTATCTGTTTTCCCTGTCACCAGTATAAAATTGAGTGAATAGTAAGATAAATCACGCGGAATTTAGATTTGGTATGAGATTTAAAGATCTTTACTCCCTACGAGATCTCGATAGCTCCCGGGTGTCATCCCGACTTCCTTTTTAAATACCAGCATGAAATGTTTCGCGCTCTGATACCCTACTAAGCGGGCGATATTATACACCTTCAGGCTCGTCTCGTGTAACAGCTGCTTGGCGCGGTTCATCCTCACCTGTGTGATGTAGTCAGAGACATTTTCCCCCGTCTCGATCTTGAACAATTGACTCAAATAGATCGGATTCAAATGAACAGACTCCGCCAGCGTCTGGAGTCTCAGATCACCGTCCAAATGATCGTGAATAAATGCTTTTACCTTACGAATGATTTGTCTTTCTTCTCGATGGCTGCCGTCGACGCCGTTTTCTTCTTCCCTGACTTTCTTTTTGCGATCCAACACTTGCCTGATTTTTGCAAGCGTGCTCACCAGCTCTAATCGATCAATGGGCTTCAAGAGATAGTCGGAGACTTTGTACTTCAACGCTTTCTGTGCGTAGTGAAAATCACCATAGCCACTAATAATCACAATGGGCAGCTCCTCGTACATCTCCCGAATTTTCCCGATCAGCGCCAAGCCGTCGACTTCCCGCATGCGGATATCCGTCACAATCAAATCAGGCATTTCCGTACGCAAATAATGCAGGGCATCCTTTCCATTTTCCGCCTCTGCCATGACGGCAAAACCGGACGTTCCTTTTTCAATTAACATTTTCAAGCCTTCCCGAATCATTCGTTCATCTTCCACCAGCAATACTTTGTACATGGCGTGATTCTCCCTTCTGAAAATCGAGCGGAATCTTCATCGTAATTTCCGTGCCTTGATCCGGTCTGCTCACAATCGTCAGCCCGTACTCATCCCCGAACAATAAGGTCAGCCGCTGGGAAATGTTTCGCAATGCTGTCCCATTGTGTCCGTTTCCTGTCACCTCATGCTGCTGCATAGGCGTACGCAGACTTGCGAGCAGACGACTTAATGATTGCTCAGACATTCCCTTGCCATTGTCCCTCACGCTGATTTGCATTACACCCTCCTGACAAAGCGCCGTGAGCCATATCGTCCCTCCCTGTTCTTGATGCTCAATCCCGTGTGCAATTGCATTTTCAAGCAATGGCTGTAGTAGTAGCTTCGGGATACGCTGATCCGACAGGCTCTCTTCCACGTCCATATACACCCGAAGGCGATCTCCCAAACGAATCTTTTGGATACGGACGTAGGATTGTAACGATACGAGTTCTTGCGCCAGCGTAACGTGTCCATCCTCTCGAGCGACCGTATAGCGCATGAGTTTTCCGAGCGAAGAAACCATGTCGGACACATCGTAATTACCTGAGCGGATCGCCATCATATTGATCGATTCGAGTGTGTTGTAAATAAAATGCGGATTGATCTGGCTCTGCAAGGCCGCCAGCTCCGCCTCCCGCTCACGCAAGCTGCTGAGATAGACCTCATTGACAAGGCGGTTGATTTCCTCGACCATCTGATTAAATTGCTCGCTCAGCTTCCCAATCTCGTCTTGGGAATCGACAGGAACTCGTTCATGGAAGTTCCCTCGCTTTACTTGCAGCATTTTTTCTTTCAATTGAACGAGCGGCTTGCTGAGCGAATAGGAAAAATAAATCGCGAGTCCGCCAGCGACGAGTAAAAACATCGCCGCAATCAGCATCGTAAAACTGCGCAAGCTATTGGATTCTGCGAGCAGGACGTCGAGCGGAATCAGACTAATCACTACAAGCCCCGTCTCTCTCGATTGATGATCCACAAAGAGATATTGCTGTCCCTGAATCATTATCTGATTCGCATCCCCGCGATTGATCCCGTCAGTTTCTTGCAGCAAAGTACGATAACCGGGTGAGCCTTCGCTATCTCTCTTTTCATAAAACAGCTCGTTTCCCTCATTGACGATGATCAAGCTCCCATCCTTGGTAAAAGGCATATCGGACAAGATTTGATCAAACATGGCCATTTTCATATCGATTTTAATGATTCCGAGCGGTACTTTCGTATACGGCTCCCGCAATAACCGAGCCACTGACACATAGCGCTCACCAGAGGCATCCAAATAATAGCCGGGCCGATGCTGTGGAATAATGACGGCTGCCCCCTGTTCCTTGATTACGCGCGAATACCATCCCTCTTCTGCCAAATCTCCCTTGCTCTTCATGACGGAAGGGTCCAGATTGGAAAAAATCATGCCATTCCCCGCGATGATTTGAATGCCCTTTACTTCTGGTCGGCTATAGGAAAGACTGGATATATACAGCGTCATCTTCTCCCTTTTTTCCATGGAGAGAAAAGAAGTAGCTGACGTATTTGTCTGAATTTCTTTTAAAATGGACAGGACTTCTGGATCGTAGAGCGGCATGAGTGATAAACGCTTCATCTCCCGTATATTGCGCTCCAGGTTGCGATTGATCTGACCCACAATCTGCCCTGTGTATTCAGCCGTCCTCCATTCCGTTGAAGCCGAAAACTTGTTGTACGTGATGATTCCTTGCAAACTTAGCGGGATTGCGATCAAGCAGAGAAAAAGCGTGAGAATCTTTGCCCGCAGTGTTCCTTGCAAAAAAAGCGTCGAGACTTTCCTTTTCATGATGGCCCCTTTCCACTTGTTCGAATAATCAGTATTTTATCCATCAAAAAATCCGCCAGGTAAAATCCTGACGGTCTATTCCTCAGTCTATTTCGATGCCCATGTAGAGACAGTCGTAGAATGTATCCTCAATCATAAAATCTCTCGTCAACGTACCAAATTCCTTGAAGCCTATCCCAAATTCACCTACATGCTGCGTCCGCGATCGGATCCCCCCTCGAAAAGTCAGGTTCCCCACAATTCTCCCGTCCACCTCTGCCATTAAAAACAGTTGATTATGAGTTTCTAGACATCTTTTGATGTTTTCTTTTTGCTCATCAGGGGTGACTGTCCATTCTTGCTGTCCAAATGACAAATTATCCGACTCTCCTGATACGCGATGTACGAATGCAATAAAGGCTTCTGCGTCAGTGATTTTTCCTAAACGGATGATAACCTCTTGGCCAGACCTAAGCTTGGATACCTTCATGAGAACCTCCCCAGCTTTTTTCATACTATTAAAACAAAAAAACGGACGCCTGTTAACCGTCCGCTTGTAGCTTGTACGACTATTCCAATGTTTTAAAGTAAAGGACGGTATCATGCAAGCTACCATCAGCCGCTCGGGCAAACCCCGGAATCCGTCCTGCTTCTTGATAGCCCATCGACTGATACAACTGGTTGGAAGGGTCTCCCGCTCGTGTATCCAAAACGAGGAGGCTGCGGTTTTCAGCAAGGGCCCTTGCCTCTGCCAGCAGCATTAGTCCACGCCCAATCCCTTGACGCTGCGCAGTAGGATGAACCATCAGCTTGGCGATTTCTGCTCGATGCAATCCATTTGCACGGCTCACCAGATGCAACTGGATGGTTCCGACGATGACATCTTCCTGTATAGCTACCCAAATTTTCATGTGTTCATGGGACACCGAATTCCAATAGGCACGTGCTTCTTCCAGCTGCATAGGCGGTAAAAACCCAAGGGAAGCCCCATCCTCCACGACATCGATCAGCAATTGGGACAGCTGACGCAGTTCTTCCTCTGAAAACTCGGTTCCTTCCCGATAACAAAGCGCTGACTTCATAAGAGCCCCTCCGAATCTAACATCTCTTTATCAAGGTCGATATCCGTACATACTGAAAACAAACAGCAAGCATAGATAGATAATCGCTGCGGGTACAATGGTAAGGGCAATGAAAAACCGTTTCTTCACACTGTTGGCATTTCGAAACAACCAAAAGTATATGAACAGCAGGATGAGGAGAAATGGAACAAAATAAAAACCGAGTATGAATCCCACCCAATCCGAGTTGGTTTCCCAGAACTGCTCCGGCACGGGCACCCGATGATATTCACTATATATCTGTTCTTTACGTGAGACAAATAAGTAAGATAGCACGAGGTAGTAACCGAATATAACGAATTTCAGCCAAGGCCTGATCTGCTTCGCGGCGAGTGTTATGGAAAAAATGATTCCTAGGATAAACCATAATGCCATGTATTCCATGTGGATCCCTCCTACGAAGGATTATAGGGATCGGATCTACTGGAGATAAGTACCAACTTTTTTTGGTACCTCATCCTCACGTGATTACAAGAGTCGACAAAATTTGGAATCCTTCCTATAATAGACTTGTCAAACAACACAGTATGCGAGTATCTTTGCAATAGAAAGCTCACTACCTGTAGGAGATGGTTACGATAACGTACGCTCTTTCGTTTTTCCTGTCGTTTTGTATCGTTATGGTGCTGATTCCGCCTCTGGCTAAATTGGCATTTCGCCTTGATTTTGTGGACAAGCCACGTAAAGACGTGGAAAGAAAGATTCACCGGGAGCCTATCCCATTGACAGCCAGCTACGCTATTTTTGTCGGCTTTGCTGCATCGTTTTTGCTCTTCTCGAAAGAATCGACTGGGCAAACGATTGCTGTTCTAACAGGCTCACTACTGCTGCTTATTATCGGTACCATTGATGACTGGTACAAGACGCAAGGCAAGGATTTTTCCGCCTTACCAAAGCTGATCGTCCAAGTATCGGCCGCCGTGATTGTCTACTTGTCGGGTATTACTTTTTCCGGCTTTTACAATCCATTGAGTGGCGAATACATATTGCTTCCGGAATGGTTGCAATTCATCCTGACCATTCTGTGGATTTTCGGAGTAACGACGGTCATCAATTTTTCGGATGGCATGGATGGCTTGGCTGGAGGGCTTTCTGCGATTTCCGCAGGCACGCTCTTCGTGGTTGCCTTGGTAAAAGGACAAAGCACATCTGCGATCATGGCGATCAGTCTGATCGGTGTTGCCTTGGCTTATCTGCGGTACAACAAGCCGCCGGCCAAAATTTTCATGGGAGATGCAGGCGCGACCTTCCTCGGCTTTATCTTGGCGGTTATCGCGTTGGATGGTGCCTTTAAGCAGGCAACGGTTCTCTCCTTGTTCATTCCGATTTTAGCACTCGGTGTGCCGATTTTTGACAATCTGTTTGTAGTGACCAAACGCTTCCTACAAGGAAAGCCGATCTATCAAGCAGATGCCAGTCAAGTTCATTATCGCCTGCTGCGTTCTGGACTCAATCCAAAACAGGTCGTCACCTTCCTGTGCTTGATCAGTGTTTGCTTTAGTCTGACGTCCATTATCCTGCTCCTGCTCGGAGTATAGGTTATCGGTCACATGAAAAATGCCGCTTGGGTCTAATCCCTGCGGCATTTTTTTATGAGTGGATTACGCAAAGTCTCTCTTCGCTGTCGTGGTCGTCTGAAACGTCTGAAAGCCTGTCCGTTCGTACAATGCAATCGCAGGTTCATTGTGGGTACCTGTGACGAGATGCGGCTTCAAACCCTTTTCCAGCGTCCGATTCACAAAAAAACGGACAAGCTCTTTGCCGTAGCCTTTGCCTTGATGCACGGGATCTACGAACACATCGTAGACCTCGCCATGCCCTGTGATGATCAAGGACCCGACGAATACTCCTTCATGCTCGAACAAATAAATGTCCTCTCTCATCTCACCTAGCAGCCAGTTTTTCCATGCGTTCATCGTTTTCTCAGGATAATCCGCCAGACGGTATGGCTGAAGATCAATGCCTTTGCGCACCTCGTAGTAAGCGTCACTCTGCGATTGGATGTACATCTCCATATCGGATTCGATGAACTTTCGTACGTCGAGTGTCGGTTCCGGCCCGATCTCTCCTGTGTATTTCATCAGATGGTGGCCCCAGATAGAAGCAAAACCTCTCTTGGCAAAAAAATCAGCACCCTGCCCGTGTTCTACGCGGTAGGTAGCCATGACGGCCATTGGCTTCTCCTCGTGCTGTTGCAGTTCCAGCCACAGCTTATCGAACAGCCGAGAGCCGATTCCTCGCTTTCGATGATCTGGTCGTGTATAGACGTATATTTCTGCTGTTCCGACTTCGCCAGAGGAGTTCAAATCATATGTGCCGCAGCCCATGATTTGATCGTTTTCCTCCCAGATGTAAACCGTAGCCTTTTCCACGATATCGCCAATCTCTTCTGTCCTCCAAAGCATGCCTTCGCCAATCATCGTGACGATTGTCTCTTTGTCATTGGATTGTGCTTGTCGTATCATCTACGCACTCCTCCGTTCTCTCCCGTTAACTCTGCTGGACGGTTGCTGCTTCTGCGGCTTTTTCCAACTTCTTGCGATGTTGCAAGCAAGCCTCGCATCTCCTGCTTTTTCGCCCGAAAGCCGTGTAATATTTGCTTTTTTTGCAAGATCGGCACGTAATGTACAACGAGCTCGACAAATTGTAGTTCTCTTCTGGCGTGTTTTCTTTCAGGTGCACAGTCTTGTTGTATTTGATGAGCAAATGAGCTGTGTGGATGGCATCGACCAAGGCCGAGTGCAGTCTGCCCTCCTGGATGATTCCTGCCGTGTCGATCGCTTCTTTCAGGCTCATCTGTTTGCGATCAGCCAAAAGCATGCTAATCGGCGGCTGGATGTCGTTGTAATTCCGCATCCAGTTGAAGTCCAAACCAAATCGCGCACAATGCTCGATCATCAAACGCTTGTCGTCTTGCCCCCAAGTGCACAGGTAGTATTCAGAATCGTTGCCAATCCACTCCATAAATTCTGCGAATGCCCGGCGAAACGGGATAAAGGTTGGCATATTCTCTTTATCGAGACCGATGAACTTACGCGTCCTCTCTGTGATTCGGCGCTCAATGGCTGGAAAGGTGTAGCGCTGAAATGTGTCGACCTCCACGCCATTTTTTCCGGGCACGACTTTTGCCGCTCCGATCTCAATAATTTCCGGGATCTTGTCTCTCTGATACGTTAGTGTCGTTTCAAGGTCAAAAACAATGATCTGCAAGCGTAATCACATCCTGTATGTATTGTCTCTATTATGGCTTGGATCGGGCATAGAAAGCAAAACAAAGACAAAAGCGGCTGCCTGATTGGCAACCGCTTTTTTTAAATTCTTTTGTTTCCCCTTTTCACTTGGCTTATTTTGTGGATTCCCTCGTCAACTGACGCAATCCGTAGCTCATCCTATCTATTTGCCCGTCTTCATCCCGGAAAAACTCAATCCAAGGGATGGAATCTCTTTTTTGGAAAACGAAGCTGTCTTTTTGTACGGGTATCAGTGGATACGAGAGACCATCCACCTCCAAGAATAGCTTGCCTTCGCTTTTGGCTATCGATGCGCTTACCCATTCCTGCGAAGAGTAGCGACCTTCGTACAGTGACAATTGCTCATCAGCGACCTCGTATGGATCATAGGCATAGACCGGAGCGCCAGCCGGCCTTGCAAAAAAACTGTTCAAAAAGCCGAGAACCAACTCTCGGACACTCACTCCATCGAGATTGACCAGAATCACGCCCGTAATCCCTTGATCCGGAACCGAGAAAATGTGCGAGCTGATTCCCTTCAGCGATCCGCCATGCTCTACCAGCAAGCCATCTGGAAAGGCAGGCGAGACCATCAGACCATAGCCGTATGAGCGGTGCCCGTCCACACGAGCCAAGGGAGTGAGCATCTGCCTGACGCTATCCGCAGACAGAATAGGTGTCGGTTTTCCCGCTGCTCCCTGACGAAAGACTTCCAAATAGGCGAGCAGATCGTTCACCGTGGATTTGAGGAACCCTGCCGCTCGCATTGCTGGGGCATCGTGCCAGATGGGTGCTGCAATGATTTGGTTTTCGTCATCGACTTTTTTGTTGGTATACAAAATCGTGACGTCATCCTTGTCAGCCAATTCATCCACGGAGAAAACGGTTCTGTCCATACCCAATGGCTGCAAAATATGCGTCGCAACGTAGTTTTCATACGTCTGGTTGCTGACCCGTTCAATGATCGCCCCCAAAAGCCCATACGCATCGTTGTTGTAGCTAAAGGCACCTCCTGGCTCTGAGAGCGGCTTCCCTTCGAACCCAGCAATGGCTTTCGTGACTTCTTCGTACGTATCCAAGTAAGGCACGGTCTTCAGTTCTTCCTCTGCTTTGGTTCCAATGACAGCAGGATCATTCTCCATGCTCCGCCTCATTGCGCCGTCTAAGTAAGGCATCGGCGCTATTCCAGGCGTATGTGTCATGAAGTGATGAATCGTCATTCGTGCTGTCAGCTCGTGGTCGCCCGCCCGAAACTCAGGCAAATATTTTACGACCGGATCGTGGACAGACAGCTTGCCTCCCTCCTGCAACTGCATGATCGCAACGCAGGTAAACGATTTGGTGATGGATGCGATGCCAAAAACGGTGTCGAGGGAAAGTGGCAGTTGCTGTTCTCTGTCACGAAAACCGAATGTCCCCTCGTACAAAAGCTCACCATCACGTGCAACAGCAATAGCTGCGCCCGGAGCCTTTGCCTCGTCCAGCAGCTGCTGTGCATACGTGTGGAACTGTTCTTTCCATGCCGGCATTTTCATCAACTCCCCATCGTTTGCTCATAAATCGCTTTTGCAACACGAGCGATAGTAAGCTCTGCCGCTTCTTTGTCAGTCACACCGCGTGATAGTGCCGTGATCGCAATCATCCCTTTTCCTTCTGGCAAATAGATGATGCCAGCATCATTGACGACTGCATTGACGGTTCCTGTCTTATGCGCGACCTTTGTTCCTTCTGGCAGCAAGTACGGCAGACGGCTGTTGTAATGCTGACGTCGCATGATGTCTAGCATCTGCTCGCAGGAGGACTCCGTGAGAATTTCTTTTCGCGCAATCATAATAAGCAGGCGGTTTAGCTCGGCTGGTGTCGCTACGTTATTATCAGGGGTAGGCATGGATACATCGTGGATCAATTCGTAATTGCCTGACTCTTCCCGGCGCATGAACTCATCGAACCCTGCCTGCGAAGGTGTAGGTTCGTTCATACCCACGCAGTGGTTGAGGAGCTCCCAGCAATTATGCGTCAAATGAATCTGCGAAAGACCCAGCTCATGCATGTGCTCATTCACCTTGTCGATGCCGCCGATCAACTCGATGATTTGGTCCGTCGCATAGTTATCACTGACAATCGTCATCAGTGTCGCTAAGTCTTTTACCGTTAAGGCCGCTCCGGCATCCAGCTCTTGCAAAATGCCTGACCCCGGTACGCGATCCTCCCATTTCAGTGTCACACGCTGGTCGAGGCGGATTCGTCCTGCTTCCACCTCGCGCATCAAGGTGACCATAATCGGAATTTTGAATGCACTCGCCAGTTGAAACAACTCTTCATCCAGATGCCCTGCTGACTCTCCTGTTTCCAGATGAACAGCTGCGATTCCAAAAATACCGGGCGCTTCCTTCAGCACGTTTTCTACTGCTTGCTGCCATGTCATGAAAATTCCTCCCCCATCGCTCGCGAAACGGCCCACACATGGATTTTTATGTCGGCCACTTCTTTTCAGCGCTATTGTTCTTTGTATCCCCACTTGAAGTCGATGTAGCCCAACGGATCTACAGTGATGCCTTTTACCTTTTCATTTTGTACCCATGAATTGACGCTGGAGTACACACCCGTGACCGGCATTTCTTCCATCAAGATGCTCTCCGCTTCGACCAGATACTGATTGCGCTTGGCCTCATCTGGTTCGGCGTACGCCTTTTTCACCAGCTCTACGTATTTCTCGCTAAACCAGAAGGTCGAGTTATTGGAGCTGTACTTCTCCATCATCAGCTCCAGGAAGTTGACGGAGTCGTTGTAATCTCCCGTCCAGCCTGTTCGGGAAATCATGTACTTCCCTTGCTCCTGATCGTCAAACATGACCTTCAATTCTTTGTTGATCAGCTTGACGTCCACACCGAGGGCTTGTTTCCATTGAGCCTGCAATGCTTCGGCAATCTTCTTGTTGAGGTCGGAGGTATTGTAAAGATAAGTGATTTCGGGCAGCTTGGCGATGCCCATCTCCTTCATTCCTTCTGCCAATAACTGTTTCGCCGTCTCCACGTCGTTATCCTTGAAATACCCATCCGGCTTCAAGGAGGCGGAAAGTGGGACAAAGCCCATCAAGGGAGTCTGTCCGGCCTGGCCGATGTTTTCTGCGATGTCACTGCGGTTGATCGCATAGGCAAACGCTTTGCGGATTTTGCTATTCGTAAATGGCGGCTTCTCTGTTTGGAACAAGAGATAGTAGTTGGTGGCACGTTTCATGGTTTGCAGCTTGCCTTCGTCGCGTAACGGTCCAATGGCATCCGCAGGCAGACCGCTAATCGGGCCGCCAGCCCAATCCAGCTCGCCGCTATTGAACAGCTCCAGCTCGGTATTCGTATCCTCTATCATGGAAAACTCGACTTCGTTGAACTTCACGACGTCTTTGTCCCAATAGTGCTCGTTTTTGGCCAGCTCAATCTTGTTTTTATGCTCCCAATTCACCAGCTTGAACGGCCCATTGGTCACGATGGACTCGGGCTTTTTCGCCCAATCGGGATTGGCTTCTACCACCTTTTGATTGACCGGATAGTAGAAGGTCGCAAGTGTCAGGAAGTAAGGAGTAGGGTTTTCCAAGGTGACTTGCAGTTTCTTGTCATCGACGACCTTGATGCCGACATCCTCCGCTTTCGCCTTTCCTTCGTAAAAGGCGCGGGCATTTTTGATCGGATAATATTTGTAGGCGGAGCCGCTGGCTGTCTTCGGGTTGAGCACGCGCATCCAGCCGAAGGCGAAGTCTTGAGCCGTAACCGGGTCGCCATTGCTCCACTTGCTGTCGCGCAAAGTAAAGGTGTACACCTTTTTGTCCTCAGATACTTGAATGTCGGATGCAACGGAATGGACTGGCTTGCCATCCTTGTCCAATCGAACGAGCCCGTCGTACAGCGAACGGATGAAGGCGCCGGAAATGACATCGTTGGACATGCCTGAATCAAGTGTTTCAGGCTCGGCTGCATTCATGTGCAAGATCTGCTCTGCCGCAGGATTCGCAGTTGCCTGCTGTGCTGGTGCTGGTTGCTGCTGGTTGTCTGGTGCGGTTTGAGTCGGCGTATTGCCACTGCTACAGCCTGCAAATAGCCCCGTAAGCAAAACGAAGAGACTTGTTAGGACAACTGGTCTGTTCATGCTGTACCCCCTTGTTTGAGTCGGATAACCGATTATTGAATAAATATTCTGCAAATTTTATGCCATTCGTGTTTTCGGTTGTCCTTTTGTTGGTTTTATTCAGTGCTGAATACTTTTACCCGAGTCGGTCCGACAAGTTTCTACCAGTAGTCTCTGTCACGCAAAAAAGAAGTATTCATCCTTGAATACTTCTATTCATTCGCGCATATGGGGCTGTCCTCTCTAGCTTATCGCTGGTTCATACATGGCTACCGCATCACATGACCTTCGACAAAAAACGATCGGGACGTGCTTTTGCTTCGCCAGCTTCTTTATATTTTTACTCAAACTGTGACTCACGAAGTTAATAAAGACAAGAACAAGCTCCGTATCAGAAGGAATCGTCGCCTTCACATCGGATTTTTTGCGACCTGATACGTGATAGACATTCTGAAACCCTTTGTTCTGTAACAAGCTCTCGATTTCTGCTACCCGATCTCCTCCTACCACAAGAACGCCTGCCATAGTCCTTCCTCCTCTCTTTTTTCCACGCTTATTCTTCTATTTTCCGGTGCGCGCTTGCGAAATCTTTGCCTCAGGCTTTTCCGCCGGGAGTCTGTATTTTTCCGTTCGCTCAATCTGAACGACCTGTGAATCGTGAACCACAATATGTATGGAACCGTATTCCAAACCATCCAGTGCGCGCGCGATTTTCTCTAATAAGGGATCGTCTAGGGAAATCTCATCTTTTGCCATGGGGACCACCCTCCTGTTTCGATAAATTAATGTATATTATTCCTACCTATTTACTTTGTTTTGTGATCTGATAATACCTCTTGCTGCCCATAACTGTCAATGTCAAACAGTTTGGGCAGCAAGAGGCTTTTCTCACCTCATTTTCCTTCGATTGCCGAAAGCTCCCTGCGAAACTAGACAGCTTGGTTGTCTTTGTCCTCGCGGGAGCTTTTGGTCGACCGATCAGCTAATCATTTAAAAACCGATACATTTACTATGATATGGAAATATTACCATACGCTTCTGCTATCGGTCAATGCTCCGTGCAGTTCTTCGTTCCCCCAATGATTCCCTTTACACCAAATGACAGGCGACAAATCTGTCGGTGCTAACCTCCCGAAAAGCAGGCACTTCCTGTCGGCAAATGTCTTTCACATACGGGCAGCGCGTATGGAATTTGCACCCTGCTGGAGGATTTGCCGGACTTGGCATGTCTCCCTGCAGGACGATACGTTCGCGCTTTTTCTTTGGGATCGGGAGCGGCACAGAGGAGAGCAATGCTTTGGTGTACGGATGGAGCGGCTCCAAAAACAATTCATCCCGAGGTGCCAGCTCCATCAATGACCCCAAATACATGACGCCGATCCTCGTGCACAGATGCTCCACGACGCTCAAATCATGCGAAATAAATAAGTACGTCAGCTTCCTCTGCTCCTGCAACTCTGCAAACAAATTGATGATTTGGGCTTGGATCGACACATCCAGAGCAGATACTGGCTCATCCGCGACGATAAAATCAGGGTTCATCATAATGGCCCGTGCGATGCCGATCCGTTGACGCTGACCGCCCGAGAACTCATGCGGATACCGATCGACATGATACGGCGCCAATCCACATAAAGCCATGACCTCTAAAACTCTTTCTCTGACCTCCGCTTGTGGGAGCAGCCCGTGATCAAGCAGCGCTTCCCCCAGTGCTTCTCCGATTCGAACGCGTGGATTCAGTGAGCTGTACGGGTCTTGAAAAATATATTGCATCCGTGGGCGCAATGCTCGGAGCTCTTGGCGATTCAACGCGTGCACATCGATACCCTGGAAACGGACTTCTCCCTCTGTCTTTTCCAAAAGGCGCAGGATGGTGCGACCTGTCGTGCTTTTCCCGCTGCCGGATTCACCGACCAGCCCAAACGTCTCCCCTTTTGGGATGGAAAAGCTGACGTCATCCACCGCTTTTACATGGCCGATCGTCCTGCCGAAAAGCCCTCCGGTAATCGGGTAATATTTTTTCAATCGGCGCACTTCCAGTAAATTACTGTCCACGGACGCTCTCCTCCTCATACAGCCAGCACGCGACCTTTCTGCCGTCTCCCCCATCACGCAAAGGCGGCTGCTTCACCCGGCAAATGTCCAAGCACTGATCGCATCGGTCATGAAAATAGCACGATTCACCGAGTGTCGTCGGATTCGGTACTTGACCAGGGATGGAATACAACTTGGCTCTGCGCTGATTCAGTACAGGCTTGGAACGAAGCAAGCCTTGTGTATACGGGTGCTTCGGCTCCTCGAACAGCTCGACGACAGGAGACACCTCTACCACTTTCCCTGCGTACATCACGACCACATGATCGGCCATCTCCGCAACGACCCCCAGATCATGCGTGATAAAAAGAATCGCAGTTTGGGCTTCATCCTTGATTTTGCGCAGCAGATCGAGAATTTGCGCCTGAATCGTCACATCCAAAGCAGTCGTCGGCTCATCAGCGATCAGCAGTCGAGGATTGCAGGATATTGCGATGGCAATCATAATGCGTTGCAGCATGCCCCCGCTCAATTCATGGGGGTACGATTTGGCGATTTCTTTTGCCCGCGGGATTCCGACTAGCTCGATCAGCTCGATGGCTCGTGCTTGGGCTGCTTTTTTACTTAGTCCTTGATGTTCCATGATCGGCTCCATGATCTGCTCACCGATGGTCAGTACGGGATTGAGTGACGACATCGGCTCCTGAAAAATCATGGCCAGCTCGTTACCGCGGAGCTTTCGCATCTCTTCTTTGCTGACTTTTCGCAGATCACGGCCTGCAAACCATATCTCACCCGAAACGATACTGCCTACCGCCTCTGGGATTAGTCTCATCAATGACATGGCTGCCGCGCTTTTGCCGCAGCCCGACTCGCCTACGATGCATACGGTCTCTCCTTCATGGACGCGCAGCTCGAGGGCATCGACTGCTTTGACCACGCCTTGTTCGGACTTGAAGTAGGTGCTTAAATTTTGGATTTCGACTAAAGCATTCATGCTTGGCTCACCTGCCTTTTCTTATAAAAAGTATCTGTAGTGGAGGGGGAGAAGTTTTATCTTGAAAGAAGGTTCAAGAAGTTATAAATCATTCAAGAACACCCCTTAACGCTTCTGCTTCGGGTCCAAAGCATCTCGCAATCCATCCCCCAACAAATTGATCGAAATGACGGTAGCGAAAATAGCAATACCCGGAGGAACCCACAGCCACGGTCTTTTCTGAAAATCGATCAAGGTATTCGCCGCATCCATCATGTTGCCCCATGTCGGCGTTGGCGGAACGACTCCAAGGCCGAAGTACGATAATACGGATTCGCTCAGGATCGCACCGCCGACATTCAAGGTGGCAACTACAATCAAGAGTGGTGTCAGATTGGGCAGCAAATGGAAGAATAGCTTGCGTCTGTCGCGCAGACCGAGTACTTCTGCTGCTTGCATGAATTCACTTTCACGCAAGGTGAGCATCTGGCTGCGGACCATTCGCGCCAAGCCGGGCCAGCCGATTAGGCTCAGCATGACCATGACGATGTAAATGCGGTAGTCGGTCGGGATTTTCCACTCGGAGAGGACTGCGCCCATAATAAACAAGAGCGGCAGACCAGGAATGGTCATGAGCACGTCTGCTACGCGCATGATCACTTGATCGACCCACCCGCGGTAAAAGCCAGCCAGTGCACCAAGAAGGGCGCCAATAGAAACGGAGAGCACCATAGAAGCGATGCCGACTGTCAATGAGATTCGGCCAGCCTGCATCAACCGCGTCAAAATGTCTCTGCCCAAGCTGTCCGTCCCGAGCCAATGGGAGAAGCTTGGCGGCTTGTTGATCATGGCCGTATTAATCTTGCCGGATGCGTACGGAGAAAAAAACGGACCGATGAAACATACCACTGCCATGACGAGTAAAAACACAAGTCCAACCATGGCCAGTCGCTTCTTTTTCAGTCGCAAAAACGCCTCGTGCCACAAGGAGGAACGCAACGCTACCTGCTCCGGTCTCGTCACCTCAGCTACTTCACTTACCGTTGATGCCATGGTTTCCCCTCCTATTTCAACCGAACCCGCGGGTCAGCCACTCTGTACAGCAAATCAGCAGATAAATTTCCGATGACGGTGAGAATCGCCAGGAACATCGTAAAGCCCATCAAGAGCGGGTAATCCCGTACAGAAAACGCCTGCATGTACAACTGTCCGACACCGGGCCAGTTAAAGATTTTTTCCGTGATAATCGCCCCACCGAACAATGCTGGCAGCTCAAAGCCTAGTAGTGTAATGGCGGGCAGGAGTGCATTGCGCAGCGCGTGCTTGTGCAGGACGACTTTTTCCTTCAGTCCTTTTGCCCGGGCCGTGCGCACGAAGTCTTGTTGAATGACCTCCAGCATGTTCGTGCGGAAATAACGAGTCAGCGTCCCCACGCTCAGTAAAGTCAGCACCGTCACAGGCAAAAACATATGCTGGACCACGTCCCACGCATAGGCGAACCCCGTTTCCTTGCTGCCAATCGTCATCATGCCTCCTGCGGGAAATAGCTTGGCATCGACAGCAAACAACTTGATAAACAGCAGCCCGACGAAAAAAACAGGCAATGACATCGCTGCAAAAACGCCGATCGTCACGAGTGCATCGAACCAGGAATGCTGCCTTGCAGCAGACAGTACTCCGATAGAGATCGCGATCAGCCACGTAAAAAAGGTGGAGGTAATCGCGAGCAAAAACGAATTCCAGATGTAATCGTTCAATAGCGACATCACTGGCTGCTGGTATTGCAGGGAATAACCAAAATCGCCTTGGAAGGCGTTTTTCATCCAGATGAAATACCGTTCGACGACAGGCTTATCCAGCCCGTACATCGCTTTTAGCTCCAGCTTTCGTTCCGCTGTCAGCTTGGGACTCGTATCGACGAAATCACCGGGCGTCAGAGCATACAGGAAAAAAATCAAAATGGATGCGCCGAAGAGCGTCAACGCCATGTAAAAGACCCTTTTCAAGAAGTAGGACGTCATCGTTTGCCTCCTTTCATGCTTGGGGAAAAAAAGAAAGCCCAGCCCCAGGGCCGGGCACAACATTCGTGAGTCAGTTACTCGAACTTGTTACTCAAATTTGATACCAGGCAGGCTGGTCGAAATGCCAGTGAACGGATTCGGCTCCAAGCCCTTGATCTTGCCGTTGTGCGCAGACAAAATTTTGCGGTAGCCGAGGAAGATGTACGGTGGGTCATCGCTCAGCTCTTTGTACAGGTCTTTGTAGATCGCTTTGCGCTTCTCGATGTCCAGCGTAGATAGACCTGCTTCCAGCAATTCGTCTACTTTGGCATTGGAGTAACCATTCGTTCCAGTAAATCCGCTCTTGCCCTTTTTCGTCGAGAAGGCGTCTACACCGTCATCTGGATCGATCAGCATCGTGGTCGAGAACGAAGCAAGGTCGTGATCTCCTTTTTCCGTCCGTGCCAAAACGGCGTTGTAGTCCATCATTTCCGCTTCAAACTGGATGCCCAGCTCTTTGTAGTTTTCTTTGGCAATCGGGATCAGTACCTCTCCCAGCTTTCCTTTTGTCGTGTAGTAATGCACGACCAGCTTTTGTCCGTCTTTTTCACGGATACCGTCCGCGCCCGGCTTCCAGCCCGCTTCGTCCAGGAGCTGCTTCGCCTTTTCCGGATTGTAGGCGTATGGATTGACATCCTCCGTATAGGCCCACGAAACAGGGCTGATTGGTACATTGGCGACTTGCGCGTATCCTTGGTAGGTCAGGTCTAAAATCTTTTGGCGATCCAGTCCGTAGATGAAGGCTTGGCGGACGCGCTTGTCTTTGAAAAATGGCTTGGAATGATTGAACTTGATGTACGAATAGGCACTGGATGTGTACAGATTGATATTCACGTATCCTAGCTCTTGCAACTGCTCAATGTTATCCGAGTTGACGGTAAAGGAGTTGTAGTCCATTTCCCCTGTCTGGATAAACTGTAGAGCGTCGCCTTCGGTCGTCTTGTAGATAAAGTGTTCGACTTGCGGCTTACCCGCGAAATAGTGCTCGTTTGCGAGATAGCGGACTTCTTGACCAGGAATGTACGCCTCAAATTTGTAAGGTCCAGCTCCCAATGGCTTGCCGTGCAGGGTGCGGAGATACTCCAGATTGCCTGGTTTGTACTCCTTGCCGTAGTACGCTTTGGAGAGCACCTGCCCGCCTAACAGAACGAGAGATTTGGCGTTCACTTTCTCCGTCGTGATCTGGATCGTCTGTGGATCAATCACTTTGATTCCTTCGATCGTGTTCGCTTTGCCTTCCTTGTATTCACGGCCACCCTTGATACTTGCTACGAAAATGTCCGTTTCGCCATCGTACGTTTTGTCGTGCAAAATCGTCAGTGTAAAGGCCACATCCTCTGCCGTCAGCGGTGAACCATCGCTGAATTTCAGATTCGGTCTCAGGTGGAACGTATACGTGAGCTGGTCAGGAGATACGTCCCATTTTTCCGCCAACTTGGGTACTGGCTTTCCTGTCGCATCGACATCCACCAGGGATTCGAAGATCGCTGAGGAGACATTGCCATCGTAGCCGTTGTGGTAAAAGAACGGGTTAAATACACCACCCGGCTCTGTCAGTCCCGCAATGAATGTATCGGTCCTTTTAGCTGCTGCTTCCGGCAGCTTGGATAAATCCGTAGCCAAATTGATGCCGTCTTTTATGTCTTGCACCTTGCTGGCAGCAGGTGCTGATGCTTCTGTCGACGGAGTCGCCGTTTGTGTCGAGGTAGCCGGCGCACTGCCTTCGGAGCTGCACCCTGTGACCAACAGAGTCCCTAATAGCAAGCTTGAAATGATTTGCGAAAACCTTTTTTTCATGTTGATCCTCCTTCATATCCACTCACTCAGTGAAACCAGCTCCTCCGGTGGTCCGGTCGGATCAAAAAACAATAACTTATAATTCTTACCTGTTTACTATGAATTAGATTATAGGTATCGATACCGGATCGGTCAACAGTTTTTTCCAAACAAAAAAAGCCCCGATTATTCGAGGCTCTCATTAATCGTATGCCTTTTATACGGAATGCCTAGTTTTTCACACGCCTGCATCACGAATAGAGAATGTCGCTCACGCATGGTGTCCTCTATCCTTTTTTCCAATCCCCAATCAGATAGGTTCGAAGCTGGCCGCAGTGCCGCACACAAATCCCAGTACGGAAGCTGGGTATAATCGAGTGTCTTGCTGGCAGAAGATTGATAATGAAGCGTAAACTCATGCATGGCCTCCACTCCAAATGCCCACAAAATCTCCAGTCTGGCATTGCCGAGATCAGATAAGGGGTCGCCGATCGCAGCGTCCTCCCAGTCGATAACAGCAGCCAGTTTTTCTTCCTTCCACATCGTATTTCCTGGCCAGAAATCTCCATGCAACAGAGATGCTGCATTCGACTGCGGCAGCGGCCAAACAGACTCCAGCACTTCGCGAATGAGTCCCTCATCCAATGATTTGTCCAGGCTCGCGGGTCTTTTGTGGAGCTTCTCCGTTATCGCTTCTTCTAGTTTCGGCAAAGAAGTGCCCATCAGTCTAGTAGCGTCTACCGAATGGATGCGAGTCAGCACCTCAGCTGCTTGTTGCAGAAAGCTGGACAAGTTGGCTGGTGCGGTGACTGTCTCTCCTTCTATGAATTCGATGACAAGACACGGTGTCGGAAACATATCGCTGGCTGCTTCGAGATGATAAGGCGTTGGAGTCGGCAAATCAGCTGACTTCAGTATTTGCAACAGTCTGAATTCATCTGATGCGATCTGCGGATTTCGCTTGAGGTCAGCCTGACCATGCTCGCGGACGACTACTTTTTTCTTCGTGCCGTCAGGGCTCTCCATTTCTAGAGAGGTAACCTGTGCAGAAATCCCGCCTTTTAGCTCCCATGCACGAAGGAGCTTGGCTGACGGGTTCATGTTATGTACCAGGCGTGTCCATTTCTCATCCATATATTTTTCCCCTTTATGCTCCACTGTCTGATTGTCTATACAGTCCTACCTTCATCATTTCCATATACGATTCTAATTCCGCAAAAAAGGATTGGACATGTGCGAAGCCTTTATCGCTGGCATCGTAGTTTTCGCGGACGTACTTTTGCGTCAATGCCTCTACAGTCGACAGCAAAAAATGCAGCGCCTTCTGTGGATCGAACTGCGCTTTGATCAATGACGTATCGACTTGATCCAGAAACAAGGGAATATATCGCGCATTGAACTGTGTTTCTCTGTCTTCGATCTCAGCCTGGCATTCCTCGGGATAATCGAAAAAGGTCGCCACTGCCATTTGATAAATAACTGGCTCCTCGGCAAAGAGCGCCATTTTTGCTTGATTGACATGAAGAAATCGTGCAAAAAAGTCTTGCGGCGCCGCTTCCATTCGCGCCTGTATACAGGCAAAAAAACGTTCGATACAAGCATCCACAATCGCGAGAAACAGTCCCTTTTTATTCCCGAAAAAGTGGAACAGCATCCCCTTTGATACGCCTGCGTTCTGAACGATTTGATTGGTGGAGCCTCGTTCATAGCCTTTCGCGGAAAATTCAACAAGGGCCGCTTCCAACAGTTTTCGCTTGTTCGGCTCCAGTGTTTCGTCCTGCCAAATTCCTTTTATGTCCGTCACCTTCTCTCCGTTCTTCTTTTTCCTATCATAACGCGTATTGACCAGGTGGTCAAAGTGGAGTTATACTTTCCTCGAAGACTTCATCAGCCCTATTCCACTACAAGGAAGTGATGCCTGATGGCACGGACATTGCCCGTATTCGCCCGTATCATCCTTGGATTGATTTTGCTTGGAGCAGGTGTGAATGGTTACATGGTCTTGTTTGGATTCGAGCCTATCTTTCCAACCAGTCCTGCTGCCATGGAGCTTTTGCAAGGGTATTTGCTGGTTCTGGTCAAAACCGTCGAAATCATCTGTGGATTGCTATTCCTAACCAACCGCTTCGTCCCACTGGCTCTAACCGCCACTGCGCCTCTTGCTGTCAACATCTTGACGTTCCACCTGTTTGTCGATCCCGACATGCTCGCTATGGGACTGATTGTCGCGATTTTGGAAATGTATTTGCTGTGGAGCTATCGGCGGAGTTTTCGTCAGTTGATGACGATGTAGACAAAAAGACTATATTCCATCGGTTGTGGTCGGGGGAAGCCCTGCCACATGTTTTCCAGTCGCCTGTATCCTCTCTTCGTTCGGGCGGTCTCCTTCCAAACATGTGACAGGACTTTCGTACAGCTGTGGAATCCTTCGAATCTTTAAGACGTTTTGTATGTTAACGCAAGGAAGCATCTGAAAGACAATTCAGTTGAAACTAAGACATCTTAGAACCACTCTCAACAAATGAACGAAAAGCTACGTAGGAAGAAGCGAATTTCCAGTCCAAGCGCCTCTGGAGCCCATCTTAGCTTCTGAATAAATGGCGGGGAATTTCAGCTTCACTTATGAAATACTTCCTCGAAACTTCTACGTTTGAAGCGCTCCCACCATTTATTCATAAGCGGACAGTGATACCCCTTGCGGGGCGTAGGCCGAAGCGTAGACTGGAAATTCGCTTCTTCCCTCCACTACAGCTATTTCATAAAAACGAAAAAGCCGGTACCAAGAGGTGTACCGGCTTTTCAACTATCATCTTTTCGGTAAATGAATCTGCCACGATATTCCGTAACGATCTTGAACCCATCCGAACTTTTCACTGAACGGATATTGTCCAAGCGGCATAAGGACTTGTCCATCCAAGGAAAGCTGTCCAAAAACACGGTCAACCTCTTCCTCTGTATCGCAGTCCACAAATAACGAAATCGCCGGGGTAAAGACATGATAGTCACCGTTCGTATTGTCAATACACATGAAAGTCTGGCCTTTTAACGTGAAGGTAGCGTGCAGGACTTGTCCATTCTCGTGATGCATAACCTGCTTGATTTCTGAGCGATCAAAAATAGACGTGTAAAACTTCATCGCTTCTTCCGCTTGTCCATGGAACATGAGAAACGTAGTGATAGCTTGCACTGACAATCACTCCTTTTCGTGATGATATACGTCTCCATTCTGCCCATTCCTCAAATATGCATAACCACTATATCCAATCGATGATCCGCCACTGACCTTCTTTTCTTTGCTTTTGCAAGAGTGCAGTAGCCGTCTCTGCTAACAGGGCGATCCCTCTCTCTATCTTATCAGCATCTGTTTGGATAATACTAATTCGTAACCCGTTTTCACGCGGGAAGGTAGGCAAATAGCTCTGGTTCGTGGACATGACCCGCACGTTTTGCTGGTGTAACGCGGCAATGATATCCTGAGCGTCTAGCTCATCGGGAAGCAGCACTCTCGAAAAAATCCCGCCTGTTCCGATTTGTGTGTGAAGCTGTGGGGGAAGATAGCGCCGGCAGCACTCGGCCAATGTTTCCATCTGCAGGCGATAGCGTTCCCGGACAAGAGCAGCATGATGGTCGTACATCCCGCAATTCAAATACAGCTCCAAAGCCGCCTGAGACAAGACGGCCGTACTGGAATCACACGATGCTTTAAACAACCGGAACGTTTCCATTACGGAAGGGGGTAGGACGACTGTCGCCAATCGAAGTCCGGGCAGCATGATCTTAGAAAAGCTTTTGACGTACAGGACACGCCCTGATTGATCGTAGCTGTAGATCGGGTCTGTCTTTAGATTAGTTTCCATGTCCGCCAGATAGTCATCCTCGACGATGTATACATCGTAGCGCTGAGCCAGCTTGGCGATTTGTTTCTTTTGTTCCGTTGAATAGCTTGTCCCCAACGGATTGTGAAACCGGGGAACCGTGTAGAAAAACTTGATTTGATTGTTGCGGAAATGCCGCTCCAGCTCATCCATGTCGATGCCTGCCGCGGTCCTCTGGATGCCCAGAACGGTAACTCCCAGCAGCTCGAGTGAACGCAGCATGCCGTGAAAGGTAGGCTGTTCGACTAGCACTGCATTCTTTCCATTTGGAAACGGCATGGAGGCGAGCAGATGCAGCGCTTGCTGAGCTCCCGAAACGACGCAAATTTGCGAAGGGGATGCAAACACTTGTGATTGGGCGAGATGGCTCTCCAATGCCCGACGCAAGGAGAAAAAGCCCTGGGGCTCCGAATAGGAAAACAACTGATCTTCATATAATTCAATCGCACGGTTTAAACAATGCTGGAAATCTTTGAATGGCATAACTTCTGAGTCGGGGCTGGCTGCCGTAAAGTCAATTCGCTCCTCTGGAAAACGCGTACTTTGAAGAGGGCGAAGGACCGCGTAATAACCGCTTTTGGGAATGGAATAAATCAAGTGCTCCTTCTCCAGCTCTTGATACGCTCGTATCGCCGTATTCAAACTGCACGACCAACGCTCGGATGCAGTACGAATCGACGGCAGCTTCTCCCCTGGCTTGATTGTATGGGTACGAAGCTGTTCTTTGATGCTGTCTTTCACGACTTCGTATTTATTCTTCATCCCGTTCACTCCCCCGTTATCTGTGTGGGTACAGATTCACTTTTCTCTCCTTTATGCGCCCTAGTCCCTTGAGTATAGTGAATCGTAAGCAAAGGAGTAAATACATATACGGAGGGATACAGATGGAAGCAAGACACGCGACACTGCCTTACAAAATCAGTGATGAGAAAGCTTTACTCGATATCGAGCGCATCAGCGATTGGCTGTCGACAACGTATTGGGCGTCAGAACGCTCCAAGGAAATGATCATAAAAAGTATCGAAAATTCACTCTGTTTTGGATTGTATAGTGAGGATGGACAGGCTGGATTCGTCCGGGTCGTGAGTGATTACGCGACGATTTCCTGGGTGTGTGATGTCTTCGTCGACCCGGAGCATCGAGGTAAGGGATTGAGCAAATGGCTCATGGAAGTGATGGTGGAACATCCAGACATCCGTCATACGAGCATGATACTTGCTACTCGGGATGCTCATGGCTTATACGAACAATATGGTTTTACACGAAGAGAAATGATGCGCAGACCAGCTATTGAGGCTTAGACTCGCTAACCTCGCCTTTTGCGTCAACGCTCGCCCCATAGGAAATGCGGTTGAGCTTGTCGATGATCCGCTTTTTGTTTTTCTCGTCCATCGGAGCAGGCTGACCGTTCGTGAGCTTCACTGGGATCACGTGGCTCTTGCTCCCGTCTTTTGAAAATGTCAGTTGGACCATCATGGCTTCGCGACCTTTCGGATTGCGCGAGGTGGTAAACACAAAATTCCCTACGCTGTAGTAGATCGGCGCCTTTTTATAAAACTCAACACCCATAATCGAATGGCTGTGCGACCCAACAATGGCATCCACACCGCTGTCGATCAGCTTTTTCGCCATCTCACGCGCATGTGGTTCCGGGTAATCCTTATATTCCAGATTCCAGTGCATGACCGCAATCGTAATGTCTGACTCCGCCACTGCCTTTTTTACATGGGATAGCATCGGCTCATAAGAGTAGGCATGGGCGAGACCTGGCTTGTTTTTTCGCGCATACCAGCGCTCATTTGGAAGGACACGGCTGATCCCGATGACTGCCACGCGTTTCCCCTTGATCGTTTGGATGTAGGGTGCGAATGCTTCTTCCTCGTTTTTCCCCGCCCCCACGTAACCGATCTTTGCCTTTTTCAGATGCTCCATTGTGTCATAGAGGGCGTCCATTCCGTAATCCAGCGAATGATTATTCGCCAGATTGACCACGTCGAAACCCGCGTTCACGAGCCCCTGCAACGACTCTGGCTTCGCACGATAGGTATATTCCTTTTTCTCCGGACGTCCCCGCGTACTGACTGGTGTCTCCAGATTGCCAATCGTCAAGTCTGCCTGCTTGAGAAAATCACCTGTTTTTTGAAACGGATAATCTACGCCGTACCGCCCGATCTGATTCCCGACGCTCTTATCCAAAATCATATCCCCGACAAACGCTACCTGAATAGAATCCTGCTCCTGCACATCCCCTTCACTGCTCGCCTGGACCGCGACAGATTCCGTTCCCATTGCAGCACAGAGCATCACAGCAGCTACCACGATTACCGCGTGTTTCCATCGTCCAATCTTCATGCCCCTCAACCCATCTCTCTTTTTGCTTTCATTCTAGAAGGCGTGGGATGTGAAGCCTGTTGAAGCATGTCTAGCTTCCATGGAAATTTCTCGCCTTAAAGTGACTGGCATGCAAAAGATGGCGGTTTAGGACCTGCATCTCGGGACAAAAGACTCTTTCTTTTTTCAAATGTCGATTTTTGCCGATAACAAGTATAATGGACACATACGATTCTAATACATAGGACGGTACAAACATGCTCCATCATTCCATTATGCTGAAAACCAAAACAGCAATGCCCGCCGTTCGATCGAATAGCGTTCACAGGAGCCGACTACTGCAAAAAATGGACGCTGGTCTGCAATGCCGACTGACCACGTTATACGCCCCAGCCGGGTATGGAAAAACGACCTTGCTCAGTCAATGGGCGCATCAGTACGGCGGTACCACTGTATGGCTCTCACTCGATGAGATGGATAATGACTTGATTCGCTTTTGGAGATACATCGTATTTACACTGTCTGAATCTGACTTCGCAGAACTCTCCGAACGAATGGAACCAGCCATGAAGGCAACCAGTCATACCTCGATCTTGACCTTCATCGATTCCCTGCTCAATGAACTCGCTTCTACGACGCAGCCCCTTGCTATCATTCTCGATGACTACCACGTGATCTCGGATGAGACGATTCACAACAGTCTCGCTTATTTTCTGGAATATGTCCCGAGCCACGTCCATCTGTACATCGCCAGTCGCAACACGTTGCCTTTTTCTACAGTCAAATGGAACGTACGTCATGAAGTATGTCACATTGAGTCGGGACAATTTCTTTTCAGTCATCAAGAGACGGACAGCTTTTACCGGCAGGTTCACGATTTACCTCTGACCGAAATGCAAATCGAGCAACTGGTGAAAAGTACAGAGGGATGGATCGCCGGCTTGCAGCTCGCTGCCATTTCACTCGTGAATATGGAGAACTACGATCAATTTTTTGCTGGATTTACTGGCTCTCATCGCAATATTTCGGAGTATTTGTTTCATGAAGTGATCATGCGACTTCCGGAAGAAGAGCGCAGCTTCTTGCTCAAAACCTCTGTGCTGGCGAGAATGGACGCTCACGTGTGCCACGCTCTAACCGGCCTGCCCCAGTGCCAACAAATGCTGACCCGCTTGCACCGCCAAAACATTTTCTTAATCCCACTGGATGATTACGGTACGTGGTATCGGTACCATCACTTGTTTGCCGATTTTTTGCGCAGTCAACTGGAGCAGACAGCTCCCGGAGAAGCACGTGAGCTGCATCGGCTAGCCAGTGAGAGCTATGCGGAACGCGGATTGATGGACGAAGCGATCGATCATGCGATTGCCGCTGCCGATTATCCGTTGGCTGTAAGATTACTGGAGCAACATACTCAGGTGCTGCTCCAACGCGGCGAGTTTTCCAGCTTTCTCAGAACGCTGGACAGCATCCCTGATCACGCGAACTATTTTTCACCACTTTTTCGCCTGATCTATACGTTCCTCTTGATTACGTGCGTTCAAATAGATAGGGCGGAGGTGGCCCTCACTAAATTGGAGCAAAATATCCCGTTCATAGAAGACTCCACAGAGCATCGTCAGTTTTTGAGCGGTCTGTTTTTTGTCCGAGCGAATTTGGTGTTCGCCACAATGGATTTTGATCGCTGGATCGCCAGTTCATCACAGCTTAGCGGAGGGTTGCCTGAGAGTCCGTTGTTTTACCATTTTAATTACAACACGACAGAACCATTTATTCGGCGTACGAGATTCGGGTTAAAAGGCATACTTTCCGAGCAGACAGAGGTGGTAGGCAATCAGTTCTCTGCCATACTCGAAGCAAATGGCTGGAAAGATTCCTTAATCAACTTGTACGTCGTTCAGGCCTTAGCGGAGGGTTTCTACGAGGAAAACAGGCTGGAAGAAAGCCTTGATTATCTACAGCGCGTTCGTTTTGTTGCCCTGCACAAGCAAATACCTGGCCTCCTCGTCCCCTATGTACTGACATCCGCCAAACTCAAGCTGGTAGAGGGGAATTTTGTCGCGGCCCGCAAAATCGTTTCAGAGACAGTAGAAATGCTCGCGAGCTGGGGTGCTTCTTATTGGTTCAGCCCATTACAAGCATTTCTCGCACACATCGCGATCCAGGAAGGGGACATCGCTTTAGCGAAAACGGAGTTGTCCAAGCTTCCCCCTTCCATATTGAATCAGCCTAGCATTCAGAGAGAATTAGAGGTTTTGACCTATGTCCGTTTGCTGCTCGCCCAGCAGCAGGAACAGGAAGCCTTGCGTATTTTAGCGCTCCTAAAGCCATCCAGTATACGCGAGGAGCTATTGATCAGTCAGGTAGACATCGCCGTTCTGCAAGCACTCGCTCACCAGCAGTGCGGCAACAAAAAGGAAGCGCTGGCTTTCCTCCACGAAGCACTCTTGATTGGCGGAAACAACTGCTACGTCCGTAGCTTTCTGGACGAAGGTACGGCGATGTCTCACCTCTTGCACGATTACCAGCTACGCTTGAAAAAACGATCCCAACCACCTGGTCCGTCCGTCTCGACTGCGTATGTCAATCAACTGCTATCCCTTTTCCCTAAGAAAATGGAGAAAAGAAAAGCTCCCTTGATCGAGCCGCTAACCGGAAAAGAAATGATCATCCTTTCGATGCTGGCCCAAGGAGCATCCAACAAGATGATTGCCGATGAGCTAGGAAATACGCTCGGGACGGTCAAGGTGTACCTACATCGGATATATGGCAAGCTCGGTGTCACCAATCGCACACAAGCTCTTCTGAAAGCGCAAGAAATTTCGCTGCTAGAAAATAACGCTGTTGATTAACGGAACTTTTCAATATGTTCATGCAGAAAAGCGTCCAGCTGGCGAGGTTCTCTGCCGAGGACACGCCATACGTCATCTGTCGGCTTTTCCGGGATCGCTACTGACATAGCTTGAATTTCAACGACGTGACTGGCGAGCCACTCCGGCATGTTTCCATACTCCATCAGATCTCGGCGGAGTACTTCGCTATCCTTGTTGATGTAAGTGATTGGGCGGTCGAGCAGCTCGGACAGCTTGCTCGCAATTTGCGGATAGCTGAAAACCTCAGAACCAGTCAGGGTGTATACACGACCTGCCTTTTCAGGGTAGGTCAATACCTTTGCGGCAACATCGGCGATATCCCGGCAATCGATAAAGTTGCATGCTGTTTCACCCATCGTACCGAAGAAACCATGTTGCGTCTTGATCGTCGGTGCGAAGCGGAGCAGATTTTGCATAAAGGCGTACGGTCGCAGCACGGTACTTTTCATACCCGATTCTGATAAAGCGCTCTCGATTTCCTGGTGCCATCCCGCTACAGCGACTGGCGCCTTTTCATCGTATGCTGGACTGGATATTTTCACGATATGCTGGATTCCAGCCTCAGCTGCTATGCGAATCATCGATGTTTCCAGCTCGACCTGATTGGGACTGTTTGAAAGGGAAAGGAAGAGCTGATTCCCACCCGCAAACGCTCGGCGCAATGATTCAGGGTCAGAAGCTTCCACTGCTGCGACTTCCACCGTAGATGCTGCCTGCTCTCCCATTAGCATCTGAATTTTTTCCGGCGTTCTGCTCAATGCCCGGGTTGGGACACCAAGCTCTATCAATCGTTCTAAAAGTGCACGACCTATGGTTCCTGTTGCTCCCATGACTACGATCATTTTTATCTCCTCCGTAACTAATTCATTTTTTGATGGTCATGATTGATGGCATTACGCCAACGCCAAGTGATTAACGTGCTGGCGATTATCGCTGACAGTGGGAAGTCGATCCAGACACGACTTAGCCAAGCCAACGATTCACCGGGAGCAAAGATAGCGAGTAACTCCGTTGTTAGCCATGCTGCCAAGAGACCGATCACTGCCATTGTCATCCCCATAACCGCTACCGTCGCCAAATGAGGCGTGTCGGTGACCCAGCGTTTATGTATACCACGGCCCTGTAACCATCGCCCAAGGAGTACGGCAATCAATGCGGATGTTCCGCCAATCGTGGTCAATGCCCCTATTTGCAGCCCTTTGTCAGCGGTGATCCATCCCCCTATGCTCGCCATGATCGCAGGAGACAAATAAGCCATGATTACTTCTCGCCATAAAACAAACGATTTTCGTTCCGAACGTGCGCCTTTGATCGGATAAACACCTCCCGCTTTTGCAGGGTCATGCATGTGTTTCACCTCCTTTCCCCTTTTCAAAAAATAATTAGGAACCTAACTACATAAGGATGAAAATGGGCTAGCTACCTAGCCCGCTTTACAACTTTCCTGCTGCTTACTATTCGTCTGTCAGCGCCGAGATGCCTTGTGTCACGCGGCCCAGCAGTTCGAGAAACACACTGCGCTCCTCGGTATTGAGCAATCCGACCATCGCTTCCAATCTCGTAAAGTGCTCAGGCGCCATTTCACGCAGCTTGCTAGCACCGAGCTCCGTTAAAATGACCGATTTTTGCCTGCCATCTTTTGCACTCGCTCGTCGGGAAACAAGGCCATCGCGCTCCAGGATGTCGATCAGACCAGTAACAGTAGCCCGTGTTACCCCCAAATGCTCTGCCAATTGTGAAGGCAGCACTTCCCCACCGTTATCTTCGAGGTCTGCCAATAAGCGATATCGTCCCGTTGATAAGCCGAATCTGGCAAAATGTATTTCGGCCGCATGCCCAAGCTTGGCTCCTGCCTCCATCAGCCTAGCAGCGACGAGTACAGCTTGCGCATCAACATCGAGTCCATACTGATCAATCTGGCGCTGCGATTGAACAAGCGATGGGATCGCTTCTTCTTGTTTTCTTCCGTTTGAATGGTTTGTCATGGAGATAGTATGGCACCTAACTATTTTCCTGTCAACACGTCTTCTCTATTTCGGTGCCATCCTGATTGCCCCATCCAGCCGGATCGTTTCACCATTCAACATCGAATTGGTGATGATGCTGTTCACGAGCATCGCGTATTCTTTCGGATCACCCATGCGTGCGGGAAAAGGAACAGTCGCACCCAACGCATCTTTTACAGAGCGAGGCAGTTGGTCGTACATCGGCGTGTCAAATAGACCCGGAGCAATTGCCATCACGCGTACGCCATACGAAGCCAGGTCTCTTGCTAGCGGCAGAGTCATGCTTACGATTCCGCCTTTGGAGGCGCTATAGGCAACCTGCCCCACCTGCCCTTCAAAAGCTGCCACCGATGCGGTATTGATGATGACACCCCGCTCCCCCTGTTGGTTCGGCTCGTTTCCTGCCATTTGCTCCACTGCCAACCGAATGACATTAAAAGTACCGATCAGATTGACTGAAATGACTTTGCTGAAGGATTCCAGTGGATGTGGACCGCTTCGCGACAGCGTTTTTTGTGCCAAACCGATCCCTGCACAGTTGACTACGGCGTGAATCGTACCGAATGTGCCAGCAGCCAGATCGATTGCATCGCGTACACTCGCCTCACTCACGACATCCGTATGCACGAACAAAGCATTTTCGCGCCCCAGCTCATTCGCCAGCGCTTGCCCCTTCTCTACCGTCAAATCAAGAATGGCTACTCTTCCCCCGTGTTGAACTACATTCCTCACAGCGGCTTCTCCCAAACCGGAAGCACCACCCGTTACAATGGCAACCACTTCCCGCATATCCAAGCCATTCTCTCCCTTCCTCTACAATTGCATCCGCATTCAGAAAAAAGCTTTGCAAGTTGGATACCAAACGAATCCCCCCTTGCCACACGTGGTTTTTACAAGCGACAAGCTGTCTCGACCTTCTCAAATCCAGACAGGTATGAGACATCTGTGTCCGGGCAAAGGACAGTTGTGCTTATCCATCTCCACCATTTTAGGGCTTGCTATTTACAATCAACCCCATTATATTTTACTTACCGGTAAGTAAATAAAAATGGAGAGGAAAGAACCCGGATGAAAGTGTCTTCTACCAGAGTCATTGGTCTCGATTTTGCGCGGGCGTGGGCCATGCTCGGCATGATGATCGTCAACTACGTTGTCATCTTGAACGCAGAGCATAACGGACCTGACTGGCTCATCGCTTTATCCAGTTTGTTTCAAGGTAGAGCATCTACCGTATTCGTTGTTTTAGCGGGAATCGGCATTGCGTATATGACAAAAAAGGCCAGGACCTCAGGTGACCCGGCCCTCTTGCAGGCTAGCCGCCACGTCCTTTGGAAGCGCTCCTTATTTTTATTCGTGACCGGGATGTTGCTCTATCTCGGTAGTTGGAGCGGCGACATCCTGCATTACTACGGTGTCTATATGCTCATTGCCTCCTTCCTCCTCGTCGTATCGGAAAAAACGCTTCTTCTCGCATTTAGCGGTATCCTGCTCACAGCTCAAACGCTACAATTGTCGCTCAACTACATGCAAGGGTGGAACCCGAAGCAACCATTTATCGAGTATCTTGATTTTTGGACAGTCGAAGGATTCCTGCGCAACTTACTGTACAACGGCTATCACCCGGTATTTCCCTGGATGTGCTTTTTCCTTCTCGGCTTGTGGCTGGGTCGACTCAACCTGCTCGATCGATCTATACGCAAAAAAATGTTGGGCTGGGCAACTGCTCTGTTCGTCAGCTTGGAAGTTTTATCGTATGGGTTGATCAAGCTCTCTATTCCGGTCGTCGGAAGCGAGATGGCCCTATTTTTATGGGGAACGAAACCAGTCCCACCCAACCTGTTTTATGTGCTGTCCAGCTCAAGCACCGCTGTCATCATCATCCTTCTGTGCGTCAGCTTTGCGGAAAAATTCGCGAACAGCTGGTTTACGCAGACATGGGTAAAAACCGGACAACTGACACTGACACACTACGTCAGCCATATCATTGTTGGGCTCGGCTTCCTCGCCTTGATTGGCAGACTCGAAAATCAAACGCTTGCTTTTGCGATGCTCTACGCCGTAGGATTCTTCCTTTTTTCCATTGTGCTCACGCTTGTATGGAGACGTTGGTTCGAGAGGGGACCGTTGGAGAGCTTCATGAGAAAAATAAGTAGGTAACCATTCTGTGGGTTCATCCGTCTGCTATATAGGAGAATTTTGCTAATCATACATACACCAATTTCGAAGTAGTCAGACGAACTGGAGATGATCTCATGAGTCCTATGGTTTTTTTCAAAAAGGCTGTCCCCGCGAACGCGGAGCAACTCACCCAAATTGCTGTTCGCTGCTTTGCAGAAGACGTCCAAAAGTATGGAGAAGGCCCTGCCGGACATGACCAGCCTGACCAGCATGTTTTGTTCATGCAAAAGGCTCATTACTATACGATCTTGCTGGATGACCAGATCGTTGGCGGTTTTTGCCTCCTTCCAGTCGATCATGAGCATTTGGAGCTGGGGATCATCTATGTCGATCCTGATAAACAAAACTTGCGTATCGGAAGCCAAACCATGCAGTTCATGGAGGCCGCGTATCCACACATCAAGAAGTGGACGCTCGATACCGGCTATGAAGCCGAGCGCAACCAGCACTTTTACGAGAAATGCGGTTACAAAAAGGTCGGCGAGACAGCGCCGAACGCAGCAAATGGTTTTTATAAATTCAGGTACGAAAAACGGATACCTAAATAAATAGATGGAAAGGGAGAACAGCTATTAAGCC
This sequence comes from Brevibacillus sp. AG, assembly GCF_028369215.1. Taxonomy (NCBI): domain Bacteria; kingdom Bacillati; phylum Bacillota; class Bacilli; order Caryophanales; family Paenibacillaceae; genus Brevibacillus; species Brevibacillus sp. AG. The sequence continues at coordinate 413,617 of NZ_JAQMYO010000006.1, read as the reverse complement.
ATTCTCCCTTTTTTCGTTTACCCTTATTTTCGAATGCCCTTCTTGGTCGCCAATTCCAAGTAGTACGTTGTTTCTGCCTGTGTTTCCTTCGTAAATGCTTCACTGACCGCGTATGCCGGCTCCACCTGAATTTCACTCAGCTTTTGCAAAAAGGCTGGGTCCTTTTCCATCTTGGCAATCGCTTCTTCCCATTTGCGAATAACCGACTCTGGCGTTCCTTTGGCAAAAGACACTCCGGTCCACCAGAAAACCGACAAGCCTTGAATGCCTTGCTCCTCCGCAGTAGGGACGTCAGGCAGGAATGGACTTCGCGTGTCACCGGATACGGCGAGGATTTTGACCTTGCCCGCTTGCAGCATCGGCATGATTTCCCCTACTGTATGCACCGCCAAAATCGCGTGCCCTCCAGCGACTTTCGGGACGGAATCGGAAGCGCCTTTTGTCACGATCATTCTCGTCTTGGAGAAGTCTGCTCCGATCACATCCAGCCACTCTGCTACCCCAAATGCGGAAAAGCCTGCTGGCCCTACAGAAGTCCATGTTAACTGCTCCGGATTCGCGCGTACCCACGCGGAAAATTCAGCGAAATCTTTCCAAGGCGCGTCGGCTTTTACTGCAAAAGCAAGCGTTCCTTTGCCAATCCTGGCCGAATAGACTTGATCCTCGTTTGTAATCGGCGGCGTTTTCATCCCAGCAGCGAGCATCGTCGTATTGGATACATTGACGGCAAGCGCTGTGTAACCATCATTTTTGGCTTGCTTTAAGGCATACTCCGCTCCTACTGCCCCACCACCTCCCGCCTTGTTGACGACGATGATGGGCTGCCCCCATTCCTTGCTCAAATAATCAGCTGCCGCTCTGGCCACGAGGTCGACTCCGCCCCCAGCAGAATACGGCACGATATACTCCACCTGCTTCGATGGATAGGCCGACTCGGCTGCACCTTGATTTCCACATGCACTAACGACTGCCGCCAAAAGCAACGACATGATGACAGCCGCCCATTGTTTATACCCTCTCACTGACTCTTCCTCCCTACGCGACATCTACTCCCCGGTCTCTCTCTTCCTTCAACCGTTGCTGTGTCCGGCGGTTCAGCATCATGGAGATGATCAAGAGTGTTCCTGCTGCCAGCAAGATGGTCAACGATAAAGGCCGGAACAAAACAATGCTGAGATCACCCGAGCCCATCGCCATCGTTTGAATGAATGATTCTTCCAGAAGAGGTCCCAAAATGAAGCACAAAACCAGCGGAACAACTGGCCATTTATATTTGGAAAAGACATACCCAAGTCCGCCAAACAGAAACGCGACCCACACATCAAACATGCTGTTCCGCACACTGTATGCCCCAATCGTGCAGAACATCAGGATAATCGGAGCCATGATGCCATATGGCACCCTTGTCAATTTCACCCACACCCATACCATCGGGAGGTTCAGCACGAGAAGCATCGCATTCCCCACGAACATCGAGGCGATGACCGTCCAGACAAAGCTCGCATTTTGTTCAAACAAAACTGGGCCTGGCGTCAATCCGTAGATCATCAAGCCTGCCAACAAAATCGCCAGTGGTGGTGAGGAAGGAATCCCTAGCGAAAACAGCGGGATGAAGCCCGCACTGCTCGTCGCATTATTCGCTGCTTCTGGTGCCGCCACCCCTTCGATCGTTCCCTGACCGAACTTCTCGGGATGCTTCGATAGCTTTTTCTCCATGTCGTACGCCAAAAACGACGTGATCGCAGCCGAACAGCCCGGCAGCAATCCAAGAAAAAAGCCGACAATCCCGCCCCTCAGCATAGACCCGGCACTTACTCTCAAGTCTTCCTTTTTCGGGTAGACACTGCCCGGTTTGCCAATGAGGGTAGCTGTGCGTTTTTCATCAATCCCTTTAAGGACTTCTGTAATCGCAAACAACCCGATGATGATGCTAATCATGTCAAAACCTCCGACCAATGCGGGGACACCGTAATCAAAGCGCGGCATGCCAGAGGATGGTCCCAGCCCAACTAGAGCGAGCGAATAACCGAATGCCCCCATCAAAAACGATTTGACCAATGATCCTCCTGATAGACTGACCATCAGCGTGAGAGCCAAAATCATCAGCGCAAAATATTCAGGCGGTCCGAATTTTAACGCTTGATCTGCCAAAATGGGCGCGAAAAAGACGAGTCCGATTACCCCGAGTACCCCTGCTCCAAACGAAGCTAGTGCGGATATCCCCAATGCCGGCCCACCTCTCCCTTTTTTCGCGAGCGGATAGCCATCCAAACACGTGGGGACTGATGATAGCTCCCCCGGGATATTCAGCAGAATCGCTGTCGTCGAGCCACCGTACATGGCACCGTAATAAATCCCTGCCAACATGATCATGCCTTGTGTCGGCTCCAGGACAGCTGTCACTGGAAGCAGAATCGCGATGGCAGAAGTGGGACCGAGACCGGGCAATACACCTACAAAGGTGCCGATAAGAGCGCCGAGTGCTGCCATGAGCAAATGCTCCGGGGTGAGGGCTGAAGCAAAACCAGCCAGTAATAGTTGGAACGTCTCGATAATCAGCACCTCCTTCTCATGCTTGCTCTAAAACAAAACTCCTCCAGGCAGTGTGATATGCAGCGAATAGATGAACACCACATACAGCCCCCCTGTCAAAAGAACAGAGTACACGATGGACGTACGCCACCGATAACTGCCGATCAGGATAAAAAAGGCAAAGGAGACAAAGAGCGTAGCCATTGTGTAACCGATCGCGCCGAGCAGCCAGACATACAGCAACAGGAATAAAAAGCAAAGCAGTAGGCGCAGCCTTTTTCCAGGAAGAAGCGGTCCGGGATTGGGCGAAGAGGCTTCCTCCGTCACACGGAATGATTGGATAAGAAGCACACCTCCCAGCATGAAAAACAATAAACCGAGAATCGCTGGCAGCGTGTGATCCCCTACGTATAACGACGTCGAAAATGCCTCCAGACGATAGGCCTCGAACGAAATGAAGACTCCAAGGATCATACTTAGAAGGGCACCGATAAAATCCGGCTGATTATCCGGGCGTCTCATGTGTATCACCTCAGCAAAAAAGCTACCATCAGCCTATGGCTCATGCGCCCATTGTGTGCGAAAGCAGAAAAAAACTACCATAGCCAGTCCGCACGGGACACAGCATATGGTAGTCAGCTAGTTTTCGATTTCTATTTGGTCGATCAGACGAATAATGGCATGGGCGACTTTCGCTTCATACGTCTCATTGCTTTCGAACTCGCTCCAAAGCTCTTTGATATCGCTGTTCGAAGCATCGTCTATTTGCAGCCCGCGAAAGGAGGAACCTGAGACGGAGGAGACATCGTGGATCATCAGCATTTTCAAAAGCCTCTCCATATTGGCTTGATTGCGGATCAAATGAGGCTCCATCCGCTTAACCACCATCCATAATTTTTGCGAATTGACCATCGTCGTCGTCACCATCTGCATCCGCTACCTCCATACCAATTATAGCTATATATAACTAGTTATAATTAATTATAACGAATTACTCAAGTGAAAATGTTGTCTTCCGACTGTTGTGGTCCGTTTTACAACTATAACAAATGCCCTCCAATTGGAGGGCATTGATCGTATTGTTCAGATGATTACCAAGGCTCCGGCCAGCCATATTGGATAATCGGATTGGATTGCTTGGCTGGTGGTTGTTCTACTAAAACTGGTAATGTAATGAAGGCAGTTAACATACACAAAGACAATATCCATTTCTTCATGACCTATACCTCCTGTTTGGATCTATGATTACTTCCATTATACACGTTTACCAATTTATGGAGTATATCAAACGGAAGATTTTTTTTCTGTGACACATAGAATTCAAAAAGAACGCTCAGACTCTTATCTGCTTGTTTGATCTCATTGATTGCCCGATAGTAATTCACGCTCTCCACAAGACTCTCGATTCCTAAGTTTACTTCGTTTTTTTGAATGTAAAAGGTGCCCTTCGTTCGGAAATACAGGCCCATTTGATTGTATTGATTCGGAGTAGTGAGACTCTTCGGCAAGATCGATGCTTCTGCCAAAAACAGATCACGGATTTTCTCTTCTTCTCCTACCTGAATATAAATCTCTAACAAATCATTCGCGATCACAATCTTGTCATCTTGTGCTTGCTGCGCAAGACATTCTTGTAATACCGGAATGGCCTTATCAAATTTCCCTGTCTTTCCGTATAGTTTCCCCCGAATATGTCTGGCATGTTTATGTACCTCGGGATAATCGAACATTTCGTATCTCTCCAGATAAAAATGTCCCAATGTGTAGTCTTCCAGCTCAAAATAGGAAATGATGATCGCAAGGATCGCTGCTGCTTTTTGCTCACTCTGACTATGGTCGATTTCAAGACCTTGTTTACACAGATGAATACAATCTGAATAGAATCCAAGACGCAATGCATGGAAGGAAAATTTATAGTAGGTCAAAATTCGCTCATTGATATGCAGATAGGATGTATAGTGTAATAGCTCCTTACCCTCTACATAGGTTTGATCTAACTGGCTTAGATTTTCACGTCGAATCATATATCGTTGGAAAAGTGATCTTGCCAGATACAAAGGAATTCCATGCTCACGTGAGTAGTCACAGATCACGTCATAAAGAGCCAAGCGCAGTTCTTCATCCGTTTCCGTTCCTGCTGTTTGATACAGATAGTCTAAAGAAAGAAATGTATTGCTTTTAGGACAATTTAACAATTGCAAAGCTACTTTGTTGGTAAGAACCACATTCTTCTCTTGCATCACAGCCTCTAATAGAGACCGCAGTGTCGCTTCGCGCTTCATTTTATGTAAATAGGGTACGATCGCTGTATAAAGTGGAATATCCAGTACTTTTGCCAGTTTCATTACATGCTGCATATTTGGTAAAGTAAATGCATCAGATTCTATCTTACTAATGGTTCCAGAAGCTACACCTGTTCTTTCTGATAACTCAGTCAGTGTTAAGTTTGCTCTATTTCGATATACTCGTAATATACCCCCAAAGGTTTTTCCCTCTGAAATCACAGCAAATACACCCTCCTGATGATTCCTTTTTATGGATATGATAGCACAATCATCCACGAATGATATAATCGATTTGAATCATTTTTAAATAGATTACACTTTCTAATAGAGTGAGGAAAGGAGAAAATGGAAAACTCTCTTTTTAGAGGGTGCAATACTATTGATAGGAATCCATAAGGCAATGATCACTTAATTTCTCCAAAGGCATTTACGAAAAAGCCGCTTAACTAAATAAGCGGCTTTTTGTGGCTATCTACTTCTGTTTTCTTTAATACTATCCGTTCTTTCAATCATTTCGTAGAATCGCGTTGTTGTCTATACGCATTTAGAGCATTCATCCAAATCGTAACTAGCTCTGCAAAATACTTTGTTTCAATGATCGACTCCAAATCCTCGCCAGTGTCTATACCCTTTTCTAGTTGTTCCTCAACGTATGAGTTATAAATTCGAGTATAATCCCTCCGTATTTCGGAACTGTATAAATTTCCAGTACCATCTGATACTTCTTCTTCACCAGATACCGCTCTTTGTATCCTGTCTAAAATTAAGTTCTTCGAGAGTTCTGATCGAACCTCGACTTCTAAAAATTCTTCTACAATCGATAAATGTTCTGGTAAGCAGATTCGTAGTTTATCTGCCTTATCATCGAAAATAATTTTGTAAGGTATCATAAGGATTCCTCCTAGATTACGGTTCATAAATTGGATAAGCTGTAGTAATCCTTCCATCCTTGTCTAGCCAAAGTTCAATTTTAATGCCTGAGGAATGCCTACCTACCCATTTGTATATCATTTCCGTTCCATTAGACTTTATGGCGGGGATTGCGTCAACATACACTTCATAAATAGCGGTCATTACATCATCAGCAGACAAATGTTTTGGAAAGAAGAACGATGTTTGCTCTTTCCTGACATAAGATGTGCCATTAAAAATATCTACTACACCCTCGTATACACCGTGTGAATCAGGATTAGTTGGGCTTCCGACAATTCTGTTGCTTGCTGAACTTTGCTCATGATGCCACCCTACAGCTTTTCCTTTTTCGTTAATTTCTCCTTCAAGTATATGTCTTCTAGCATTTGTTAGAATCACAAAAGAATATACAGATATTCTGGTACTAAGAGAAAAGTGGAACAGATAAAACATGAAAAGCTATCCCTTGGCCATAATAAGCCTTATGAGATAGCCGTACTAGGTTGCTTCACTACATTTATTCTCTCTACTTCGTTAAAATTCAGGTTTATTAAACTTAGGCTGATAATTTATTTGGGATGCGTAGTCAGGATTAAAAACCCTAAAAACTACATAACCAATCAGCTTGGAAAAGAGGGCATAGTAGTCACCTATATTCGAATTTGGTTGGTCAGATGAAAAATGGTATGGGCTACTTCCGCGTAGGGTGGTACTCCTACCACAGCCGCTTTCATTCATACAAATAAAAAGCTGTCGCCCAGTCCATGCTTGAGAAAAGCATAGCCCGACAACAGCTTCACATATTCTTCGACTACTCCATCGTCAAAACAACCCGACCATTGATTTGACCTTTTTCCAAACGCTCCAATACATCGTTGATCTGATCCAGCGGCTGCGTCTCGATGATCGCACGAACCTTGCCACGTGCTGCAAAATCAAGTGCTTCTTGCATATCCTTACGAGTCCCCACGATGGAGCCTTTCACTGTCACTCCATTCAACACCGTATCAAAAATCGGGATGGGCAACTCTGCATTCGGTAAGCCAACAACAACGAGAGACCCACCGCGTCGAACCGATTTGTACGCTTGTTCAAACGCCTTCTTGGTGACTGCCACGCTGATCGCCCCGTGGACACCGCCCACCTGCTCTTGAATGGCTTGGACCGGATCAACCTCACTGCCGTTTACTGTCACATCTGCCCCTAGTTCTTTTGCCAAGTCCAGCTTTTCCTTGTGAATATCGACCGCTACGACGTTGTAGCCCATCGCCTTGGCATATTGGAGAGCCACATGCCCCAAACCGCCGATGCCGTAGATCGCCACCCATTCACCTGGCTTCACGTTTGCTACCTTCAATGCTTTATACGTGGTTACCCCTGCGCACAGGATCGGCGCTGCTTCCACATCCCCCAGCTCGTCAGGAATGCGTGCCACGTAAGCAGCAGGTGCTACGCAATATTCAGCATAGGCACCGTCAGCGGAATAGCCCCCGTTTAACTGTTGCATGCACAGTGTCTCCCACCCTGTCAGGCAGTAGTCGCATTCGCCGCAAGCGGAGAATAACCACGGAATTCCTACACGATCACCAATTTTCAATGAGGTAACGCCTTCCCCCAGCTTTTCGACAACACCTACGCCCTCATGCCCAGGAATCAAAGGCAGCTTTGGCTTCACAGGCCAATCCCCGTGTGCCGCATGCAGGTCCGTATGGCAGACACCACACGTCTTGATTTTTACCAGAACCTCACCGTGTCCGACTTCTGGAATAGCGACTTCCTTTACTTCCAGCTTTTGATGGAACTCGTTGACTACTGCTGCTTTCATCTTGACCTTCCTCCTCTTTTTTCCCCTTCAGGCATGTGCGTAAAGGGCAGGTGTTCTTCCCGCCTCCTACTAATTGCAAGCCGTATGCCAACATGAAAACGCTTAATCATTCAATGATCTAGCCGTTTCCTTTCTTCCAAGCAGCCGATATGGCGGCACATGAGCCGAAAAAACGGCCCGCCTGCCAACCTTTTGGCCGAAAAAGGGTATTCATCCTTGCCTGCGGTATTACTACGTAGTGGAAAAAGGGGGAGAATGCATGCAAATATCCAAGTTCATGACGCCGGAAATCATTTTCGGGAACCAGTCCCTCGGCCAGGTAGGGGAAAGCTTGCGCCGATTGGGAGCTTCTCGCGTCTTTCTTGTCAGTGATCCTGGTGTCGCAAACGCAGGCTGGATTGAGCGGATCATCTCTTATTTGCAGCAGCAAAAGCTCGACTACCATCTATGGACCAACGTGACAGCTAATCCGAAAGACTACGAGATTCATGCCGGGATTGCCGAATATCGAGCCAAGGAATGCAATGCCATTCTCGGTGTCGGTGGAGGCAGTGCCATCGATGCAGCCAAGGCAATCGCGCTGTTGGCTACCAACGAGGGCAGCATCGTCCAATACGAAGGCGTCGACAATATCCAGCATCCCCTTCCTCCCATGGTGATGGTACCGACTACTGCCGGCTCCGGATCGGAGGTTTCGCAATTTTCCATCATTGTAGACAGTGCACGCAAGGTGAAAATGGCGATCATCTCCAAATCGCTCATACCCGATATCGCCATCATCGATCCGCAAACCTTGATGACCAAGGACAAGCTGCTCACTGCCAATACAGGCATGGATGTGCTGACACATGCCATTGAATCGTATATTTCGCTCGCCGCAACGCCGCTTACCGAGGTGCATTCGCTGCAAGCCATGCGTCTCATCTCCAAGCATTTGCGCCCATCTGTCGCCAGTCAATATAATACAGAGGCCAAGCAAGCGATGGCCATGGCGAGTCTTCAAGCCGGAATCGCTTTTTCCAACGCCATCCTTGGTGCTGTCCATGCCATGTCCCATCAGCTCGGGGGATTCCTCGACGCTCCGCATGGCGAGGTGAATGCCATCCTGCTCCCACACGTGCTTGAGTACAACTACATCGCGGCACCGGAAAAATACAGACACATCGCAGAATGCCTCGGTGAAAACACTGCGGGCTTGAGCACACATGCTGCCTCTCGTCTCACACTCAAAGCGGTTAAGGAGCTGGTAAGCGATCTGGAAGTGCCCCAATCGTTGTCGGCTATCGGGCTGCATCCAGAGCAAATCGACCTGCTCAGCTCTCTCGCCGTACTGGACGTGTGTATGACGACCAATCCCCGCGACATGACCGTCCACGATGTCGCGACGTTGTTTCGCCAAGCCTTGTAGGAGGTTCGTCATGCATACCAAACAAGAGATTTTGGAAAAATTGACCGGAATTCAATCCTCGCGAAAAAGTTATTACAGTGAACTCGTCTATCTTATCGAGGAGATGAAAAAGAAAAACAAGCAGCTCGCCGTTATTAACCAGCTGACACAAATTCAGATCAACGCCACCTGGCAACAAACAACCAGTTATATCGCCGCACAGCTCTCGCAAATTCTCGTGTTCGAGCATTTCGCCCTAACCATCGTGAAGGGAGGCACGCTCTCCTCCTATCTCGCCAAGTGGAATGATGGGGATTGGCAATGCCATACGATGACACAGACCGTTCCAGTGGAAGCCCCTGTGCTCACCGGGCAGGTTCATCTTACCCTTGCCGAAGTACTGCCTGAGCATCACGCCACCTCGGTTCCATTGCGCAGTCAGTTGAATCAGACTTTTGGTTTTCTGACACTCTTACGCCAAACAAAGCAGCTAGTCGATCGGGACGAAGCCGAATTGATTCAGCTCGTCGCCAGCCATGTCGGTGTCGTCGTAGAAAACAGCCTGCTTTTTCAAGACGTGAATGAAAAGATCAAAATCGAAGCCCAACTGATTCAATCCGCAAAAATGGCGGCGATTGGAGAGATGGCTGCCGGCATTGCCCATGAGCTGAACAGTCCGCTCACGGCCATCCTCGGAAACTCTCAATTGCTCATGCGCGAGATGACAGATGCACCAGAGGCTCCCTTGATGAAAGACATCTATCAATGCGGGGTACGCTGCAAAAAGATCATTCAAAACCTGCTCACCTTCTCGCGGCAGGAAGAGTACTTGTTTTCTACTACCTCTATTGACGTGGTCGTAGAGGACGTTCTAGGACTGATTGGCTACCAGCTGTCTGTTTCCGGCTTGACCATAACCCGGGAAATGTCTGAGCCTCCTCTGCTGTTTCATGGAAGTCGTCATCAGATCGAGCAAATTGTGATCAATCTCCTGTTAAATGCACGGGACGCTGTGGTAGGCAGGGAATCTCCACACATTGTCATCCGTTCCTTCCTCGTACAAGAGGAGGACGGCTCTTACGTAGGCTTATCCGTCTACGATAACGGCACAGGCATTTGTGCAGAACAGCTTTCGCAGATTTTTCAGCCTTTCTTCTCGACGAAGGAACGGACAAAAGGGACTGGTCTCGGGCTTTCCGTCAGTCTTGGAATTGCAGAAGCGCACGGCGGGAAGCTGTTTGCTGAAAGCGTGGAGGGAGAGTACAGCAAGTTCACGATGCTTTTGCCACTGTTAGCTGACGAGGAGGACAACGATGGAGAAAAAACGGATTTTGATCGTGGATGATGAAACAGAGGTGACTACCTTTTTCACCTATTTCCTCAAGAAAAAAGACTGCGATATCGTCGTCGCCAATTCTGGAAAGGACGTGGAACGACTGCTTCATTCGGATTCTACCGGCTTTCACGCTGCACTCGTGGACCTGAAGCTGCCCGATGCAGACGGATTGACGCTGCTCAAACAGATCAAGGCAGTATTTCCCGCCTGCGAAGTCTTGATCATGACGGGCTTCAGTACGATTAAATCGGCTGTGACAGCGATGCAATGGGGCGCGCGCGATTACTTGGAGAAGCCGTTCGACGATCTGGACAGTCTGGAGCAGGTCATCGACACGGTGCTCTCTTCTTCCAGCAAACACAGCGATCACCTATCCCAAGAAGCCGCCCAATATGGTATCGTGTATTCATCTGACAGTCCGATGGCCAATGTAATCGCAATTGCCAAAAAATTAGCAAAAAAAGCGATCCATGTGCTTATTGAAGGCGAAACGGGTACCGGCAAGGAGCTGATGGCCCGTTTCCTCCACGGAGCAAGCAATCGCGCCCAGCAGCCTTTTGTCGCTTTTAACTGCGGGGCAGTGCCGGAATCCTTGCTGGAAAGTGAACTGTTCGGCTATGAGAAGGGCGCTTTTACTGGAGCCCTCAAATCCCGCAAAGGCTTGTTCGAGCTGGCACATAACGGAACGCTGTTTCTTGACGAGATCGGGGAGGCTCCTCCTTCCATCCAAGTGAAGCTCTTGCGTACGCTAGAGACGGGAGAGTTCATGCGCGTCGGTGGCGAGCAGATCGGTCAGAGCAATATTCGCTTTATTTCTGCTACCAACCGCGATCTGGAACATGAAGTCGGGATGAATCGTTTCCGCAGTGACCTGTTGTATCGTCTGGAAGGGATCAAGCTGTCGATTCCTCCTCTCCGAGAACGGATTCAGGATATCCCGACAATCGCGCACTACTACTTGCAAAAGCGCAGTGGAGACCCGTGCGAAATCGATCAGGATGCCAGCGAGCTCTTGCAGCGCTATGATTGGCCGGGCAATGTCCGCCAACTGATCAACGTACTGAATCAAACCATCGCGTTGCACGAATGCGAACGACTGCGTGCCGAGCATTTGCCAGCGAATTTGCGGAGCCGCACGGTACAGGTGCATCCGCCCACTGTCCCCAAACGGATAGAACAAGTTATCGATCACGAATGCGAGCGCTTTGTCGATACAATTAGCCGCCTTGTCACCTCTGTAGACGGGATCGACTTCGATTATTTGATCAAGCGGATTAAACAGCTCGAAGGCGAGATCGGGCGAACGATTATCGAAAAGGGCTTGACCGAAACGAATGGAAACAGACAGCTTTTAAGCAAAAAATTAAACATCACCAAACGGACGATTCGCTACATTTTGAACGAAAAAGCATAACGTCTGCATTGGCGCATCTAGGAGGCATTCACGTCGTGGTACCTGAAAAACCTTTTTCGAACCTAAAAAAAATCCCTGCTGACTTCTCTCTATCTGCCGTTATTGTTGGACTCATCGCCACGATGGTCTCCTATGCAGGACCATTGCTGATCGTCTTTCAAGCTGCCAAAGGTGCAGGACTCAGCGATGCTGTCCTCGCCTCTTGGATTTGGGCCATCTCGATTGGGAGCGGCTTGACGTGCATTGTGCTCAGCATCTGGTTTCGCACCCCGATCATTACAGCATGGTCGACGCCGGGGGCAGTTCTGTTAGTCACCAGCTTGACGGTATACTCCTTTCCCGACGCGATTGGCGCGTATATTTTTTCGGCCGTGGTCATTACGCTCGTCGGTGTTTCCGGTTTGTTTTCCGTCTTGATGAAATACGTGCCGCAGTCGATTACGACCGCCATGCTTGCGGGGATTCTCCTGTCTTTTGGCGTAGACGTCTTTGTTTCCATGCAGCACCTGCCTGCATTGGCTCTTCCGATGATCTTTTGCTACCTGTTCGCCAAACGCTGGTCTCCACGGTATGCTGTCGTGCTTACGCTTTTGGTTGGCTTGGTTGTCGCCTTTCTTTTGGGGCGTTTGCAAATGGACAATGTCCAGATGTCCCTCGTCCAGCCCATCTTTACGATGCCGACGTTTTCTCTCGATGCGATCATCGGCTTGGGGATTCCATTGTGCATCGTCGCACTTGCCTCGCAGAACGCCCCGGGAATTAGCGTCTTAAAAGCAGACGGGTACGATACACCTGCTGGACCTCTCGTAACGACTACTGGCATCGCTTCGCTATTGCTCGCTCCTTTTGGTTCACCGGGAATCAATCTGGCGGCGATTACAGCTGCGATTTGCACGGGAAAAGAAGCTCATCAGGATCATACTAAGCGCTACATTGCCGGGATTGCCTGTGGGGGCTTCTACTTAATCTTCGGGATGTTTGGCGCTACGATGGCTTCGGTATTCGCTGCCTTGCCCAAAGAATTGATTGCCGTCATTGCGGGCTTGGCTCTGTTTGCCTCGCTCAGTTCCAGCCTCGCACAGGCGATGAGCGAAGCAAAGGAACGGGAATGCGCCTTGGTTACGTTTCTCGTCACGATTTCCGGTATTTCCATTGGCGGGATCGGCGCTGCTTTCTGGGGCTTGATTGCGGGAGTAGTCACCCATCTGATTTTGAATGGCAACGTGAAAAGCTGGTTTTTGAAAAAGAAAAATACACAGCCGTTGGCGTAGCCAAGGTTGTTTAGAATGGCTCTATTCCAAAGGCGTATAAAGAGAAAAAACGGCTCCTTCGAACGAATCCGGGGAGCCGTTTTGTATGTTCCTTGCAACTAGCGGTAAAGCCCTTGTTCCTCGGCGTAATCTCCCCAATGCGGGCGGCTACCGTCTTTATCCGTAAAAGGATACTCGTCCGATAAGCCCCATGTACTGACCGTTTTCCCCGTTTTTTCTGCAACAGCCGGGTCCGTAGCCAGCGCAACTACTGCTCGACCGATGTACGCAGGCGTTTCCGACATGATAAAGTGCTTTTCTTGCTTCACTGCCTCTCTCCACGTCTCTTCTGTCACGCCAAAATGATCGAGCATCGCTTCCGAGCGTAGGAAGCCCGGTGTTAAAGCCAACGCGGTAACCCCGTGTGGGCGCAAGTCCTCTGCCATCGAAGCAGCTAGATGAATCGTCGAGATTTTTGCCAAGCTGTAGTACAGATTGCCGCGGTACCGATAGTCGACTCCGTCCGTAATTTCGATGATCAACCCTTTTTTCTGTGCCACCATGAGCGGAACCGCATAGTGACTGGTGATCATATGCGTACGAATGGCGCGCTCTTGCATCAATAGACCGTCTGCCAATGGCTGCTCCCAGAACGGCGTCCCCCAGTGAGTCAATGGGTCTCCACCCCAGATGTCATTGACCAATAGATCGAGCTGTCCATTTTGCTCCGCTTTTACTCGCTCAAAGAACGCTTTTACCTCTTCTTCCTGCGTATGATCGACGCGCACAGCGATCCCGATTCCGCCGCTTGCCGTCACGAGCTCTGCTGTCTCTTCAATCGTCTCCTGTCGTGCCATATCAGAGTGCTGACCACGCACCGTGCGTCCCGTCACATATACCGTTGCCCCTGCTTCTCCCAGACTGACTGCAATCCCCCGTCCTGCTCCTCTTGTGCCGCCTGCTACCACCGCTACTTTGCCTTGTAATGGTTTCATTCGTAATGCCTCCTTTATCGATTCATATATCAAGAATAACGAAGGAAATATGACAACTGCTGTCATATTCGTTACGATACAATCAAAGTAATGTTGTTTTTACTTCTAGGAGGGCTTTTTATGCGGGCAGATCGACTCCTTACGATTTTGTTGCTCTTGCAAAACCACGGTCGCATGACTTCCAAGCAATTAGCAGAAAGGCTGGAGGTGTCCGAGCGAACTGTTCATCGTGATATGGAAGCTTTGAGTGCGTCAGGCGTTCCCGTCTATGCGCTGCGCGGTGCAGATGGGGGCTGGACTTTGGCAGAAGGGTATCGCAGTAATTTGACCGGAATGAAAATAGATGAGCTGCAATCCCTGCTCGTAGCCTCCCCTGCTGCCTTGTTGAATGATCTCGGACTACATGAAAACTATGAAGCTGCTTTTCTCAAGCTGTTGTCTGCCCTGCCAAAAACCGTTCAGCAGGATGCCATCCACGTACGCCAGCTCCTTCATATCGATGGGGCAGGCTGGCATGAATCGACAGAGACGTTTCCTTTCTTATCGATGGTTCAAGATGCCGTATGGCTTTCCCGCAAGCTGTTCATTCGTTACATGCGCGAGGATGTGACCGTAGAGCGCATTGTCTGCCCGCTCGGACTCGTCGCCAAGCGCAGCATCTGGTATTTGGTCGCCAAAGTGGACGAGGACATGCGGACGTACCGGATTTCACGACTTTTGGATGCGCAGCTGCTAGATGATTGCTTCATCCGCCCAAGCGATTTCGATCTCGCTTCCTATTGGGAACAATCCACCTTGGACTTCAAATCCAGCCTCCCACGTTACCCTGCGCGGTTGCTAGTCAAAAAAGAGTCGTTGCCTGCTGTAAAACAGGAGCGTTATATAAAAATAGCCTCCACCCAAGCCGCAACAGACGACTGGATGGAAGCAGAGGTTGAATTTCATACACTTGCGTCAGCATGCTCGCTAGTGCTCAGCTTCGGCCCACACATCCAAGTGTTGGAGCCACAAGAACTGAAACGGGAGGTCATAGAGCAGGCGCGTGCTATACTTGGCCAGTACGAGGTCCCGAATTAGCATGGACTTTCGTTTCTCGTCCGCACATGAGCAGGACGAGTGTTCCCACGATCAACACCGCGGTAAAGACACTAAAAATGAACGTGTAGCTGTAATGATGCGACGAGTAGTAACCGACGAGATACGGTGCGATAATACTGCCAATTCTTCCGACACCGGATGCCATCCCAGAACCGGTAGCGCGCAGCGGTGTCGGATAATTTTCCGGCGTGTACGCGTACAAAGCACCCCAGGCCCCCAGATTGAAGAAGGACAAGAAGGCTCCCGTCACCAACAGCTCTGTCGTGCCACTGCTTTGTCCAAAAGCAAAGGCCATGACTCCGGTCATGAACAAGAAGGTCGCCAGCGTCCATTTCCGTCCCCATTTTTCCACGAGATAGGCTGCCGCGAAATAGCCTGGCAGTTGGGCCAACGTCATGATCAGTACGTACTGGAAGCTTTTGATCATCGTAAAACCTTTGTCGACCAAAATAGATGGCATCCATAAAAACATGCCATAGTACGAAAAAGCAATCGCAAACCAGACGACCCACAGCGTAATCGTCTCTGTCCGATGGGACGTCAACAGCGTTGCAATCGGAATGTTCTCGGCCTGCTTTTGAAACTGCGGAGATTCAGGAATGCTCCGCCGGGCAAACAAGGCATACACGACGGGCAACGCCCCGATCATGACAGCCACGCGCCAGCCATAGTCCGGAATGATGAAATACGATATGACAGCTGCCGCGATCCAACCGACCGCCCAAAAGCTCTCCAACAGCACAACCGTACTTCCTCGCTTCTCCGGTGGCGCAAACTCGTTTACGAGCGTCGAGGCTACCGGCAGCTCGGCACCCAAACCGAGTCCCATCAGGAAGCGGAACAGCAGCATGGTCGCAAAACCAGTTGCGAAAGCGCTCGCAAAGCTCGCCAAGCCAAACAAGATCAAGGTCAGCAAAAACACTGGCTTGCGGCCAATTCGGTCAGCCAAATAGCCACCTACAATCGCTCCAATCGCCATACCGACGAGATTACCCGTCCCTAAGAGCCCAGCCTCTTCCCCTGTCAAACCCCATTCCTGTCGTAATGCCACCATAATAAAAGATAAAAGTGCAACATCCATGGCATCGAACATCCAACCAAAACCGGCTGCCCAAAAAACTTTTTTGTAAGGCTTTGACATGCTCGTTCCCTGCTTTCCTTTCTTTTGCGCATGATATTCGCGCCTAGTTATCATTTCGCTTTTTCGCCCAATATCCTGCTCGAGGAAAAAAGTTCGACTATTGTGATAGTAGGTTTTCCCAAGAAGCTCCATTCTAACCAGCCCATGACGAAAAGGCAGTCCGCTGATTCGTAAGACCGCCATTTTGAAACAAGGGACTTGTTCTTATTGAGGGAGCCTCTGAATGAATCTGTTCATGAGCAAAGAAAGAGAAATCAAGATGGGAGGGTCGTCCGGATGAGGCACATGAAGAGTAACTTGCTGATGAGGGACGATCGTAGTTGGTGAGACAATGATTGGTTTCTTGGAACGTGTGCGCAATGTCTCGTACGGCAGGAGAAAATCCATTGCCTGCATGCCCCAGGCAACAGACGTCGCCATCAAGTAATACGTGCCCGGTTTGACATTGGTAAAACAAAAATTCCCTAGCGAGGGCAGCAATGTGCCGTATAAAGGGAGACCTTCTGGGATCGGCTTGGCAAACAAACCAATCAAAATGACGCCTTGAAAAGGCTCTGTAGACTCGATTGTCCCTGCAATGGTCATCGGTCGCTCGGGGGCTGGATGTAACCGAGTCCACTCTGTCAACTGCTGCAAGGAACGGAGACGGTCTTCCGCTACCTGGGCCGTTTCTCGAAATTCGCTAGGCGATACCCCGACACGCTCCGTAAAACGGGTAGAGAACGTCCCCAGACTCTGCTGACCAATTTCCAGACCAATGTCGCGAACACTCATGTTCGTGCGTAGCAGTAAATCCTTTGCCCTTTGGAGTCGCATGGTCGATACGTAATAAAGCGGCGGGAGACCGATTCTTTCTTTAAAAATCCGTGCAAAATGATACTGGCTATACGCAACATGATTCGCCAGCCGGGAAAGTGGCAACGGCTCATCTAAATGTCGATGTATATAAGCGATCACTTCGTCAATTTCGGTATACCTGTCCATCAATTGAGCCGCTCCCTCCTTTTTCTGCACAGCCAAACACAGAACGTTTGTTCTGAAATAAAATTTACCATATTTTTCTGACATATGGAAGAGGAAATTGTAGCACTTACGTTTTCGTTTTCTGCAAACGAATTTCGTTCAGAAACGCTTGCATCGTGTTCGTTACAAATGAATCTTTTCGGCGAATAAAGACGGTTGTCACCTCATGATAAGGCTCCGGGATGCGATGAATATGAACCGTTCCGCTCTCGACCAAATGGTGTACTGCCGATTTCGGCAAAATGGTAATGCCGATCCCCGCTGCTACGCCCCCGATGATTGTCTCAAACGTTCCGAATTCCATCACTTTTTTCGGAATCAAGCCCTCTACCTTCATCCAGGTCTCTAACCGCTCTCTATACCCGCAACCCTTCTTGTAGAGCAAAAGAGCTTTCCCTGTGATATCACTGGCAGTGAAGGAACTGTTTTTCGTTACCAACACCAGCTCCTCTTGAAACACTTGCTCCTGCTCGATCAAAGGATGGTTAATCGGTCCACTCACGAACGCTCCATCCAGCGCTAGATCCAGTACTTTTTGCAGCAAATTCTCTGTCACACCTGCCTTGAGAGAGATATCCACATGCGGATACTGGCTGCAATACGAGGATAGCAACCTCGGAAGGGCATTGATCGTCTCGACCATCCCAACCTCCAGCACACCGGACGGCTCGGAAGCCCGATGAAAGTACTTTTGCATTTCTTCGAATTTGGCGATGATTTCTCGCGAATATTCGAGCAGGCGCTTCCCTTCTGTATTTAAGGTCATGCCTCGCTTGTTGCGATAAAACAAAGGTGTCCCCAGCTCTTTTTCCAGCAGCTTGATCCGCGCAGTCACATTCGACTGAACATAACTTAGCTCGGCGGCGGTCTTGCTCACGCTGCCTAAAGTGGCGACCATCTGGAATATTTTCAAATCGTTGATCTCCACGTTTCTCCCCCTTCTTTCATCTATCACTGAAAATGATACATAAAGTTATTATCAATCATTATACTAACATATTTCCATCCAGTATGATGTGGTAAGTCAACTTTGTCAGCTTCAGATTGAAAGGGAGAAATCGCTTAATGAACAAGCAACTACTTTTGGGGTCTATTTTCTGCATGGTGGCCAGTATGTCATGGGGGGCAATGTTTCCAGTTGCGCACATCGCGCTGCAAGAGATCGATCCATTTTACTTCTCATTTCTTCGCTATTTTTTCGTAACGATCATTTTGTGCGGTTTGCTCTGGGCAAAAGAAGGCTTGTCTGCTTTTCGTCTTGAGGGGCGCGGGAAGTCTCTGCTATTTTTTGGAACAATGGCGTTTACCGTCTACAATATGGGAGTATTTCTCGGGCAGGATTTGATGGGAGAGCCCGGCACGATTGCAGCGTCCATTATGGAAGTGCTCATGCCGATGATCTCGATTGTACTTTTGTCCATTACTACTAGAAAGCTGCCACCGTACTATACTTTGGCGACGATTCTGATAGCTTTGGTCGGCGCTGTCCTTGTTATTACCAATGGCAATCTTACCTTCTTTACTACAGCAAGTGAGCATTTGATTCCGTTGTTCTTCATTTTCATTGGTGTCGTGGGTTGGGTCGTCTACTCGATCGGCGGCGGGCGTTTTAGCACGTGGTCTACACTTCGCTACTCCACGTTGACGTGTCTCTTAGGAACAGGATTGAATTTCGTGATTGTCACGACTGCTTCACTCTTTCAATGGCTTCCGGTTCCTACCGTCGAAACGGTGATGTCCATCAAGTACGAAATGGCGTTCATGGTTCTTTTACCCGGTTTTGTAGCTCTTTTGAGCTGGAATGCAGGCATCAAGCTACTCACTCCGCTCAACGGCATTTTGTTTATCAACCTGGTTCCGATCACGACCTTTGCCATGATGGCGTTACAAGGTTATGAGATTAGCCGTTACGAATTGTGTGGCACCTTGCTCGTGATTCTGGCCCTGATCGGGAACAACCACTTCCAAAGAAAGCAACTACAATACCGTTCCGTCACAAAGCAACAACCGAGTGGAAGAAAAGTTCCGTCCATGTAAGAAAGAACTACAAAGGTGAATTAACTACTGTCTTGCGTCCCACAAAATTTATGGATAGAAATTCAGCTAACCCTGGATCTCTATCCATTTTTTTTATTTGGTAGGAGAATTGGTTAAATTCGCCATGTTTCGACATAAACGAATTCAGGGTATCCATTAACTATCTAATATATTAACGCAGAGATGCAGACAATGGAGGAATTTTATGGCATGGCGTAACACTATCTCATTCAAAATGATTTTATTGCTGACATGCGTCATCCTCATTACCTTTTCTTTGTTGGGCTACTGGATTTATTCAGAAACACGCGCGTTAATTGTGAGCAATGTTGAAAAAAGTCTCCAGAAGAACAGCGAAAGTATTGTCGCAGATGTAGATGCTCTGTTAGAGGAGAAAGCGGTTCTGGTACGGCAAATGGCGACCAATCAACAGTTTCTCAAGCTGCTTGGTTCCGACCTAGACAGGGATACCGTTCAGACGGATACGCGTTATCAGGATGTGATGGCTTCTCTTGATGCGATAGCTGGCACAGACCCGCTGCTGTCGTTGGTATGGATTGCCCATGAACGAGGGAACTTTTTGTTGGGGAACGGGAAGACACTTTCCAAACCGGATTGGGATATCCAAACACGCCCATGGCATGAAGAGGCTGGAGCAAAGGACGATGTATGGTTTTCCGATCCTTATGTGGATGCGATGACTGGCAAGCTGGTTATCAGTGCCATTCTGCCTGTTAAAGACGGAGGAAAAGTCCTTGGATTTGTTGCAATTGACCTGCTGCTGGACAAGCTGCCGGAAATCATGAACGTCTATAAGCTGGGAGAGTCGGGATACAACTTCCTGCTGTCCGACGACAGTACGGTCCTGTATCATCCGCAGACTGAATTGGTGATGAAAGCCAAGTTTACAGAGCAGGAAGGGGATCGTGCCCGTATCGCCACCAAAATGATTAAGGGCGAAAGCGGGATTGAGGAAGCCGACATCGATGGTGTAAAAAAATATGTTGCCTACTCTCCCATCCCTATAACCGGGTGGTCCGTTGGGGCAACCATTTCCGTAAAAGAAGCGCTGGCAGAACTGGAGCAATACAACACGATCCTACTGGTGGGGATGGTTTTATCAGGCAGCGGACTTGTACTTGTGGTCTATATCTTGACTCGCCGTCTTCTCAAGCGTTTGTTAGGCTTGACTACAGTCCTTCAGGTATTGTCCACGGGCGATTTGACTGTGAATTGGCGTGATTCTTCCCGGGACGAGCTGGGGGTCGCTGCGGATAGTCTGAATACGATGATCGATTCGTTCCGCACTACGATTCAGCAGGCGCATGACACAGTTGCGATTCTTGCAGGCTCTTCACAGCAATTGACGGCAGTCTCGGCAGAAGCCGCACAGATGGGCAACCGAATCGATGCGGCGATGAGCAGTATCATGCGAGGGACAGAATCTCAGCATGAAGGGGCGCAGCAGACGGCGCTCGCGATGAACGAAATGGCGGAAGGGGTCCAACAAGTAGCTACATCTGCAACTGAGGTCTCCGCCTTAACCCAGGACTCACAGGTAATCGCAGAACAAGGGAATCTTTTGTTGCAGCAGGTTGTCACCCATATGCACGGTATTCGCAAAACAGTAGGTCAATCCTCAGAAGACATGGACAAGCTGGAACAAATGACCAAACAAATCGGAACCATTGTGGCAGTCATCAATGAGATAGCCATGCAAACGCAATTGCTTTCATTAAACGCCTCGATTGAAGCGGCTCGCGCGGGCGAACACGGCAGAGGTTTCTCTGTCGTGGCGAGCGAGGTGAAAAAGTTGGCGGAACAAACAACGAACTCCCTTGGGGATATCACCAGCATGATACATGATATTCAGTCCATGACCGACAAAGCTGCTGCAACTCTTTTATCAGGCGTAAAAGAAGTGGAGCAAGGCGTGCATCTGATCGAGCAAGCAGGAGAAATGGTTGGGGGCATCTACCGAAATATCGTTGAGATTACTGGACAGACCGAAGAGGTTTCTGCATCTACGGAAGAAATCTCGGCGGGAACGGAGGAAGTGGCTGCTTCCATGAACGAGATCGTTGCGATCAGTCGCTCCGCTTCCGAACATACGCGGGAGGTAAAACAATCAGTAACATCACAGCTGACAGCGATGAAAGAGATTGCGCAAGCAGCTGAGTCTCTCAGTAATACCGCTGACCAGCTTCAAGAAAGTCTGTTCCACTTTTCGGTAGAAAATGAGGGCAAGGACCAGAATTCGCAAAATTAATACGAGGTAAAATGGAAAGCTTCCTGCAAATACAGGAAGCTTTCCATCCATTTAGCACAGGTGATCTGCATATTGCAGTGCCAGCACCTTCGTCGTTTCAATCCAGAGCTTCCGATGCAAAATCGTCGGACCCAATCTTCTTTCCATAAACCGCAGCATGGGCTCGTTTTCATGCTCGATAAAGCAAATGCCAAAGGGAAATGCTGGCTGAGCCTGTGCAATGGTTTTCATCAACAGCGCAATTCCTCTTGCCTGCTGCTGATACTTCTCCTGTACGAACATCGTTTTGTACAAAAGCATATTACCAGCCATTCGCTGTACGATCACCCAGCCAATGACTTCCCCCTGATAGCGCAAGCCTGTACTGTAATCAGGATCGAATTTTCCTTCTTCAAAAAACGGAGACAACAGCGGTGTGTACCATTGCCCTTCTCCCTGTTCAATGTCCAGTCGCTCTGCTGGCGTCAGGTCTTTCCAGGGAAAGAGGGTAAAACCTTCGGGGAGTGCCAGCCTCTCCATCCAATGGCATTCACCCAACCGCATCGAGCCGAGTGTGTACATATAGGTTTTTACCTTTGGCAACTGCCAGCCTTCCCTGATCGCAATTTTGGAGAGCCATGAAAAATCTTGTGCTTTGATGAACCCAGCGAACTGTCCATCGCTGCTGCCTTGCTCTCTCATTTTTTGCTCAGCGTGCCACAGCAGCTTCATGCCCATTCCCCGCCGTTGATGCCCCTCTGCTACCACTAGCTCGATGATCTTGGCCTGTCCTTCGTTTACAGCGGATCGCCCCAACACGATGCCCGCAGGCTGATTGTTGTTAGAAGCCCCGAATCCCCAAACTGATGAGCCGTTGATCTGGTCCAACCACTCCAGGTGTTTGGGGTGCACTAACGATTTATACGCCCGTGCAGTGCTAGCAGTCAGTTCCTCTAGTTGCAATGTTCGTACCTCCTCGATGGACTTTGGCTTGCTCATTGTTTGGGTTTTACAGGTGCTGTTGCTGTACCTTGTATAAGATTTCCGGCCTTATCCCTCAAGAAGCCTGGGTCAAAGGAAACCTTGCTCTGTTCCGTGATGAGAGACCCGTACGTGGTGTAGAACGAATCCTGGAACGTTACGCGAATGGTGTTTCCTGACACCTGGAATTTGGCATACGCCGTTACCTCTCTCTTGTCGTCAAAATTCCCGGAAGGTGAGAATAACATTCTCAAATTGGGGTTCGGGTCATTTCGAAGTGGTTCTGACGCTGACAAGGTATAGGTTGTTCCCTCGCAGGTGACGTCTGGAGACAATTGTGGGGGGGTAGCGTCAAATCCGACACTGATCTCCTCTGTATCCAACAAATTTTCACCCCGATACAGCTTAAACACTGCATAAGAGTTGTCATCTTCTATTACCGTTGGCTTTGCCTTGATCGTCACTCCATAATCTCCATGGGTCATTTCCAGCATTGACTCGTCGACCTCGACGGTGATGTATTCCTTTTCATTGATCACAAAACGGTCCAACTGGTTGTCATAACGATACGAGAGGGGCTGATTTTTTACAGATACCTCAAGATATTCGCTCAATGCCCTCTTGTCCATTGCTGGCTCCCACTTGTCGGCAATCGTAACTTGACGAGACTGGGTCGGAGCAATCGGCAGCTCGATCTCGGCATCAGGCAAGCGATCTATTCGTGGGTTGTTGAACAACAAATGTGCTTTTGATATATAGGACATCCAGTGTGTTTTTTCTGGGCCCTCACTCAGAAGCTCGACCTTGGCAAAGGCCGCATCGATCATTTCCTGAGTAACCTTGGGCCTCAGTTCAACCATATCATTATTTGTATATAGACCCTCTACTGCTTGCTTTACTTCTTTCAACAAATCTTTCCCGTTGTCCAATAACGTTTGCGCCTTTTGGATATCCGCTAACAGCAATACCTTTGTCTCCGAGCCGTCTTTCAGCTTTTCTACCTTTTCCTTCGCTGCATCGATCGTGCTCTGTGTCACTCCTGGTTTTAGCCCTGTCTGGTTTTCATCGGTGAACAGGTCACGAACGGCTTTTTTTGCTTCGACTAGCAACAAGTCGTCATACTGCTCCTGTGCCTTCTCAATATCGGCGAGCAGACCCGGCTTTTCTGATACACGATTGTCCAGCCCCTCGACCAGCTTCTTCGCATCATCGATCTGTTTCTGTGTCGTGCCTGGGCGCAGTTCTTCTTTTTTCCCATCCGTAAACAGCTCTTCGACTGCTCTCTTCGCTTTTAGCAGAGCCGGGATCGGCGGAGGATCGATTGGGGACGGAATCACAATGACGGGGTCTTTGAAACGAATGGAAAAACTGTCACTCGTGACATCTTCCTGTGCGCGCTTGATGTTTCGCTTGTCGATCGTGAAGCTGACCTCTTTTACATTGTCCGCGCCTGTATGCTTCCTGGCCTGTCCTGTAAACAAAATGGTGAGCTCGTCGTCACTCTCTTGTTTGCTCTCAATATCCAGCCCGTCAGGCAGATTATGTACCTCGATATCATCGGCAGACAATTCACCAAGGAACTTGCCGTTAGACAGCTTAAGCGTTTGTTTTGCCGTGATGCTGCCATCATTTGCTCCTGCCTCTTCTATCACCGCCTCGCTGACAGAAAGCGCGGGCAAATCAGGCAATTCGGCTCCATCTACAGCTATCTCAAAGACGGCCTCCGCCTCGTCCATTTTTGCCGTAATTTCTACCAGGCCTTCTTTCTTGGCTGTTACCTTGCCCTCAAAGTTGACGAAGGCAATTCGTCTATTGCTAGAGCTCCAGAACAGCTCCCGTCCAGTAACGATGCGGTCATTTTCATCAAATGCAACGGCGATCAGCGTTAGCGACTTATCCGTATGATCTTTGGTAGATAGCCGGGCATCCTCTGCGACTGCTACCAGCTCAATCCGCTCTGCTTTCGTCCCTCTTTCGGCGATTACGAATGGTTCTAATTCCTCTTCTTCGCCGTCATACTGCAAGCGCAGGGAAACCGTCTGTTCTTTTTTCGCTGCACGAATCGGTGAAAAACTGAGCAATACAAGCTGTTCTTCCTCTAGCCAGACAAAGTTTTTGATTTTGATTCGAGTGGGATCTCGATCATCTATAGCGGCCGTCAAACGGAAATCCTTTGCAACAGGTGCCTTGTCTGGAGCTGTCTCCAATCGATAGGCAATGAAGCCGTTGGTCGCTGTATGCTCCTCTGACTCTAGCAAGGACTCCCCTGACTGGTTCTCGTCTTCTACTACTTCCTCTGATGCCTCTCGAACTTCCTCATCTGTTTGGTCTTCTGCTACTGACGGACTGGCTATGCCGATTGTCTGCCTTTCTTTAATCGGATAAGAAACGGCTGCATAGGCATTGCCGACAAAAGAAAGCAAAAAACCGGTGGAAACAACAGCCGTTAGAATGATTTTGGCCTTTGGCTGCTTTTTGCTCATATGTAAATACCCCCTCTTTTTCTTTTGTATGACAAAATCATGCAAACTAATGCTATCAGAGGAGGAAATGAAAAAAACCTAACAAAAGTTAGGTTTTTGACGTACTTTTTAAACGAGTAATAGATCGACAAAAGACGCTTGATCCAGCTGCCCGAAAAACTCCTGAAGATTGATATCGGCCAGTCGCTCACTGATAGAGGAACGATCATACGGCGTATCTCGCAGCACTGCTTCCAGCTCTGCTACATCACGTACACCGAAGAAATCCCCGTATATTTTCGCTTCTTTCATTCTGCCTTTCTCAATATCAAGCTGAATCTCCACGGTGCCGATATCGAAACGCTTGGATTGACGGTAATTGCTTTTCGGTGACTTGCCGTAGTTCCACTCCCAAGTCTGGTAACGGGAACGGGAAAGCTCGTGGATTTTCTCCCAATCCGCGTCAGTCAGCTTGTATTCTTCGATCTCTCCTTCTCCAAAAATCGAACGAAGTATCGCCAGCCGGAACTCTTCAATGGTCATCTTATTCACCAAAAACTCCGAAATGTTGGCGACGCGGCTGCGAATGGATTTGATCCCTTTGGACTGGATCTTCTCTGCGTTTACCTTCAGCGCAGACACGACGTTTTCCATCTCCGAATCAAAAAGCAGCGTGCCGTGGCTGAACATGCGTCCTTTGGTTGAATACTGCGCATTGCCAGAAATTTTCCGTTCCCCGACCTGTATGTCATTTCGTCCAGTCAGCTCTGCTTCTACCCCTAATGTTTTCAAGGCTTGTACTACAGGAGCCGTGAATTTGCGGAAATTGTGGAAGGACTCGCCGTCATCATTCGTAATAAAGCTGAAGTTGAGATTGCCCAGATCGTGATAAACAGCACCACCGCCAGACAGTCTGCGAACGACGTGAATGTTGTTATCCTCTACATAGGTCGAATTGATCTCTTCAATTGTGTTTTGGTTTTTTCCGATAATAATAGAAGGTTCATTGATATAAAACAGCAAGTAGTCGTCACTGTTGGTCAAATGCTTCAGGGCGTATTCCTCAATGGCCAAATTGATCCGTGGATCTGTTATCCCTTGATTATCGATAAATTTCATTGGATAGCCTCCATCCGTAAGCGTTCTATCCTCCTATCATACCATTTCCTGCTGGTCTGTACTGCTTTCGAATCTGCTCATACATGCAGCAACATTTACTTATATAATTTTTTTGTGGATTTTTTAAAATTCCTCTATAAAAACGTTTTCATATTGTCGATATAGGACGTAAGTCTAGGGCAATCATCTTGGTGTTTTCTTTTCTAGATCAAATACTATGGACCAACGAGGTGTTCTTTATGAAAACAGCCAAGTTCTCCCGTTCAAGCTCTCTTCGTACCAAACTCATCCTGTTATGTCTCCTGCTAATGGCGATTCCTTGCCTTAACATTGGAATTCAGGGCTATTATTCTGCGAGCTACAGCTTGGACGATATGGGCAGTCGCATCTTAAAAAACAACGTGAACTTGACGATTGAAATGATTGATGTTCTCCAGAAACAAGTCGAATCTGGCAAAATCAGCAAAGAAGATGCACAAGAGCAAGTAAAAATTCACATCCTCGGACCTAAGCAATCGGATGGAACCCGCTCCATTAACAAAAATATCGATACTGGTGCTAGTGGATACATGTTCGTTCTGGATGAGAAAGGTGTCATGCTGGCCTCTCCTTCGATTGAGGGGAAGAATCAGTGGGATGCAAAAGATTCTGACGGTATCTTTTTTACCCAAGAAATGATTAAGCGCGGTCAGGAAGGTGGCGGCTTTACATACTATCAGTGGTTGAAGCCAACGGAGCCAGATGTTCTCTATCCAAAAATCGCCTACTCCAAACTAGACCCTCACTGGGGATGGATCGTAAGCGCCAGCAGCTACATGGAAGATTTCAATGCCCCTGCCGAAGAAGTGCTGTCTGATTTGATGATCGTGCTGGGAATCTCCTTGATCGTCGGATTCGTCGTCTCATGGTATGCCTCCGGGTTCATTTCCAAGCCCATCTCCTTGGTTGCTGAGCGCGTGAAAGAAATTGCCGGTGGTGATCTATCAGGGAAAGACATCGTGATAAAAAACCGTGATGAAATTGGGCAATTGGTACATGACGTGACCCATATGACAGAGAATTTGCGCCAGCTCATTTCTCATGTCCGCATCAGCTCTCTGCATGTCGCTTCTACCTCTGAGGAGCTGACGGCGAGTGCAGAACAGACGAGCAAGGCAACCGAGCAAATTGCCGTCACGATGCAAGAGATCGCCCTCGGAGCAGAGGATCAATCCAAAACGATCGATGGAACCGTCAAAACGATCAACGACATGTCTTCGCGTCTGCAACAAATTGCATCCAGTAGCGAACAAGTCTCTCTGACAGTCGATACAGCGAACATGCTGGTCTCAAGCGGCAATCAAGCGATTGACGGTGCCATCGCTCAAATGAATTCCATCAGCACTACTGTTCTTGAGTTGGCAGATTCAATCAAAATGCTTGGTCACCGCTCTTCGGAAATCAGTAAAATTGTTGAGGTCATCACCTCGATTGCTGAACAAACGAACCTGTTGGCGCTAAACGCTGCAATCGAAGCGGCCCGTGCTGGAGAGCATGGACGTGGATTTGCTGTCGTTGCCAATGAAGTACGTATCTTGGCCGAGCAATCAGCAAAATCTACTCAGCAGATTAAAGATCTCATTAGCGCGATTCAAGTCGATACGAACAAAGCCGTATACGTGATGGAAACGACGACATCTGAGGTTTCGGCTGGAATCGAAGTCGTACATGAAGCCAGCAAGGCCTTCCAGGAAATTTTGTCTGGAACGACAGAAGTAGCACGTCAAATTCAGCAAGTGACCACAGCCACTCATCACATGACGACCGGAGCAGAGCAAGCTGTCCATTCCATTGAAACTATTGCCTCCACTGCTGAGACAACGGCTTTCGGAACACAAAACATTTCCGCTGCTGCTGAACAACAATTAGCCTCTATGGAGGAAATTTCGTCTTCTGCTGCTTCCTTGTCAAAAATGGCAGACGAGCTGCATGAATCGATTCAGCAATTTAAGGTGTAACCATATAATCTTGCAAACGAAAAAGGCTGCCTTTGCTGGTCAACCCTGACCTCGCAAAACGCAGCCTTTTCTTCTCCATCAAAACCTATTTAAGCCCGAGGCGGTTGCTCCGCTTCCCACGTAATCGCAATCGTCGTCCCCTGCCCGACAGCAGTTTTCACTTCGAGGGAACCACCAAACGCTTCCACTAATGCTTTAGTAATGACCATCCCAAGACCAGAGCCTTCCGTCCTGGACTCGGTGTCTGTGCCACGATAATACCTCTCAAATAGTCGATCTGCTGTTTCTTCATCCATCCCACTACCATTGTCGCTAAAAATGAGCACAACTGTTGATGGCTCGACAGCCTGTACGCTGATGGATACAATTGTACCGCTCTCATTATGAATCAAGGCATTGGCAACCAGATTATCCACGATTCGCTGAAACCAAGGCTTGTAGATGAGCATGTAAACAGGCTCGGCAGAGGGGGTAAACCGGACGCAGCCTTCCGGGTACAAGGGATGTTTGGCTGCTTCCGTAATGGCTTCAGCCGTGCAACCATTCAGGTCAACGAGCTCTACTGAAGGAGCTCCTTGTCCGTTCCTCAATCGATACGTCAGCGCCAAATCGTTGATCAAGTCTTCCATATACGCTGACTTGTCCAAAATAATTTTCGCGAAAGTATGTACCTCTTCTGTCGTCCACGTATACTCAGCATTTCCTAACAGATGCGCGTACCCTTTGACAGAGGACAACGGCGTTTTTAGATCATGGGAAACGCCTGCGATCCACTCATTTCTCAATCGCTCCGTTTCTTGGCGCAGCTTTTCGTTGCGGTAAAGCGTTTGTGACAAGGAATCCATCGAGTCAATCACATCTTGGTAGATACGATATTTGCGCTTTCTCTTCCCTCGCTTGTCTTGGCTGAGTGGAACACCATCCGCATTGGCAGGCTCCTCGTACTTTCCTCCACGCAGAAAGGTCAGCCACCGTAATACGTGAACAATCGGTGCGCCAAATCGCTGTCCGAACAAGTAGGACACAATCCCGAAGACGAACATCGCCGATAAGAGTAACATGCCCATTCCGATGAAAAGGGCCTTACTTTCCGGTGTCAATAGCGGTTCTTCCCCGGGAGTCGTTCCTGGCAACGGATAACTGAGTACCCAGGTTTGGCCGCTTTTTTGATCATAATGCGATACGATTGTTGCTCCGTAGCGATCCGGGTATATCGAGCGTAGCGCCAGCTCTTCCACAGAGAAATCTTTGATCGCTTTTGCAGGCTTATTGAATGAAGCCAGCTCTGCTCCCTTCGGGTCCAGGAGTTGTACCCAGCCCTCTTTACTCTTCAGTTGGTTTTGGGTGCTTAGAGGAAGCATGATCTCGTTATTTTTCAGATCAGCCTCCTTAATCATCTGCTGCAAAAAATCGTCATCGCGGTTCGTCATCCCATACAGCAAGGTGTGTACCACGCCGTCTTTTTCCTGTATCCATAACGATAATCGATACGGAAACGGGCTTTTTCGGAGCCAATAAGCCGTTAATTGACCAGGACCGTAATAACTGGGTACGTCAGGCGGGGTAAAGAAAGAGTCGGTGACATAACCCTTTTCATCAATCCGCTGAAGCCACCCTCCGCTTTCTCGCACCTTCTCCAACAGCTTCGGGTCAAAACGTACATCCTCTCCCTCTACTTCAATGGTCTGGATCAGCCGCTGCAAGCCGACACTCTCAAATTCACGTGAGGACTGTACCTTTGTCATTTCTTCAAGCGTCCAATATAACGTAAACCCGGCTAACACAAAGAGGATGAGGCCAACCAGCACCAGCCACATGATCAGATGGAGCGCGATTCTGCTCTTAATATTCATAAGGAAGGCCCTTTTTCACCATTTTGTACCCGAGTCCCCTGACGTTCACCAAAAACTCGGGTTGCGCTGGATCGGGCTCGATGCGCTCCCGAATCCGATGGATATGTACCATGATGGTGTTGTCATCACGTAAGCTATTCACGCCCCATACTCGTTCGTACAGCTCGCTTTTCGAATATATCCGATTCGGATTTTTACACAAAAATAGCAACAGTTGAAAAACAAGGGACGGACAAGGAATGACTTTCCCCTCCACATAGAGCTCCCCTGCTGCTTCATAGACTTGAAAACGACCAAAATCATAGACCCCTTGAACGGGTGCTGTCGGTACGACCGGGTTCAGTTTGCGCGTACGACGAAGCAATGCCTTGATACGTGCGACGATTTCCATCGGATTAAACGGCTTCGTCACGTAATCATCCCCACCAACGGCAAATCCGGTCAGCTTGTCAAAATCGGTATCTCTCGCACTCAGGAACAAAATCGGCGCATCAGTCAGACGGCGGATGAATGGACATGCTTCTATGCCGCTCATGTTCGGAAGCGTTACGTCCAAGACGATCAGGTCATAGCCTTTTCGTTCGCATGCACAGAGCGCCTCCTCAGACGTTTTCACCTTGTCGATCGAGTGGAATCCTTCTTTGTGCAGTACGGTCTCAAGCAATTGGAGAATGGCTTGCTCATCGTCCACGAGAAGGATAGTTGCATCTTTCACGATCACTTCGCTCCTTTTGCGCTTTTGCGTTATCCTCCATTTTATCATGCGTAGTGTCAGCGCGTGTCCACAACAACCTTAACGGAATCATAATTTTGCGTACGTTCGATTTAAGCATCCTGTAAGGTAGCGTTTCATGTCCGATAAGAGTGGCTTTCTATAATAGAGCTAGCGCTTAAAACAAGATAGGAGTGGCAACATGAAAAAAGTTTGGATTTCACTCGGTGTAGGAGCAATTCTGTTGACAGGATGTGCTGTGCAATCAGAAGCAACCGCAATACCCTCTACTACTGAATCCCCCACAAAGAAAGAAGAAGGTGCAAAGTCGATGACGGTTAAAACGGAATCTTTTGTGCAAGCTCTCCATAACGGAAAAATAGAGGATGTGTATGAGCAAACAAGCTCGTCATTCAAACAGCAGGTTTCAAAAGCACAATTTGTAGAAGGGTATACTGCTTTTAGCAAGGGGTTGAAGTCGTGGAATCACCATTCCCACACGTACGTAAACGGCAGCTATTATGATACCTGGGTGGATCAGGACGCCAAACGGGGTCTCGTCCTTACGACGGATGAAAAAGGGATCATTACAGGCGTTTTATTAAAGCCATTGCAAAGCTACCCTGACACCGACAATGCTTTGACAAAGCTGGCGTATAGCGCCCCGTTTACAGGTGAGTGGTATGTGTTCTGGGGAGGTCAGAATGTCCTTTCAAACTATCACTACGAGGTGGAAAGTCAACGCTATGCATACGATCTGATTCAGGTCAAAGACGGATTATCCTATAAAGGTGATCCTGCGAAAAACGAGAGCTATTTCGCATTCGGGCAAGAAATACTCGCACCGCAGGCAGGAACCGTCGTGCATGTCATCAATGATATCAAGGATAATGTCCCTGTCGGAGCGATGAACGCGCAGCAGCCCGCTGGCAACGTCGTCATCCTCGATCATGGCAACGGAGAATTCAGCTACTTCGCCCATTTGAAGGAAGGCTCCGCCAAGGTAAAGGTTGGCGATCATGTGAAGAAAGGGGATTTGCTTGGGGTATGCGGCAACTCTGGTAATTCCAGCGAGCCTCATCTGCATTATCAGGTTTCTGACGGCAAAGATTTGTTCAACAGCAAATCCATTCGCGTGCAATGGGAGAACGGATTGAATCCGCGTCAAGGCGAAAGCATTACCGCGAAATGATCGTATAGCTGTTCATCAGTGGCAGTCCATCCCTTTTTCTTGTATCCAAAAAGATGGACTGCCGCTTTCATTTAGAGGACAATATCATACTCCATTATCTTCGCAGTCTGTTCTGCTACTTCCGCGCCTACTAATCGTTTGATGATATGAAAAGACATATTGATACCCGCTGAGATCCCAGCAGATGTCACGATATTTCCTTCATCCACGAATTTTACTCCTTTTTGCACAACGACTTCTGGAAATTCCTTTTCCATTCGATCGAGACTGGCCCAATGGGTCGTTGCTTTTTTGCCCGATAATATGCCTGCTTTTGCCAGTAAAAAAGCTCCTGTGCAGACAGAGGCCATCAGCTCCACCTGCTGCATTTGTTCACGAATCCAGTTGATTACTTGTTCATTATGTACTTCTCGTTCCCTCGCACCTATCCCACCAGGAATGATGAGAATATCAAAAACAGGCATATTGGCAAAACTGTAATCAGGTTGAACCTTTAGACCATTTAGCGTTTGAATCATGTTCCCTTTTTCCGATACCGTTTTTACACGAAAAGGTATATGGCTGCCATTTTCCATAGATGTCACCGAGAATACTTCAAACGGACCTGCAAAATCCAACACCTCCACATCGTCAAACAAAAAAATTCCTACTCGCCATTGCTTGGTCTCCATGTGGATCTCCCCCAATCTCGTTTGGATATATTTTACAACAACTATTTACGGAACATCTCTTGTTTTTTTCACTGTAAGAATCTGCTAGAGTCATGGGTAAGAAGAGAAAAATGATGAGGAGGTCCACTGTCTGATGAGTACCAGTCCGAATATTATAGAGGTCGCATCTCTCATAGGAGAACCATCCCGTGTCTCCATCCTGGTCAGCCTGATGAACGGTAAGGCACTCCCCGCCAGTGAACTCGCCCGAAACGCAAAAGTCACCCCCCAAACAGCAAGCACGCATTTGGCAAAGCTGGTGGAAGGCGGTCTTTTGGTCAGCGAATCGCATGGCCGACATCGCTACTATCGCCTAGCCAACCCCGAAGTCGCCCAAGCCATGGAATCGTTAATGACTATCGCTGCACCTAAGCCGGTTCGTTCCTTGCGCGAGTCCGACCAATTGCGAGCCATCCGCTATGCTCGCACCTGCTACGACCATCTCGCAGGCGAAGTGGGCGTTGCCCTGACGCAGAGAATGTTGGAATTGCAGTTGATTGAAGCATCCGGTCAAGACTACGTGCTCAGTGAAGCCGGAAAAAATAAGCTACAATCACTCGGCGTAGACCTTTTGGCCAAGCCGAAGAGCAGGCGTCGTTTTGCCCGTCCGTGTTTGGATTGGAGCGAGCGTCGCCACCACTTGGCAGGCAGCCTCGGGGCCTCACTCACTAACCGCTTTTTTGAGCTTGGCTGGATCGAGCGAGTGCCAGGAGGGAGAGCAGTCCGTGTCACGCCGTTAGGCAGCTCTGGATTTATGACCGAGTTCGGACTGCATGTGGATGAATGCAAAAAGCACAGCTAGCTACTCTGCCAGCTGTGCTTTTTCACTCATTTGCCTTCGCGGAGCAAACGTCCAATTCACCAGGAAAATCCCTGCGAAAATCAACAATCCGCCCATATACACATGCCATTGCACGACCTCACCGAGCAGCAACCACCCCGACAAAACACCGAAGAACGGAGCGAGGAACAAGAAAGCACTCGTCCTGCCCGGATCTCCGTGATTCAGCAAGTAAAACCACGTCGCAAACTGCACAATGGAAGCCATAATCGCGAGCCAAAGGACGACGAACACAGCGGTCGGTGTCACAATCAGCTTCGGCGTTTCCAGCGTGAACCCCATAACAAGGAGAAGAATTCCTCCGAACAACATCTGATAGGCAGTCATCACCCACACATTGAAGCGGACTCCCCACTTTTTGACGAGAATCGTAGCAATTGACCACGCAAGGGCGGACCCGATGCCGAACAACGTCCCTGTCTCCCATTGCAGATGGAAGCCAAGCGTGATGAACACCCCAAACAATCCAATCAGAACGCCCATCCATTGCGTCAACCGATAAGATATTCCTAGAAACAACGTTCCCCATATGACCACGAGCAGTGGGTTCATAAACGTCAGGATCGAGGATTCACCTGCTGTAATTGTACGCAGACTCAAAAAGATACATCCCATGACGGCGGCCGTCTGCAAAAATCCGATCAAACATAGCTTCCCCCATTCACCTGCCGACTTCGGAAGCGGCTTTTTCCATACCCACGCTCCCATGATCAGTCCTGCTAACGTAAAACGCAGTCCTACCAGCAGCAATGATGAAAAATAGGCCAATCCAATTTTCCCCACCGCAAAAGACGAGCCCATCAATGATGTCGTCACGACGACAAGTATCCCGAACAAAATTCGATTCATGGCGTTGTTCCCCCGTTTCAGGCAAGCTACTTGTTTCTACTTACATGTAGTGTACCTGACAGTTAGTTCGATGAGGGTCGAAGTGTGCAAATGGTTTACAGTCGGTACTTCTCTACCATTTTGATCCCGATTTGATTCAGCAAAACAGCGAGCACCTTCCAGACCGTTTGACGATAATACGGCAAATGTTTGACATACACCGCTGTATATTCCGGTTCCCCCTCGGCTCCCCTGTCTGCTTTGAAAGCACCTACGCCCGCACTTTGATGGAGCAGGATGCCCTTGCTCTCTGCTTCTTGTACCAAGAGGCACGACAGCATCCGATACAGCCCGGTCTCTTTGGGAAGCGTCGTATCATAGCCGAATAGCGGCGTCGTCATCACACCATTTCGCTCAAAATAGCCAAGAATGCCGTCCAACCGTCCGTCTTTTTCCAAGCCGATGAGGGTCAATGTCCTCTTTTGCATCGCCAGTCGGACGAACTCCACCGAAAACTGTGGATTATGCTGGGAGTATTTATCCAGATACAGCGCGTTATATAAAGCAACGATTCGCTCGACATGCTGTTCTCCCAGTTCCTCATGACGCAGGATGCGATAGCCGGATTTGGCAAGCATTTTCCGATCGCGATTGAGCGTATTGCGGACCCGCCACTTGCCCTGCGCTGGCCAATCGGGGTGAAACAGGTAGACGTAGCGACTGGGAACCATGAGATAGCCCTTCTCTACGAGTCCCTTGTGGAAATCCGGATATAGCCTGCGACAAACAGATCGAAATGCGATAATATGACCGGGGAACTTTTGGATGCAGTTTTCCGTAATGTCCTTCACTTCATCTGCACGCACATCATGATACAGATTCGTCGATAACAGCCAATTGTTGACGATGACCATTTGGTTGCATTGACTTTTTTTCATCCAGCGTCCAAGCCCTGTGAGTACAGTCGACAATACCCGCCTAAGCACCCCTGAATCGAGCATACTTAGCTCTTCCTTCGCGTACGTCACGTAATGGGTAAACACCGAACTGACATACGAATTGTCGTACTCGGTATCGTTCACCGTTACAGGCATGATCCGATCACCTACACGGAGTGCATGCATCCGCGTCTGTACATTTTGCACATAGCGGGATGGTTGTTCCGTCATCATGGGCAACAAATAGCTTTTGACGTAGTCGGCATCCTGCGCCTGTTCCCAAGGGATTTGCCCCGCCGCGGCCCCTTCATACCATTCAATCAATGGCCTGCTCACCTTGAACAAACATCCTCTCTACCCGCCGCAATTTTTTCGTACCGAGATTCAACTCGTACGGTGCAAACACAATCGCAGGCAATTGTCCTTGCTGATCGGCAATGACTCGCTCCAGACCTTGGCGTACTCGCTCCTGCTCTTGCGTGGACGGTCCGTCTCCATCCTGCATGAGCAGTGCTACCTCCACTTGCTCGTAGCTTAGCTGCCGTACCGTATACTCTTCTATCGCATCAGACGAGGTAATGACGGCACGGCGGATGAAATCAGGAAAGACCGATACCCATCGGGCTTCCGTTTCATGGCGAAAAACAAACAAATCATCTGCCCTGCCCTCAATCGATTCCAGCGCCATAAACACAGAGCCGCACGGACATGGCGTACGTTTTTCCGTCAAAATGTCGTTCAAACGATAACGGATAATCGGCTGTGTCGCCCGGGAAAAATCTGTGATGATCGGAAAGAAACGCTCCTTTTGCTCATCGAGATACTCCTTTTCCACCACCACGATGTCTTCATTGATATGCAATGTCCCGTGTGAGCAGCTCACCGCAAGCAGCCCTTCTGTGCATTGATAAATTTGATGCACGATCTGCCCGAACACTTCTGCGATGTATGTTTGATCCAACGGGTCCAGCACTTCTGCCACCGAGATCACCTTGATCGGAGATATCCGCAATTTCCCTTGACGCTGGGCAGTCGCGAGCATTCTCAACATCGAGGCGGGCGCAACCAACACCGACGGCTGATACTGATTCAGGTGATCAAGGTGCTGATCGAGCGGTATTTGCAGATCGAAGAACGAGAATTGAATGCGACGCCTGTTGACCGCCGTATACAGGTTGCTATTCGCTCGCAAGAAAAAAGCAATCCGCTGTGTCGACCATAGCTGACCAGGCAGTGCTTTCGCCAAAATCACCCCTGCCCATTTCGCCTGCTCCTGCGGTCCCACGAGAAAAAGCCCGCGATTACCAGATGTCCCAGAAGATAGTCCTACGGTCACACCGTTTAATTGGGGAGTGAAATCGCGTGTCGTTTCTGCTTTCAGTCCAATCGCAAATGCTTCTTCCTTCTTGATTCCGCACGTATTCAACTCGTCAAAATGGTCCATCATGTGCTTTTTATCAATCGGCTCCATCTGTCTCCATTGTTCTGGCGCTCCCAATCTTTTTCGGTAAAAAGGAGAAGCTGGCAAAATGCGAGACAACATCGCTCTGACCTGCGCTTCTTGCCATTTCACCAGCTGCTCACGCGAGGAAAAACGACGGGCAAGCCACTTCGTTTTTACATACTGCTTCAAGAGCGTCATGATCTCCATGTGAACTCTCCTCTGCTGGCCTGCCAGACTTCCCCGCAGTGTGTCGGCATGATTTTCATGTCGGGACGTTGGCGGGATAGCACATGCAGCTTGTGCAAATGCTCGCGATACGCCTGTCGATCCGCCATGATCAACCTAGCCAGCGGATGAGGCAACAAATTGCCGCGATAGGCTTCACTCGACCAAGCGGCATCCGCACACAAAAATACATCCCCATGATCCCGATCGCGCAGGAACACACCAAACTGCCCGATTGCATGTCCGTTCAGATCGACGATGTACAGACTCTGATCCGCAAATAAATCATAGCCTTCGGCGTATGGCGCGTAAGCCTCTGGCAATGCCACTAGCCCTCCCAGATCAATGAAAGTCACCCGTTCTTCGAAATCGTCAGGCATCAAGTCAGGCAAGTACGCCTCCCGTAGCGCCGCCCACCCCGTCTTTCCCTTGACGTGGTTGTAGGCACTCTCAAAGCAGTATAGTCGCGCATGCGGAAAATCGCGCAAACCGCCAATATGATCCGCATGAAAATGGGAAATAAGAATACCTGCTATATCTGTCGTTTTGATTCCACGTGCTGCGAGCTGCTCAGAAATACTCTCATGTGCCTCCGAGAATACCGGCGTTATTTTGCCGTATAGCGAATAAGGAAGCTTGCTCGTGGCTTCAAAAAAGCGCTGCGAATAGCCCGTATCAAAGAGCAGCAAGCCGTGGACGGGATGCTCGATAAGCCCTGCGATGGCGTGAAACGGGATGTTTTTCATCCGGCCGCCTTTTCGGGAAAACATCTCGAGCTGCTGGCAGTAGCCCGTGTCCATCAGCGTTAGTTTAACGTCCATCATGCGTCCTCCACCAATCTGTAAACGTCTCGATGCCCTCGGCAATGCTCACCCGCGGTTCATAGCCCAGATCGCGCTTCGCCTTTGAAATGTCCAGGGTTTGTGATTTGGCGAGCACGCCTACCGAGTAACGCGTCAAAACCGGCTCGCGATAGCCCAAAACGGTCTTGGAGAGTGTCTCCAGTACCCAAGCTGCCGCATACGCCTTCCAATATGGCAGCTCGCGCGTTTTCAGTGGAACTCCCAAGCGATGGAACACATCTGACAACACCTCAATCATCGTCACTGGTTCCCCATTTGTAATGTTGTAAGCCTGTCCCAATGTGTCTGCTGGAGAATCCATGCACAAGATCAGCGCGTCCACGACATTTTCCACATAGGTCAAATCAATGATCGCCTTGCCTCCGTCGATCAGCGGAACGAATTTCTTTTCATTGGCGCGGATCAATCTGGGAAGAATGGCATTGTCCCCAGGGCCAAACAAGGCCCGAGGACGAATCGTTATCGTCGGAAGCCCTGCAAGAAACGCCTTGTCGACTTCCAGCTCCGCCTGGTATTTGGTCTGTGCGTATGTATTAGCAAACCGTACGGGCATCGGCTCATCTTCGCGAATACCCAGCTTGTCGTCAAAAGCAAAATAAATACTCGGCGTCGATACATGGACCAGACGCTCTATGCCGTGTTGCTTGCAGCCATCGATGACATGAATGGTTCCTGTCACATTCGTCTCGTACATGTCACGGTACGTTCCCCACGGGGAGGAAAAAGCAGCCGCGTGATGCACGATGTCCTGATCGCGGCAAACCTTCAGCATGGCTTCTCTATCTTTTAGGTCTGCCCGAAGGAATCGAATGCCTTGCTCCTGCAATTCCCGGCCGATTCGCTCGTCTCGTCCTTGCGCTGTCACCTCATAGCCCATTTCATGCAGTCGCGTGGCCAGCTTCTGTCCGAGAAACCCTGTCGCCCCTGTTACTAGCACTCGCTTGTTCATTTCTTCCTCACGTCCTTACGACTCTTCTCCGTTCCATTCGATATCGCTCGTACTACAAGCGATCATGCTTTTTCTCGTTCGAAAACTCTGCCAAGCCAAATCTGCCAACATGGAGAACTGATCAAAAAAAGGCCGTGGATCATCCCGCCTAAACAGTACATCCCTCGCAGAAAGCAGGTCGCACACCCAACGCTTTGCCTTCTTGCCATTCGTCATGCCAGCAAGGCCGTATGTCAGCATTGCCATCCCTAGCATGCAAGCTTGTTTTCCAGCAGGGACAACGGTTTTTCCCCGATCAGAAAAGTAAGCAGTCGCAGCCTCTTGCTGTCCTGTAAACAAATGCACACCGCTTGTCAGGCGTGGATTGCATTCGATCACGTATAGCTCTCCCTGCTCATTCTCAATGAAATCAAACGCGATTTGTCCGCTTAACTTATGCCGTTGCACGAAGCGACTAACAAATTCTCTTACCTGTGGATGGGATGAATAGGCGAAGTGAATCGAGGCACCTTGCCCTGCTGTATGTGTTGTTTCGTAATCGGCGTACAAGGCGAGCTGCCCATCCTGAGCAACCGCGTAGCTGCACACCTGTTTCCCTTTTATAAACTGTTGGACTAGCCATGGCTGCCCAACTGTCGGTTCGGGTAGCATAGACTGCCCTGCCGCAAAGGACGGGTCTGCCACGATCTGTACATGAGCGGCAAAGCGCGAATAGACGGGCTTAAGCACAACAGACCCCCTTGCTTGTAGCATGGCCTCCCGCAGTTGAGCAGGAGATTGTACCCGAACCGTCTCTGGAACCAGTGCTCCCACCTCGCGCGCCATTTCGGAAAAAAGCCATTTGTCGTGCAACGAACGCAGTACCTCGATACCTTCTACAAGCACTTCACCAAAGTCAAGCAAGCGATCCCGCCCGCGCGAGACGTAGAATATCTCTTCGCAAGTCGGGATCAACAGATCGATGCGCTCACGCTGCATGATTTCGCACAGCTTTTCAATATAAGCATCGGGCTGCTGACGGGGAGGAGGCACTTGGTAGGAGCGCTCTACATAACGAGAGTGCTGGCATAAATGTCGCCGCGCACTCTCCGCTACAATGACTCGATGTCCCACAGAACCCAGCAAACGCGCTAGCTCTAACGTAGCTGGAGCTCGTCCTCCTGTCAGCAAGACTGATTGTTTAGTATTCAAGCACAATTCCTCCGAGAGACAAGCCGGCAGATGTGCCCAACAGCATCAGGTGATCGCCTCTCTGTACCCGATTCTGCCCAATCGCTTCATGCAGCGCCATTGGAATGGAAGCTGCGATGACATTGCCATGCTCTGCTAGAATGTTCACCATTTGCTGGTCGCTAAAACCGAGCTTGCCTGCCATGATCCGCATCGCCATCCCACTGGCCTGATGAGGAATGACTGTACGAATTTGCTCCTTGGCTAAGGAGGCTCCGGACAGCAAGCGATCCACAAATCCGGTAATCAACTGTGAGGTCAGGCGAAAAATTTTCCTTCCGTCCATATCAAATGCAAAGTCTGCTTCTCTTCCTTGCGCAAATTGGCTCGGGTGGATCAGCGTACCGCCACCCCTTATTTCGGAATAGTGCGCCCCTTCACTGTATGTTTTCATACTTGAACCCAAGATGCGGGAGCTTTCTGTTTCAGGCGTCCTGCCGATGACAACAGCCGCAGCTCCATCTCCGAACAACACACAACTCTCTTTTTGCTCCCAATTCAAACCTGCGGAGGATATCTCAGATGAAATAATCAAGACTCGCTCGTAAATACCAACCGCCATCTGGCACGACATCACATCCAGCGCAGTGACGAAGCTAAGGCATGTCGCATTTATATCAAAGCAAGGAATACCTGTTTTGCTTAGTTGAAGCTCTTCCTGAATCAAGGCAGCCGTGCATGGGATTTCCTGTTGCGCCGTCCCGCTTGCACATACGATACAATCGATATCGTGAAGAGAGAGGCCCGCCACTTCCAAAGCACGCCTAGCAGCGATGGCTCCCATTTGTGCTGCCGTTTCATTCGTTACAAAATGCCTGACGCTAACCCCGGACTTTTTCTCTACCCATCCAGCCGCAAGTCCCAGCTTTTCTTCCAGTTCTGCTGCTGTCACACGCCGAGTGGGCAAGTATTTCCCTGTTCCGAGAATTTTGATTTTTCTCTCCATGATCTGTGTCTCCCTTAGCTCGCGTTACTCACACATTATTCGACATCTGCCATTTATTTTACCTAAGTTTGTCGATTTTTGGTAAACAGAATAAACACTTGGTACGAAATACCCAAGTGTTTACGTATGCAGTATTTCTTTATTGCTCTCACAAAAGATAGTTCACTCGTTTCCACCTATTTATAGTAAAAATCGATAACCGACACCCCACACCGTCTCGATGTATTGTGGCTTAGCCGGATCGCTTTCTATTTTTTCCCGCAGCTTGCTGATATGCACCGTCACCGTCGCGATATCCCCGTAGGAATCGAGACCCCAGATTTTTTCAAACAGTTCCGTTTTGCTAAATACCCAGTTCGGGTGGGTTACCAAAAAGAGCAGGAGGTCGTATTCCTTGGAAGTGAAAGCTACTTCGTTTCCATTGATATAAACCCTCCGCGCCAGCTTGTCGATGCGAATCCCACGAAGCCTGATCTCCTCTTTTGCCGTACGCGGTTTGGAATCGGAGACGAGACGGTCGTAACGGGCTAGATGGGCTTTGACCCTCGCTACCAGTTCGCCCAAGCTAAACGGCTTACTGATATGATCGTCGGCTCCTAGACCCAGACCACGGATCTTGTCGATGTCTTCCTTTTTAGCGGAGACGAGCAGGATCGGAATATTTTTGGCTTTCCGGACTTGCTTGCAGATTTCAAAGCCATCCACGATTGGGAGCATCAGGTCTAGAATCAGGAGGTCATACTCCTCTCGCAGTGCCTTTTGCAGGCCCGTATCCCCGGAAGTAGCGACATCGACCGAGTAGCCGTTTGCCTCCAAGTAATCCTTTTGCACCTCTGCGATCACCATGTCATCTTCAATAATTAAAATGTGTTTCATTCCATGTCACCCCCGGCTCTCTTGAGATCTGGCAAGGTAAAACAAATGCGGGTCCCGCGTCCGCTTTCGCTCTCCGCCCAAACACGACCACCGTGCCCCTCCACAATTTGTTTGACGATGGCGAGTCCAAGACCACTGCCTCCCATGGCCGAATTACGCGAAGGGTCCGCCCGATAAAAACGGTCAAAAATATGGAGCATGGCTTCTTTTTCAATCCCTGTCCCATTGTCTGAGATCGCCACAATCACTTCACCGTCAGCTTTCTCCACTTCC
Organism: Brevibacillus sp. AG; assembly: GCF_028369215.1. NCBI lineage: Bacteria > Bacillati > Bacillota > Bacilli > Caryophanales > Paenibacillaceae > Brevibacillus > Brevibacillus sp. AG. Next base: position 371,695 of record NZ_JAQMYO010000006.1, on the reverse strand, counting down.
AATTGGATCAGCTTCTCGTCCTTGTTCAAGTACTTCAGGCTATTGTCCACGATATTCATAAGCACGCGATGAAGTTTTTCCTGATCAGCCATGACTGGAATCGGACTTTCATTATGCTCGTCATAGCGAATAGGAACGCCGTTCATCCGCGGATCTAGCCGCAGCTCCTCGGTAAACTGTGCCATATATGCTCGCATATCGACTTCTTCAAAGTGAAAGGGAAGCTTGTTCAAATCCAGTCTCGAGAATAAAAATAGCTCATCAATCAGACGGTCCATCTGTTCTGATTTGATGGCAATCATCTTCATATATTTTTCCCGCTTCGCTTCTGTGTCCGCAATCCCTTCCTGAACCGCTTCCACACAGGCTTTGATTCCTGTTATGGGTGTTTTCAGATCGTGCGAAATACTGGAAATCAGTTGTTTACGATTTTCTTCATACTGAAGCTGCAAGTGGATAGAATCATACAATCTGCCACGCATCTCTTCAAATGCTTCTCCCAGCTCTCCTAGTTCATCTTTGCGATGGAGTTGAACAGGGCGCTCCAGATTGCCTTCTTTCATTTCGTTCGCTGCCTGCTTTAATGCGTACAAAGGTCGAATGATACTGCGTGAAACAAGAAACGTTAGTACACCGTTCGTCAGCGCCACAATCGTTAGAAGACTGAGAATCAATGTGATAAAAAAATAAATGCCTGTCTGCATAAATGGGAAAGAATTCGCGAGGAAGTAGAGCTTTCCTTTACTCTGATCAGCAAAAGTAAACTCGTACGTATCAAACGTGTAGCCGTCCTGTTGAAACTGCTTCCAGCTATGCATGCGCCCCTGATCCGGCTGATCCTGCAAATAGTCAGGCAAGTCAGCGCTATCAATCGACTGGGAGAGGAATAGTACTTTTTCGTCCTTTGTCAGTATCAATGCTCCGCCAACTGCTTGTAGCTGCTCATCCGTTTCTGTTAGCATGTTCTGGTTCGTCAATTGATTGGGAGCGTATTTGGCCATGAATGTGACACCAGCAAACAACTCGTCTCGTTTATTGAGAGTATCACGAAGGAACGGTTTGCCTGCTTCTCGTTCCCCCCAAAAGTAATTCGCCAATCCCGATGCCACCAATCCAAACAAAACAAGGGGGATAATAATCATGGCAATATAGGAGAGCAAAAGTCTTGTTTTGATCGACATGGTTCATCACCCCCTTGTAGTCATGGTTTACTCGGAATCGGAATGCTTCGTCCAGCCTTTTCTCCATTTGTTCTTCATGTCCTCGCGGGAAACCTTCTCAACTTGTTTGCCTGTAAGATCGATGCGATCAGGTGTGGTCGTACCCAGATCGGACAAGTGGATATCCAAAGAAAGCTGGAGCTTGTGGACTTTCCCAGACGCGTCCGTTCCCGAGAGGTGCACCACAGCAGATTGCTGTTCGATTTGATTTTTTTCGTCGATCTTGGCGTTCAGCAATACTTGGTCCACTTGAAAATCCTCTTGCAAGCGAGGAAGCTGGACAGATAGATGGTTTTCAGAGGAAGACGCTTCTTGACTATGTTCGGCGAGCTTATCGTAGAGAATAGGTCCGAATGCTTGAATAAATGCCGGAATTTGCGTTTCGGAGAGCTGAAGCGACGTACGCTTGCCTCCATCCGGCAGATTCTCAACGGTCGCGTTTTTTCCGAGATCGCCGAATACCGTAGCAAACAGCTTATGCATCATGGCCCCGCGTTTGTTATCGGCGTCATTTTCTGGTTGGTGTCTTCTATCCATTTTTTCCATGACCTGATAAACGTTACTATCCCCTTTTTTAACCACAACTTGATCCTTTTCCAGAAAGGCCTGCATGCTTTTCTCGCCCAGCGTGTCTGTAAAAGTCGCATCTACATTTCCGATGTGCTGGTTATGATCGATCTTTGCGACTCCCTCCAGTGTGAGCAACTTCGCTCCGTTGTCTGTGAGTGATAGCTGCGCGTGGGCCGTCATGCTTTTCGCTTCCTTCGTCTGATGCAGGGCTGATTCATATACGCCCATCGTCGTGCTATCCGCACTCGCTGATGCCCCATACCCCCAAATCAATGCTCCTGTGACTCCAACCGACAAGCCGATGCCTAACCATTTTTTTCGCATGATGATCCCTCCTATTTTCATCGAAAGCAACTGTCATCGCTTTCTATACTAGTGATGATAAATAGAGGGTCTAAACACGCTCTAAATCAATTCTAAAAAAAGTGTAAAAACAATTCCATATGCTATATTGAAAGAAGAAGAGATCAGCATGAACCTGAAGTGGAGGCATTATCTATGAGCATGCAAGAAGGCTATATTGAAGTTCCTGGCGGAAGAGTATGGTACAGTCGTGTCGGCGAAGGGGAGAAAACGCCTCTGATCGTCCTACACGGAGGACCTGGCAATACGCATGATCCGCTCAAATCAACACTTCATGTCTTAGGCAACGACAGACCCGTCATTTTCTACGATCAGCTCGGGTCAGGAAATTCCGATCGCCCAACTGATCTGACTCTTTGGAAAACCGAACGCTTTGTGGAAGAGCTAGCTTGCATCAGACAAGCCCTTGGTTTAAAAGAGGTTCACATCCTGGGGCATTCGTGGGGCACGATGCTAGCAGCAGCCTATTTGGTGGATGCTAAGCCGGAAGGGGTACAGAGCATCATCTTCTCCAGCCCATGCCTGAGCGCAGAGCGTTGGAAACACGACGCAGATCGTTTAATCGAGCAATTGCCAGTGGATGTGCAACAAACCATTGCCACACACGAAGCGCAGGGCACAACTGATTCACAGGAATACCAGGATGCCATGAAAGAATACTACAAGCGCCATGTGTGCCGCCTTCATCCAATGCCAACAGTTATGACAGAAAGCCGTCCAAAAGCAAACAAAGAGGTTTACATGACGATGTGGGGACCTTCTGAGTTTTGCCCGACAGGGAATCTGAAAACATTCGACTACACACCAAAGCTGCATCAAATCAACATCCCTTCCTTGTTCGTTTGTGGCCGTTATGATGAAGCGACGCCTGAATCGACAGGTTATTATCAGTCTCTGGTGCCAAACGCCGAGCTCCATGTCTTTGAGAACAGCTCGCATGTCGGCTATTTGGAAGAGACAGACGAATACGTGCAGGTTATCCGCAGCTTTTTGCAAAAAGCAGATACGAAATAAAAACACCGCAGCCTCGCTGGCTTAGCCTGGCATATAAAAAAAACGGAAAGACTTCGTATCGCTGAACGATGCGAGTTTTTCCGTTTTTTTCAACCTTCGAGCCCTCCTTCTTTTTTTAAGTAAAGAAGGAAATTAAGTATGTTTAACCCTAAAATGATGAAAAACATAGGACATCGCATCTCCACTTAGATGAAATTCATGGCAAGCAAGTCCTTTTGCAAGATTCGGTCCCTTCTTCTATACTGCTCTTCTTTTCTCTCGTCCGATCAAATACAAGAAATACGGCGCCCCAATGACAGCTGTCACGATGCCCACGGGAACCTCCATCGGCGGCAAAAGCCATCTGCCTAGCCCATCAGCAGCGACCATGAGCGTAGCACCGAGCAGAGCAGCGACTGGGAGAAGAAGTGCGTGCTTCCCACCTACCAATCGACGAGCGATATGTGGTGAGAGCAGACCCACAAACCCGATGGAACCGACAACCGCCACACATGCTCCTGCAAGTGCGACAGAGGTTACCAAAAGGACAACACGCAGTCTCGACACATCCTCGCCCAAGCCTTCTGCTACATCATCTCCGAGAGACAATACGTCGAGCCGGTACGCCAATAAATAAGCAATCGGTAAAAAGACGAGTATCCACGGAAGCACCGCCCATACGTGTTCCCATCCCCTTCCCCACAAGCTGCCTGCCATCCAGAGCAGTGCCGCATTGACATCCCCCGGATTTTTGACCATCAGGTATTGGATGCCCGCCTGACAAATGACCCCGATGGCGATCCCTACCAGCGCTAAAGTAGCGGGCTGGACGCGTTTTCGCGCGGTATATACATACAAAATAACCGCGACAACTGCCGCACCCCCAAATGCCGCTAACGGTAGCAAATAAGCAGGAGATTTTGGAAAAAGAAAAATAACGCTGGCAGAGGCGAGCCCCGCCCCTTTGGTGATGCCGATTACATCAGGAGAGGCCAAGGGATTGCGAATCATTCCTTGTAAAATAGCACCGGATACCGCCAAGCCTGCTCCAGCAAGCATGCCGAGGACAACACGCGGAAAACGATACTCTCCAATAATAAAGCTATAATTTTTCGGCCCCGTCCCGAAAAGCGACTCGACTACCTCACGCGGCGATATGGACACCGCCCCAGTTCCGATACTGATAACAGCGGTGACGATGAGCAACAGAAGTAAGGCAGGTGCAATACTTTGTCTGCGTGTCATGAAGCTCTCCTCTCCTTACCCACTAAATAGAGGAAAAAGGGAGCGCCCAGAAAAGCGGTCACGATGCCTACTGGCGACTCATACGGATACGCGATGAACCTGGCAAGAACGTCAGCATAGACCAACAGCAATGCACCGAGCAACGCTGTAATCGGGAGGTATAGCTGACTCTCTCTCCCTAACAAAAGTCGGGTCAAATGAGGCACCATCAATCCGATAAAGCCGATCGGACCAGCAACGGCAACAGCCGAGCCTGCGAGTACGATGACAATGATTCCACAGATCGTCCGTACCCGAAATACATGTTGTCCAAGATTTCTCGCCACATCCTCACCCATACGCATAATCTCGATGGAGCGAGCCATATAAAATGCAAGCACGAGCCCCGCGATCGACCAAGGCAGTACACGGTTCACATCCGTCCAATCTGCTCCATCCAATGACCCTGCAAGCCAAAACAGGACTTGATCGGTAGAGTGCTGATGAAACAAGATGAATGCCTCTGTAATCGAAGCGAGAAACAGATGGACGGCTGTGCCAGCCAAAGCCAGCTTAACAGGAGTCATCCCCCCAGCCGCACCGAGATAGTACACCGCAAATCCACCTATGACAGCCCCGCCAAAAGCGAGTGGCGCTAAAAATGGCACCGGGAGATTTGGCAAGAGTACCAAGACAGCTACGACAGCCATCGATGCACCTGCGTTAACCCCAGAAGTCTGTGGAGAAGCAAGTGGATTGCCTGTCATTGCTTGCATAATCGCACCAGCCACACCGAGACCGGCCCCAATGATTACCGCCAATAGCGCTCTTGGAAGCCTGAGCGTCGTCACAATCAAATGCTCCTGAGATGTAGAGGGGGCAAAAAGGGATTTTACGCCACTCACCAACCCCATGTCTGTCCAACCAACCGAGATACTGACGACTAAACCAAAAACGAGCAGGAGCATTCCTGCCGAAAGAACGATGCCCGCCTTTGAAGCTCCCTCCATAGGTACAACCTCCTCCCGCAAAAACGACGGGATCGATGTCAGCTATGACACCCATCCCGAAAAGCTTCCTCTTATTTGCTAGAAAGAAGCGTTACTGCTTCCTCCGAACTTAACTCTGATCCGATCAAGCCCCGCGACAGCGCCCATTTATTGCGTGCTACTTCAAACACCTTGCCATTTTTTACGGCGTTGATGTTTTGCCAAAGTGGGTTCGTCTTCCATTCATCCACAATCGTCTTGTCACCTGTTTTCATCAAAAACAGTACGTCTGGATTGAGGGCAACCAGCTGTTCCAAATTCGTTTTTGGATACGCCTCTTCACTCTTTGCCGCATCCTCCAACCCGAGGTATTCCATCAAAGAACCCGCATAGGAGGCATTGGAGTGAGCGAAGAATCCGGTCGGGTTCACTACTGCTGGCAGAACCTTCAGCTTGGCATCTGTTTTTGGCAGCTTCGCTTTGATAGCCTCCATTTTCGCTTGATGCTCGTCCAGGCGTTTTTTGCCCTCTTCTTTCATGCCCACTGCATCCGCGATTACGGTGTAATTAGCTAGCATATGCTCATAGTTCGCTTGGTGGTCATTCAGTACAATCGTCGGTGCAATTTGCTTTAATTTGTCGTATACAGCCTTGTGCTTGTTCAAATCTGCAATGATGAGATCAGGAGCAAGGGAACTGATCAGCTCCATGTTTGGTTCGTAACGAGAACCGAGTGATGTATAAGTTCCTACTTTTTCTTTCACCTCAGGAATGATCAGATTCGCATCACTGTCATCAGAGATTCCTACAGGAGCTACACCCAATGTCGCCAAAGCATCTGCAAAGGAAAAGTCCATCACGACAATGCGCGTAGGCTTACCCACAATTTCCGTTTCCCCCAGCTCATGCTTGATCACTCGTTTTTCACTTGAAGCTGCTGGCGTAGACTCTGTATGGGTCGCAGCTGCTGGAGCTGTTCCCTGTGCATTTTGTGTCGCTGTACCGCAACCACTCAAAAAGACAGATACCATAAAAATAAGAAGAAAGCCAGGTAACAACAGTCTTGCTCTCATGATGAGAAAACCTCCTACCAAAATAAAACTCTATCGAAATTGAAAATCATTTTCAATAGAGATTATATCGATAGCCACTATACCATACCATGAAGAATCTTGCTCGATTTCATGAATTATCTTGTCTCATATGCGTCTTGACGTATTCCGATGGTGATAGGCCAACGACTTTTTTAAACATCTTGCTGAAGTAAAACTCATCGTTATAGCCTACGCTTTGTGCCACCTCACGCAATCGACTCCCCGACAATCGGAGCAGCACCTTTGCCCGATTGATTCGAAGGCTTGTCATGTAATCGGAAAAGCTCACACCCTTTAGCGTTTTGAACATGCGTGAATAATAGCTGGGACTGACATTCGCCTTTCCTGCCAACATCTCCAGCGTGAGATTGAGCATATAGTGCTGGTCGACATACAGGATCGTTTCCTCGATGCTAGCCATCGTATTTTCACTGCTTTCAATCGAAGAAAAATCTTTCACCAGAATGTACAGAATGCGCTCGAATAACAATCTCTGCCGAAATTGCTCTCTCTCCTCATTTGACGCATAGCTTTTATATAGTTCTTCCATTAAATGCAATACCTGCGAATGACTGCGTACACGGAAAGTCCCTTCCAGAGGAAAATTTTCTTTGCCCGGAACAAATACTCTCTCTTTCCCTCTTTCGTTTTGTTCGATCCAATAGGAGAACGCAATAATGAAGACTTCCAGCTCTTTGTCTGGTTCCGTCCGCAAAGAAACGCTCGTCTTCGGCTTGATAAAAAACACATCGCCTGCCTCAACTACCTGTCTCTTCCCGTTCTCTTCCATTGTTCCTTTTATATTTTTGACAAACCCGATTCGATGAGAATGAGCAGGTGAGATAATCAGTGGATCATGGTGACGGCAAATCTCAAGACTGACGGTGTCGAGGGAGTAGATCATCTGTTTTAACTGTCGATAGGCTTCATTTGCAATCAACGGTGCTTCCCCCTCTCATATTCCTTCTATTATAGCTTGATATGTTCACTGAAAATAATGTTTTAGACTGTGAAAATATAGATTTAGACTAGATTTGAGTCATTATGCTAACATGCAGGATCGTTTTTAAAAATGGACTCGTCTTGCACAGGATGCCTGTTCCTACGCGAAATAAAGCTCTTGACTTTACACCCAACTAGAGAGTGTAGAATCTAAACAACAAATCAGAAGGGATGGTGAAAACATTGTTTAAAATCAGCGAATTCTCGAAGCTGAGCCGTATTCCGCTGCAAACTCTGCGCTACTACGATCAAATCGGACTCTTAAAGCCGGCCAAGACCGACGAATCGAGCGGTTATCGGTACTACTCTGCGGAACAACTGCTGAAAATCAATCGAATTGTGATTTTTAAAGAGTTGGGATTCACTTTGCAGCAAATCTCGCAGCTCATTCATGAAGATGTATCAGCTGAACAGATTCGCGGTATGCTGAAGTTCAAAGAGAGTGAGATCGAGCGCCAGCTACATATCGAACTCTCCAAGCTTTCCCGGATAAAAGAACGAATGCAGCTCGTGGAACGTGAGGGAAAGATGGATAAAGAACAAGAAATCGTTGTGAAGCGCGTTGAAGTCATGCACATGGTTACTTACGCTTCCAATGGCACGGTTGACGATATCCCAAATCTTTTCGATATCTTCGATGGTCTGCTAGATAGCCGAATCCGATCTGCCTTATCCGGCCCGCGAACGGTGTTATGGAACGTATCCGGCAGCACGGCCCATGAGTTTGAGCTTGAGGCTGGTTATGCCGTGAAATCGGAAACCTTCAGGCTGCCCGAGCATCTTCATTTCCGTTTCCTTCCCTCGGTGACGATGGCTACGACGTTATTCCGTTCGGACTCGGTATATTCGGAGACGGCATGCTTAAACCTTGCTAAATGGATTGAGCAGCAAGGCTTTCTCATACGGGGAGACCAGCCAGCTAGAGAAACTTATGTTCCACTATCTGGAAAAACAGATGTTAATCTCATCGAAATACAAATTCCAATTGAAGATAATGAGGAACATTCATGAACAATAAATGGGTCGTTTATTCGCTTGCACTGGCTGTGTTTCTAATTGGAACGATCGAATATATCATAAGCGGAATTCTTACCATCACAGCAGCAGATCTTGGGATTACGACATCCGCAGCGGGAACGCTCGTCACGGCGTTCGCACTCGCCGCAGCGATTGGCTCCCCCGTCCTGATCGCAACAACTATCCGGGTGGACCGAAGAAAAATACTGCTTATTATGCTCGGCATATTTATTTTAAGTAGCATCCTGGTCTATTTTAGTCCTTCGTTTGAGATGATGCTAATGACTCGAATCATCCAGGGACTCAGCGGAGGAGCTGCCACCGTCATTGCAATGGCTGTCGCAACGCGTTTGGTTGAAGAGAGGAATCGAGGTCGTGCAATCGGCACTATTTTGATGGGATTAAGCAGTTCGCTTGTTCTAGGTGTACCTGTTGGCACATTATTAAGCGAAACGCTAGGGTGGAGAACCTTATTCGTCATCGTTGGGCTGCTGACGGTAATTCCGCTGCTTGCGGTCTTCCTCAGAGTCCCTTCCATTACTGAGCAGAGGGCTATTACGCTTGGAATGCAGCTGTCGATTTTGAAGGATAAAAAGATTGTGCTGGCGGTTGTCATTACGCTTTTCTATATAGGAGGATACTCTGCACTGTTTACGTATATATCACCCTTTTTGCAATCGAATGCCGAACTGTCTGCGGCGGCGCTTTCCGGCATTCTGCTGCTTTCAGGGATTTGCAGTTTTGCCGGCTCCAAAATCGGAGGGGTCGCAGCGGATACGAAAGGGTCCAAGTTTACAATCTATGTCGGACTGTCGCTCCAATCTGGAACGCTGCTGCTGCTGACCTGGTCAGACGGCTTGACCTATATTGTCGCCCCGTTGATCATGATATGGATGGTCGCAACATGGATGACCTCCCCGGCACAGCAGTTATATTTGGTTACCTTGGTGCCCCAGTCGCCGGATATTGCTCTAAGCGTCAATACTTCGTTTATCCAATTCGGCTTCGCCATTGGCTCGGGAATAGGGGGATTGGTGATCAGAAGTTCCTCAATAGACAATCTAGGCTGGGCCGGATTTGCATTGGTCTTGTTGGCGCTTCTACTGGCAGCCTGGTTGTTTGCTTACGATAAAAAAACCGGACATGCAGCGAGTAACAAAGACAACGATAACCGAAGCGTCTGTACCGATTAAGAATTCTCCAATACCCCTCTCCGTATGCGTCAAATGCCCCTATCCAGGAATGCGGCGGTATTGGATTGGAGGCATACAAGTATAGATAGTTAAATAGTTGAAGACAAAAAGCGGCAGTCTAAGATTTTATTTACTCTTCCTAGACTTGCCGCTGTTGTTCTTTAATTGGATTGGAGGCTATTTGATTCCGATATGCTTGTTATACACATCGTATACAGAACGTGAAATGATCGCAGCCGATCTTCCCCCATAACCACCCTCAGGAACGATTACGGCTACTGCCAGGACAGGATCGTCGACTGGGGCATACGAAATGCTCACACCATTCGTAATGCGGCGGTGCATTTTCCATCTTGTCTTTTTCTGTCCGGTTTTCTCATCTGTCACCGTCACCGGTACATAAATATCTTGCTCAGATGTTCCTGTCTTTGCAGCTACCTGAAACGGCATTCCTTCATACGCACGGACTGCCGTCCCCCCTGGCTTCGTCACCAGCACCATGCCTTGCTCTAGAATGTCCCAATATTTATCTGGGTGAGGAAAGGTACTCATGGTTTTTGGCGTGTACGTTTTCACCAGTTTTCCTTCTGCGTCTGTGATCTTATCTACCATCTGCGGCTGCAAACGAACGCCTTTATTCGCTAATGTCGCCGCAAACTGTGCCAATTGCACCGTCGTTGCCCGAACTTGCTGCCCGAAGGAAGCTTGCACCATCGCTGCTAATGGTCCATAGTTTTCATCCATCACCAAATAGTCTTCTTTGCCCTTGTTTTCATTCGGCAAATCCACGCCAGTCTGAACCCCTAACCCGAATGCGTGATAGTACGATTGTAGCACGGCCGCTGACTCTTTTCCTTTTCGGCGGGACAATTCCTCCCCGATTCTCGCCATGTACGTATTCGATGACTTTTGCAGGGAAATCGCAGGTGTAATTATGCCATGCGCTTTGGAACTGTCGTTCTTAATCCGGTCTGTTCCACGTCCATAGTGATACACCCCTCCATCATTCCAACGATCGGAGGGAGCGATGATACCTTCTTGCAAACCAAGCAATACCGTAATCGGCTTGAGGACAGACCCTGACGGCACAATGGAACCCGGGTGCTTGTAGCCCTCCTGAATCGCCGCCTCGCCCGTTAATGGCCGCGTATCGTATGGCGCTTCCCGAATCGTACCATTCGTCACCGCCAGCTTGATCTCGTCATACGTTTTTTGATCCGGCCCCTCAATCCACACGTTTGGATCGTATTCCGGATAACTGACCATCGCGACGACCTTGCCTGTCTTGACCTCGACTGCCACGACGTACGCTCCCTTTGCAGCCCTCGCCTCAGGGATGGTTGCACGCAACTTTGGAAGAAACGCTCGGATCGAATCCCGGATATCTAGCTGGACCCGCTGATCAATGGTGAGATACACATGATTGCCTGGGACGGACGGAACTTCCTCCACTTGCTTTACAACCGTCTGATTTGCTGCGACCTCATACATCCGGTACCCATTGCTCCCGCGAAGCTCTTTTTCGTAAGAGAGCTCAATTCCATCGAACCCAACTAACTGGTTCGGCAAATACTGCGTGATCTCATCCTTGTAGGAGGCGAGCTTCACATTTTCAGCTATATGAAAGGGCCGGACATACCCGACCGCCTGTACGGCGATTTGCTTGGGATCGTATTTCCTGATCGGTTTTGTCACCACTTCAATCCCCGGCAATTCGCCGCGATGCTCACCCAGCACTGCGATTTCTTTATCTGTCAAATCCACCTTCAGCTCTTTTTCCAAATAGCGCGGCAATTGTCGTGCCGCTTCCACATAATTGCCTTTCTCGTAGGCATAGCCGACATCCATCTTTTTTAACAGCGTGGCCTTATCGAGGCTCAGTATTTTCTCCAGCTTTTCCACCAGGACAAAGTACGCTTTCTTCTCCATGACCTCTTGTTCACGGAAGACAGCGAGATGGGAAGGCCGACTTTCGGCAATGACATACCCGTTGCGGTCATAAATGTTTCCTCGCATAGCGGGAATGTAATCTTTTTTATACGATCTGTCTGCCAGCTCATTTGCATAATCGCTCCCTTGCTGGATTTGGATTTGCGCTAATCTCAAAATAATTGCCACAAACATAAGGAATACGACGATATAGACGATTTGCAGTCGTTTTAAACGATCACTTTTTGCTTCCTTCATCCTTACTCTCCCTACTCTTTCAGTACCTTCGTGAAAATTCGTTTGATACGTGCATCGAGTACATGACTGCCACCCCGACCACGGACATCTTCGATCATCATGGTAACCAGCAAACGCGGATCATCTACATTAAAAACGGCGTACCATCCGTTTTCCAACCCGATCTCGCCCTTTTTCTGTTTCAGCTCAGCTGTTCCAGTCTTGCCCGCCATGCGAATACCAGGCACCCGTGCTCCTCGTCCGGTGCCGCGCGGGTCTTCCATAACCTGTATCAAGTGCTGCTTCACCGTGCTCGCCACATCAGAAGGTATGACATTCGTCTTCCAATACCCGCCTTTTTTGTCTTCCTGCAACAGTGATGGATAAATGATATTTCCGTCATTTGCAAAAGCACTGTACACCAACGCAAGGTGTAGCGGCGTCATCGTTACCTCGCCCTGACCGTAACCGGAGTCTGCCAATTGAATCTCGTTTTTGAAACTGTCGTTATACAGCTTCGATTTGTCCAGTGGATATGGAATCGGGAGAGCTTCATGGAACCCAAACAACTCGCTCTTTTTCACGAATGGCTCCTCCCCCATGGAGAGCGCCGCTTTCGCAAAATAAATATTGTCGGAGTACACCAATGCTTTTTCCAAATTGACAGGTCCCCCGTAATCGCTGACCCGCGTTACCTCGTATCCACCCCAGGACGCATCCTTTTGCCAATGCAGTCCACGGACGTGGATACTGTCCGTAGGGGTAATCGCTTTTGACGCAAGGCCAATCGCTGCCGTGATCGGCTTGAAGGTGGAGCCCGGCGCAAACCCGCGCGCGAATCGATTGAGAAGCGGCTTTTGCGGGTTGTCATTCATTTGCTTCCACTCTGTTGCCGACATACCAAGCACAAACGCATTCGGATCAAAGGACGGAGAATTGACGAGGGCCAGTATTTCCCCGGTCTTTGGTGAAATCGCCGCTGCCGTGCCTGCTTCGTTTTTCAGCTCCTGGTAAATCGTCTTCTGTACTTCAGCATCTATGGTTAATGCCAGTGGCTGTCCTTGCTTGGCGAAGCGTTCCGCCACGGTCTTTTTTTCCGTACCATTTGCATCCGTAATGACGATACGCCCACCTGCACTCCCTCTTAGCTGCTCCTCAAAAATCTGTTCCAGTCCTGATTTGCCAATCACATCGGACGTTTTATAGCCCTGATCCTTTCGCTTCTCGTACTCTTCCTGACTGATCGCTCCTACATAGCCAACCAGATGGGCCGTCGCGTCCTGATAGGGATAGTAGCGGACTTTCTTTTTGTGCAATTTGAGCCCTTCTGTTTTCTCTAATTGTTTGATGCGTGCATCGTCCTGCGGCAGCGTGGCGATCCGGATAAACTTGGTCCACTTGCCTGTCGTAGATTGGACCTTCGAGGTGAGGTCATCCAACGGAATGTGCAAAAGCTTGCTTACCTCCATTTTCCCGGTCTGGGAAGCCTGGCTCCATTCTCCCGGATTTATCCCGATATCTACCACGACACGCTCTGTTGCCAATGGACGCCCTGCCCGATCCGTGATTTCACCTCGTTTGGGATACACCGTATTGGCTCTAACTTTGTCCCCTTCTTTCATTTCTGGAAGAATAAAAGAAGGATTCCAATGAATGTACCAGTCCTCCAAGTCATTCTGCGTTTCTTTGACAAGCGTTGCTTTCCCTGTAAAGGAAATCGGTTCAATGAATGTTTCCATCGTTAGCCGGTAATGAAAGTTGATCTGCCCATCCTCCCCTAGGATGACGTCGCCATTGTACATCGGCTCGACAGCAATCGCTTTGGCCTCGATTCCACCGTAAATGTTTTGGTAACGCGAAACGAATTCATCTTTACTAATGGTCTTTTTTGTATGTAAAGAAAGCTGCTCGTACATGTCAGAGAATTTCTGTTCTCCCCACTTTGTCGTATACGCGGTGAATGCTGCCTTTGCCCTCTCGCCATCCGACTGCGTGGTGTCCTTCCAAAAGTCCCAGAAAAGATAGAAAAACCCTGAAAGAACAATGACAAAAACCGTCCAAAATACTATCCATGTCTTTTTCACTAGTCGTTCACCTTCCCTACCACACGATATTACAGCCAGGTACCATAATATATGGAAAAAAGATGATGGCAAGATGAGACTATTCTCATAGGACGATGATAAGTGTCAGACAGTTACATCAAATGCAAAAAAAACACAGGAAATTCATCCTGTGTCTGTCGTACTACTTACTATTCTTCCCACATGTAACCGAAGCGCGGGATCGTGGTGACGTTCTCGCCATATCTGCCCAGCCGCTTACGCAAGCGATAAACGAGAGCGTTGATCTCGGCTCGTCCAACATCCGGGACGCTGCTCTCCGCATTCAGCAACCGCTCCGGCCAGACGAGTACCATGATTTCATCATAGCTGACCGCCTGGTTCGCACGTTGGTACAGAAGCATGAGCAAGTCCATATCTTTTCCGGTCAAATGGATTCTCGCGCCATCGAGACGAATTTCTCTGCGTTCCAGATTGATGACCAAGCCGGAAGTGGAGGTAGTTTCTTTTGGAATCATCAAAGGAAATGAGAACTCCCGCGTCACATCCATCTCGCTACCCTCAGCGAAAAATATCATCTCTACCACGCCTTTAGCCAGCGTAATATGATCACCGTGATAAAGAAAATGCGGTGCTTGCTGTATCGGCATTCCGTTCACTTCTGTCCCGTGCTTGCTTTGCAAATCAGAAATCGAATATTGGTTATTGATTTTCCGTATCACTGCATGCCTTCTGGAAATATACGGACTGGAAAAAGCAATGTCTGGTTGTAATTGATTGCCCCGTCTCCCAATCGTACACTCTTCCTTATGTAGAAACTGACGCTTCTGAAGCTGCTCGGGGTCTCCTTTTTTAATCAATACATATATGCCGTCGTCCAACATTCATCACCTCGAAAAGAGTTGGAGCTATCAGTATTTATTACATAGTAAATTACGCATAAGTCAACACTTTTTTCTATGAGCCGAAGTTCAAAAAGCTGTCTTTTTGAACATATATTAATAGCAAAAAAGCCACCAATTGTCCAGCCTACGAAAGTGACCGGTCGATTGACAGCTCTATATCATCACTATCCGCGAACGAATAGCGCTCGATTTTTCTATGTTGATCGTCTTAGGAGCAGCGCTTGAGAGCAGCATATTTTTTCGGTTCAATCGCCAGTAGATGACAATCGCCATTCGGGATAAACAGCTTGTAGGAAACTCCCTTTGGCACAACAATAAACTCTCCGGCTTCCACCCATATATTACGCTCGTGGTACATCAGCAGCAGTCTGCCTTTGACGACAAACAGCAGTTCATCTTTCTGGTCATTTTGTTGCCAAGGATACTCACCTTGAAGCTTCTCTAGCTTAATAGACGTATCATTCATCTCTCCGACAACCAGAGAGCCCCAGGAATCTTGCAAGCGTGATAGATGTTGTGCGACGTTCACTTTCTCCATGATGATCCTCTCCCCTTTGCACTCTACGATAATATAATTTGCAGGAGAGAGACATAGTAGCGAAATGATAAATCACCTCATAAGAAGATGATAAGATGCTGAAATTTCTGACTAAACAGAGGATAGTGCCATAAATTAATCGGAGAAGTCCCGAAACAATACATCTAACTCCTTCTCGTCGTATATGTCACCGTCACTAATAAATTTTTCGATCTCTATCCTACCGTCCTCCATCATCTCGATCTCCCATCTTTGACCAGGGACAGCTACCTCGATCATGATGCTTTCGCTCCTAATTTTACTCAAGCGATAAAAAATATGCCGCTCCTCCAATTTGTTTAGCAAATCGTTCAACTCATGTAACCGCTCCATAGGCTCACCCCCGTATTGATTTTCCTGCATAAGAAAAATGGGCAGTCGCCCTAATGGACTGCCCCTAGATTAGACTGTTTGTCTTTATCGTCTCACGACTCTGTCGTGCCAAACCGTTTGGCGTTTCTCGCGCGAGCACGCTCGATTTCGACTTCTCGATTGCGTGGCTCTGCATTCGTCACCAGCGAATCCAAGAGATTTTTCGCAACATCGGAGACCTCTTGGACCGCGCGGTGAAAAGCCTCTTCATTTGCCTTCGAAGGCGTGTTGAAGCCCGAGAGCTTTCGCACGAATTGCAGGGCTGCTGCTTCAATCTCATCTTCTGTAGCGGGTGGGTCGAAGTTGAACAAGGTTTTGATGTTTCGGCACATCGCTTACACCTTCTGTTCCCTTTTTTGTATCATTCTACTATACGTGATCGATGAATCCTAGATGAGAGGAAACGGAGTGAGGATGACGAATTTCACGGTTTGGCGGATTGTAATACTAGCCAAATCTCCCCCGCTTCACTTCGGAAGGATTAAATCCATACTGCTTGCGAAACGCCTCGGAGAAATGACTGAAGTTGGAGAATCCTACGATGAGTGCAACCTCACTGACATTCAGATTGCCCTCCCGCAGCATTCCAAGCGCTTTTTCCAAACGCCTTTCCCGCAAATAGGCAAATACACTCGTCCCGAACTCTTCTTTGAAGCCGATCTTCAGCTTGTATTCATTGAGCTGTGCCATACGCGCCAGTTCAATCAGAGAAGGCGGAGACTCCATATTTTCGAGTAGAATGTCACGGGCGTTGTGAATCTTTTCCCGATCACTCCGGGATAACTGTGACCTCGGTCGATTCTCTTCCCGCTCGAACAAAAACGTATCTAGCGCCGTCGACACAATCTCAAGAATCTTGCCTTCCGTATGCAATCTCCGCAACTTCAAATGGGAGGATGAAAAATCGTTCAACTGCTGGAGCATCCGAGCCATATTCGGTTGCAACGGCATGCGAAACAGTCGATAGGCCTGATTGCCAAGCAGTCCTTGAAACGAATACGCTGCTCCCACATCGCTTTCCGCCACCCATTCATTAAATTGCTCCACGGAAATACCTATGCCAACAGATCGATGAGGAACATCCGCCCGGTACATAAAATGCGCATGAAAGTCGTTCATCAATTGAAGGGAGCAACTCCCAGGCAAAAACTCGTGCTGACTTCCCGAAACGACGAACTCCCCACTCCCCTCCAAGCAAAAGCTGAGCTCCACCATGGCTGCCTGCGACTGTAAATCCATGACGCGGTTTTCCTGAAGGGAGTAGCTGGATTCGACCAGCTCCAATCCCGGTCGAGGAATCACTCTCCGAAAGTAGCCATCATTATTCGTCAGTGTATACCGATTCGCTTCGGACACAATGCGATCACTTTGTGTAGAGGGCAATGCATTAATATAGCTATCGTATATGGAATGTACAGTTGCTTGATCCATGACCTTCTCCCTGCCTAACCATACGTAGGATAATCTTGCAAATGATTCTTATTCTCATAATAGTGACACAAGCGACTATCTGCAACTACAAAAGCTGCCCCTCAGAGCAATGGGCAGCTTCCTTTTCCACGATACTATTTATACTCAAAAAAACATGGATACGTATAGGCGAGAAATTCAAAGCCTTTTTTCTCCAGAATCGGTCGGCTCATCGGACTCGCATCCACCATCAAAAGCGGATACCCACGCTCGTGTGCTACTTGTACCCGTATCGCTACGAGTGCCGTATAGTAGCCTTTATTCCGGTAAGCAGGCAACGTTGAGCCTCCCCACAGACTGCCAAAGGACGTCCCCTCATGTAGATACATCCACGCTGCGCTCACCGCTTGATCGCCACTGTATGCCGCGTACACAAGAAGGTGCTTAGGATCTTCGGCCAAATCCTTTTTCAATCTCGCGGCCAACTCCGGATTTGCACTGCCCCATACTTGCTCTTCCAGTTGCATAATGTCATCGATGCCTGCCGAATTCGTGATTTGGCGAATCTCAGGAGGGATGCTACGGCTTCGCATGTCCTCTGCTTGCGCCACATCCATGACCAACAGCGCTTCTTCCTCTCCTGCTGTTAAACCATGCGCCTGCAACCGTTCGAGCAGATTTGCAGGCTGGTCATAATCAAACAGCTTCCATTCAAAAGATTGTTGAAGGCTTGAGAAATACTCGATTTCGCGTGCGATGAGTTCCTCTGCGTTTGCCTCAGACAGACGGGAAAACAAGACTGTTCCCGGCTCATCTGAGAGAGAGACGTGGCGAACAATATGCTCGGTCTCTTCGCGTCGAACATGCGGATAGGTCATCTCCACTCTCATCTCTTGATCGTACAGTCGTAGTAACTCTTGTTTGTGCATGTTTATTCCTCCTATTTAGTGCAAAATGTTCAGCAAAAACGTTAATGTACCTATACTGATCACCGTCGTAACCAACACGCTGCTGGAGACGAATTGTGGACGCATGTTGAATTGGATCGCATAGATCGCAGTAGTTGCGGCAGAAGGCATGGCTGCCAGAACGACCAGCACCTTTTGCAGCAGCGGATCAATCGGGAATAACAGACAGATGAGGTACGCCAAAAGCGGTGACGCCACCAACCGAATGACACTCGCAGCACTGAGTCCCTGCCACTCTAGCGCTTTGGTAGATACATTGGCGAGCTGCATGCCCAAGATGAGCATCACAACTGGAATCGCCGCCTGTGCAACGAGATCAATCGCCTGGTAGTAGCTTTGCGGGATGACGATTTGCAGCTGTTGCAGTAAAATCGCGAGAACCACAGCGTAATTGGATGGCTGCTTGAAGATCGCCTTGATGGCCGTCCCCATCCCATTCCCTCCTCGGGAGGCAAAATACACGCCGAATACGCCCATCATGATCGAATGGAAAACCATGATTTGCACCGCACATGTAAAGCCAGCCTCTCCGAAAGCGAACAAAATAATCGGCGTCCCGTAGTTGCCACTGTTCATGAAGGCGGTCGCGAGCATCAGTGCGCTTTCCTGTTGTTTGTCGTATTTGAACAATCGTGCCGTCAACTGCGTGATCACAACGAGAGCAGCCAGCAGAAGCAGCGAAATCACGACGATATAAAATAATTGCAAGTCGAGTTGTGTTTTGTAAAAAGTACGAAAAACGAGCGCCGTCGACAAGATGTAAATCGCCAGGGAAGAGATCGGCTTCAAATCCATTTTGAAAATGCGCTGCAAAATATAGCCACTAAGAAAAATGAGCAGGACAGGCAGGATGACCTCCACAAATATCATGATTCTTCCCTCCTACCGTGCTGCTTCCATGAAGCTTTTGACCTCAGACAGCGTAGGCATGGCGGGAATGGCACCTGATCTCGTTGTCGTGAGCGCACCTGCGACATTAGCAAAGCGAACCATGCCCTCTAACGTCGCTTGTGGGATATCCAGCATACTTTCCCCCTCCTCAAGAAGCTGATAGAGCAGCGCGCCCACAAACGCGTCTCCCGCTCCAGTCGTATCGATCGCGGTTACTTGAAATCCACCGACTGTACCGAAGTGATTTCGAGTACGGTAAAAACATCCCTTTTCCCCCAACGTGACAAAAACAGCTTGCAGATCATATTGCGCAAGCATCCACGCTGTCGCTTCCATGACGTCCTCGCTCCCCATGAGAAAAGCCAGCTCTTCCTCGGAAAGCTTGACGATATCAGCCTGCGCCATGCCTTTGAGGGCCATAGCCTTCGCTTCCTCCAGATCAGCCCATAAGGACGCTCGAATATTCGGGTCAAATGAAAGGAGCTGCTGATGCTTTTTCGCGTATTCGACTGCTTTCCAGGTTGCTGATCTGGCTGGCTCATGCGTCAAGGACAACGTACCAAAATGAAAAATGGCTGCCTGTGCAATCAGCTCCTTGTTCACGTCTTCCTTCCGCAGCATCATGTCTGCACCCGGATTGCGGTAAAAGTGAAAAGAACGATCGCCTGTCTCATCAAGATGAACAAACGCCAACGTCGTAGGTGCTTCCTCCGTGAGTACGAGACCTTCTGTGCCAATATTCTGTCGGTTCAAGGTCTGTTGTAAAAACCGCCCAAACACATCGTTTCCCACCGCACCGATAAAGGAAGTCCGCTTCCCAAAGCGCGACAGAGCGGCAAGTACATTGGCAGGTGCTCCTCCAGGGTTTTGCTCAAATGCAGCGCTGTCCAGTTTTTCCTTCTGCTGTACAGGTGTAAAATCAATCAATAACTCGCCACATGCAACCACATCTACCATGTTGATTTCCTCCGATGACCGTGATAGCTCCAGTATGTCACAGGTTCTTTTTTTTGCCAATGAAAGCCAGCGACTGTATGTTGCTGTTTGCGTATGGGATTGGAGTCACTTTGTCTATTTTCCAACGAAAGATTGCTATCGGAATGCATCGAAGTCCTATTAAAGCGGAAACTATACGAATATATACCGAAATGTTAAAATAAGGAAATTAACTAACGTATTTTTTATTTATTAAAGAAGGGGGAATTATGCAATGCAGGAAAAAAACCTTTTATCAACTGGTCCTTATAACACACTATCGACATCTGCTTATCAACAGTTGAACAATCTATCTAACAAGGCAGACGGATTGGATTGGGAGCAATTATTAAAAGATGTTTGGCATGATGTTTACAATGGACAAATTACACAAGATTACCTTCAGCTTGCAACAGACAATAATATCGATTATCGTGCCTTAGTCACGACTATATTAAGCTATGCTTCTTCCTTTGTTCCTTTTGTAGGGCCTGTAATAGGCTTTTTTATTCCTATTATGGATTTAATTTGGCCCCCCTCACAACCCGATTTATTTGATATTTTGCGTCAGCAGATTCAAGATTTAATTAACCAAGCGTTAACAACAGACACATTGAACAAATTAGAGGCACTGCTACAAGGTTGGAAAAATGAACTAGATGTTTTAGCTACAGAAGTCAAGAATTTAACCGATCCGAAGACCTCCACTATAGGGAGCACAGTTAATACGATTCACCTCCAATTTGTTCATGATATACCCCAATTTACACTAAAAGACTATGCAGCTTATGCACTTCCTTTATATGTTCAAGCAGCAACCATGCATCTAGGCCTTTTAAAGGAGGCCATTTCTAAACAAACAGATTGGGGAATTAGTGATTCAGATAAAACTAACTTTCTGACTTATCTAAAACAGTGGATCGTGAAGCATAGCGAGAATGTTCGTACTCTTTTTACAACAGGGTTACAAAACATACAGGACGATGAATCTAGTCAAATTAGTACCGCTGGCTTTATCTACACGTCAACATTATATGGGTTTGATATTGCTGCATTATGGCCTACTTTTGATAAATGGCCTACTAATGACAGTCCGGAAGTTTACTCGGCACAAACAGATATAGAACAAACGAGATTCTTATTTTCTGATCTAGTAGGAAGGTTTGATTGGAGAGGCTATCCATCCGCTGGTGATCCAAGTACGTACCTGTATGGAAATTTCCCTGGTGAACTGACTCAAATTTCAACGAGAACATGGGATCGAGTGGATCAGATTCAACAAGTATTAGATAGAGGATACAATCAATCACAAACATATACTTACGGCGGTTCCGGTGGAGCTGCAAATGACCCTATCAACATATCAAGAGACAATCCTTTAATTGGAGTAACACCACGGGTTATGAGTCCGTATGTTGGAATCATGATGGATTTTGCAGATGGGACTAGTATTACCAATGGAGGAGAATATGGATATGACAAGAGGGTTGTAGCACCTGATAACCATAAAGTTCATTTTGTCTTTCCATGGACAGATGAGCTGGGTGGCCAAGATGCAGTGATAAATGCATTTGTTTTCAAAAATCTATATTCCGAAAATGTCATAGGCCAATCAGATCCAACAACAGGAGTAGTTACGATTAAAGGAATTCCAGCTGAAAAAGGTTATATTGAGGATGGTAGCTCACTTAACGTTGTACAGGAAAGATTGAACGGGACCAACGCGGTTCAACTTCCACTGGGACCTTCCCTCATTGTACCTATTACAAATAAACTAGCTGGTCAGTATCACATTCGTGTACGTTATGCAAACCCTTCAGATTCAAGCATTGATATTTGGCAATCAGTTAATGCAGGAAATCAGAGTCTTCAAGGCGGTAATTTTACATTTCCAAGTACCAAAAACGTTCAAGATCAAGGATACGTGCCAGGACAAAATGGAAACTATAGGTTGCTTACAATATCTCTTCCTGATCCTATCTCCCTACCTTTAGGAGAGATCGATGTACGTCTCGGACAATACACCAGTCAAACGCAGGGTAATCTGTTTATTGATCGGATTGAGTTTGTTCCAGTTCAAACTCCTGTAAATTTATTTTCAGGGCCATACTACCTTTATGCTCCGGATGGTTATCCTTTTTCACAAACTCTTTGGAATGGTAATACAATTAACAGCCGTATTTCTATAGCAGGAACCGCAAATTCTTCTAGTGAACCAGCGGTACTCCAATTTTATCAAGATTCAACATTGCGAAAAGAAATTCCTATACCTGGTTCAGGTCAAAATTACAATTATCCTAATACATCCATTCCAAATGGTTTTAATAAAATTGTACTTCACACAAACCAAAGTGCTGGTAAAGGAATAAGAGGAACAATGACAATTTCCTTGAGTAATTAGTTGTTTATAAATGAATCAAGGTACAATGGACAAAAAGAAATGGCTAAAGATCCAGACATGATCTGTGATCTCTAGCCATTTCTTTTTAATAGATCGTCAAATCCCACGCACTTGCCATATGCTTGAGCAGCGCTACCCCTGCTACGCTGTTTCCGTACTGGTCAATAGCAGGGCCATACACACCGATTCCACAGCCGCTAGCAAAAGGCAGCTCTCCAGAACGCCCACGCGGAGGGACGGAAGCCATAATACCTCCTGACACGCCGCTTTTCGCTGGCACACCCACAAAAGCAGCAAAATTGCCGGAAGCGTTGTACATGCCACATGTAACCATCAGTGCTTTGGTCAAGCGAGCCAGCTCTTTGTCGAAAAGCTGTTCCTTGCGTACCGGATCATAGCCATCATGCGCCAGGATCAAGCCAATTTTCGCGATGTCCTCTGCCGTTACCTCGAGTGAGCATTGCCGGATGTACACGTCCAAAGCATCCTCTACCGGACAGGCCAAAAAGCCAGTAGCTGCGAGATAGTAGGCGAGGGAGCGATTGCGGTTGGCCGTTTGCCACTCCGAGTGATAGACTTCCTCGTTGATCTGATGCTTGCGTCCTGTCATGCCCTCGACCATGTCTTGAAAGGAGCGAAATTTTTCCTGGACTCCGTTCCCCTGCAACAAGGAAGACACCGTAATGGCTCCCGCATTGATCATGGGATTAAAAGGCCTTCCTGGCTTGTGCATTTCCAGCCGAACCATCGAATCAAATGCGTCTCCAGTAGGCTCTACATCCACCTGCTCCAATACATTTGCAATCCCGTGGTGCTTACATGCTGCCAGAAAGCTGATGACTTTGGAAATGCTTTGCAGGGTGAAAGGAGCATCGTAGTTGCCAGCCCTGCTAATTTGTCCATCTGGTCCCATCACACAAATCCCTAGCTGTGTTGGGTCAGCCTCTTTCAAAGCAGGGATATATGCAGCGCATTTGCCCTTACTGGACTCCCCGCGATATTGCTCGATCCATTGTTCCAAGCAGTCTGTCTCGATCGTTCTTGTTTGCTGCGCCACTTGTCTAACCAACTTCCTTTTCACCTTCGATTTACGCTTTTTGAGGTGGTTGAACATCGTCCGGAATGAGCGAGAAGTATTCTTCCCCTTCCAAACGTTCCTGCAATTCGGCTTTTGCCTGTTCAATCAGTGCCGGGTTTTCCATCGCCTCGATCGCTGTAGCAGCCATAACTTTACCTGCTTGCAGCATCCCTTTGTGTGCAATTGGCATAGCCCCCTGCGAGACGACCTGCCACGTATGGAAAGGCGTTCCCAGTGCCCAGCATGTCGTCATGCATTGCATCGTCGGAACCTGCCAGCTGACATCTCCCACGTCCGTAGACCCAGCAAGCGTAAACTCGTGCGTAGAAAGTGGCCCGATCACATCCGCAATCGCTTTGTCCTTCAGTTGCTTCGCTGTTTCACGATCCAACCCGAACAACGAAGCCCTCATATCCTCGGCTGTTAACGTTGCCTGAATTTGTTTGGCATATTGCTGATCTGCTTCATCGTACGTAGGCACGCCGACTTCAACCAGATTTTTGTGCATGAGCTTCGCCAATACCGTATTCGGCACCAGATCAGAAGCTGTCCCCTCAAACACCGCTTCCATGGTGGTTCCCGTCATCAAGGCAGCTCCCCGTGCGATGTCGTAAACTCTTTCATACAGTTCCTTCACTTGCTGCTTTTTCGGAGCGCGAATCAAGTACACGACCTCTGCAAACGGCTGGACGACGTTTGGCGAAATTCCGCCTGTATTCGTAATCGCGTAGTGAACCCGTGCTTCCGGAATCATATGCTCTCTCATGTAGTTCACGCCGACATTCATCAGTTCGACCGCATCCAACGCACTTCGTCCCAAATGCGGTGCTGCTGCTGCATGTGCGCTTTTTCCGTGGAACTGAAAACGAACGGAGTAATTCGCAAGCGAGCTGATGTTCATGATGCTAGGTACTGTTGCAGGATGCCAAGAGAGCGCAAAATCTACGTCAGCAAACATGCCTGCCCTAGCCAAATACGCTTTTCCAGAGCCAGCTTCTTCAGCTGGACACCCGAAATAACGGACCGTTCCTGCTAAGCCTGTTTTCTCCATGTAATCTTTAACGGCAACCGCTGCTGCCAGCGCGCCGGCACCTAAGAGATTATGTCCACATCCATGCCCATGACCATCAGTCACAATCGGATCATGGTTGATCGCGCCTTTTTTCTGACTCAATCCTGCCAGTGCATCGTACTCGCCCAAGATGGCCACGACGGGCTTGCCGCTTCCAAAGCTGGCAACAAAGCCAGTCCCCAGTCCAGCGATTCCTTTCTCCACTTCAAAGCCCTCTGCTGCCAAAGCTTGACACAAGTACTCGGCAGAACGATGCTCCTCGAAGTAAATTTCTGGTGTTTCCCAAATTTTATCGCTAACGCGAATAAATGCGTCTCTTTTTTGTTCAATTAACGCAGAAATGATCTCGGTTCTGTTCATTTCATACGCTCCTTTCTCTAAGTGTTCAGGCGGATGCACTGTCGGCGTTTTGCTGCAACAGCTCGCCTTTTTCATAGTTCAACGATAATAGTGCGCCAATGCAAATGACTGCGAAGCCGATCAGCATCCAGAACGCTGCATCAAATGAACCGTTAAACGCTTCTACAATAAAACCAATCGCCATTGGCGTGATAAAGCCAGCTAGCTGTCCACCTGTATTCACGATGCCCATCCCTGTTCCAGCTACGGCAGCCGGAAGATTTTTCAGGACAACAGATGGCAACAGAATGATCACAAAGGAAAGGAACAGCGACACAATTGCTTGGTACGTAATAAACATCGTCACGCTCGAAGCGGTAAACATGAAGTACAAGAGCACTGCGACTACCACACAGGAGAGACTTCCAATAATTTTTTCGCGACCTTTTGGCAGCTTGTCCAGTACATAGCCGCTCACATAAATACCGACCAACGTAGCGAAGCCTGGAATCGTTTGCAGCCAGCCGAGCGAAATCATATCCAGTCCGCGTACCTTGCTCAAGTAAGTCGGCATCCAGGTTACGAGACCCCAGTTTACTGCATAAATGCTAAAGTAAGCGATTAACAGACTCCATAGCAAAGGCGTTTTTAACAACAAGGACACGGAGCTTTTTGGTTGCTCGGAGCCATTCATTGTATTCGTTGCAGACTCATCTTGCGGAAGTTTAATATGGCGCCAGTACAGGAAAGCAATCACGGCACCAACTGCACCAATGACGACGAACATGGTTCGCCAGCCCATATTTTGAATCATCCAAACGGATAAAATCGGGGAGAAAAGCCCAACAATGGCACTAGAGGAGAGCATCACAGACATTGCTCGCGAGCGTTCCTTTACAGGAAAAATCGTGGCGATAATCTTCGAGCTGGCTGGTTGGAAGCCACCTTCACCAATCCCGAACAGAAAGCGGATAAGGATCATCGAAGCCAAAGACCAAGCAGCTCCGGTCAATCCTGTAAAAATAGACCACATGACAACGGATGCGATGAGTACTTTCCTGGAACCAAACCGGTCTGCCAGCCAGCCTCCAGGCATTTGCATAAGTGCATAGCCAGCAAAAAAACTACTGAGCAATAATCCCGTGGATGAAGCACTAAGCTGCAAGTCTTCTGTGATCGACAAAATGGCATAGTTCATGACGTATCGATCCAGGTTCCCTAATGCCCAGCCCAAAAAGAGTAGCGCTAAAATCCAGTTTCTCGTGCGTGCTGATACCATATGTGTGGATACCTCCTTCTAGATGCATTACTAAGCTAGTCTTTCATTTTGGCGAAAGCGCATTCATCTCGTTCGATGACTGACGATCCGCGCAAATATGGTCCAGCTCCCTTATTTACCGCATATATTACGACATGTCGTTATATATACTCTACGAAATGTTGAGACTATTGGCAACGGTTTTTTTTAACAGTTTGATTTCTCGGCAATGAAAAAAGCACCCATAGCAGGGTGCTTACAAAAGTCGGTATCGTTTGGTGGGTCTTCCTCGCGTTGATTGCGATTCTTCCCCGGAGCTTTCCGCCAGCTCAACGGCGCACAAATCCGCGACGATTCGCTGTGCATTTCGCTCGCTCATTTGCAAATACTTGGCCAGATCCTTTGTCGTGAAATCGGTCCAACCCATTTTTTGCAGCAAGGCATCGAGCTTTTTATAGCTTTTGACGCTGATGTTCCCTTTTTTCAGCTTTTCCAAAATCTCATCATCGTCGGCACGATACGAGTAGATGAGCTCCTCTTCCTGACCAACCCACTCTACGATCGTTCCGTCATCCTGAATCATGACGATATCTCGTGTAGCTTTTTCCTTTGATTGGCGCAGGGCTCGGTGGGCATTCATCTCGGCTGCAAACGCAGTCTCTCCGAACCCGATTCCGACCGCGACCGTCGTATCCGCTTCCTTCGCCAAAAACTCTACGGTGTTTTGCAAGGTAGGAATCTCCCTGTGAATGGTTCCGCGCGTACTGAAGATGACGTATCTGCCATTCCCTTGCTCCAAAAGCGATCCATCCACTTGCTCGCACAGCTTGATCAAGGCTTCTTTTATACGCAGCTCCAAATATTGTAAATGATAGGAGGTCTTCGCGCTTTCCTTGATTCTGTCGAATTGCTCGACCTCGATCATTTCGATCCCGATTTGTGTATCCTTAAAGTAGGATGTGCGTACTTTCTCGACAAACACGCGGACTGTTTGATGAATGTCCATATTACTGGGAGAAATCCAATAGGCCGGGATACCGGCATCTACTAACGATTGATAGACGGTTGGATAGCAGGTCATCGCAGCATCAATCTTTTTCTTGTTCCATAAATCGAGATGAAATGCCAGCAGCTCTTGCGGATCAATCGTAACCTCAAATATCTTCATGTATAGTTGGCTCACGGATATGCTGCTGTTGTACAGCGAATCTTCCATGAACTTCGTAGATGAGAGCATATCTACACTGACCCGATCCAAAAGCTCTCCCCGTGTGTACACCATTTCCAAAAAGCCTTTATAGATGCTGGATTCCGTCGGAAAAATATGTTCCATCCGCTTTTCATCGTCCAGGACATTTTTGGCAATCAAGTACGGAAGTGGTCCCGAAAAAAGCCAATGATCCACGTACTGGTCATTTTCCAAGACGATTTTTTCTGTTTCTTTTGTCTCTGTATACGGATACGGAACAAAATTCATTCCTTCCTCGAATTCCTTTGCAACCGCTAGAATCCTTTCTACCGATTGCTTGGGACCAACCACGCCGATTTTAAACATCCATTTATCAACCTCTGCGTTTCTATTTATACGAGCCTTGCTTACGACCATTCTATACGTATTCACGCAAACAAATCCACCCTTCTCCAAACAAATTGGAAGGGATGACATTGGTGAAAGGCGAATAACTCCGGATTCCATACCGAAAGGAGTCGTACCATGAATTTTAATCTGGATGAAGCGATTGAGGTTCTAGAGCGTACGCCACAAGCATTGGAATCCTTGTTAACGGGCTTATCAGATGGGTGGTTGCTGCACAATGAAGGCGACGACACCTGGCATGCTACTGAGGTGATTGAACACCTGACCCTGGCGGAGAAAACGAATTGGCTCCCGCGTCTGAAGATCATACTTCAAGAGGGAGAGAGTAAACCGTTTCCCCCATTTGATCGCTACGCTCACTTACAAGAATCCTCGGTTAGATCGTTCGAGCAAAAGCTGCTGGAATTCAAAACGATTCGTGCCCAAAACATAGCCAGGCTGCGAACGCTCGTGGAACCGGAAAAGCATCTGGAATTAACTGGACTCCATCCCGCTTTTGGGGTCGTAAAAGTACGGGAATTGCTCTCTACGTGGGTCGTTCATGATTTAACGCATATGGCGCAAATCGTACGGGTCATGGCCAAAAGGTACACGGCTGATGTAGGGCCATGGAACGAATATTTAGGCATCCTGAACAAATAATCGAACAGGCAGCGGTAGCTCTGAACGCAAATGTACGTCATCGCTGCCACTGCCTGTCTTTTTTACGGCAAAAACAACTGTGGAACCGTATAGAGTGCAGGGGAACCACCCGTATGCAGGAACAATACGTGATCACTCTTGGTAAAATGCCCTTCGCGAATCAAGCCAATCAACCCTGCCACCGCCTTTCCGGTATAGACAGGATCGAGTAAAATTCCCTCTGTCCGAGCGACCAGCCGAACGGCTTCGATCATGCCATCCGTCGGAATCGCATAGCCTGGCCCGACAAATCTGTCGTCGCAAAGCACAGCTTCTGCTCGTATGTCCCCTTGCAAACCGATCCGTACAGCAGTACTGCACAGCAACCCCATCACCTTGGCTTCTTGTGCAGCCCGATCTCGGCTGACATTGATCCCGATTACTTTTGTGTTGGACTGACGCGCCATAAAACCGGCAAGCAGACCAGCTTGGGTACCGCCACTTCCCGTTGCCGTCACGACATAATCGTATGGAGTCGTCGTTTCCCAAGCCTGCTGCTCGATTTCTTCCGCACACGCCATGTACCCCAAAGACCCGACTTCGTTGGAGCCTCCTACCGGGATCAGATATGGTTTTCTGCCTTGTTTTCGCAGACTTTCAGCGAGCTCTTCCATAGCTGCAAGCAAATCTGCCTCTGCGGGAATGACCTCGATTTTTTCTGCTCCGAGCAAGTGGAACAACAGATGATTGCCACTCGCTTGCGGTTGGTAGTCCCCCGTCTCAGGCGCGGACAGCACGAGCTGACAGTGCAGACCTTCGCGAACTGCCGCCGCCAGAGTCAACCGGCAGTGATTGGATTGGACAGCTCCACATGTAATCAACGTGTCTGCCCCTTGCTCGATTGCCTCTGCCACCAAATACTCCAGCTTTCGCGTCTTGTTTCCCCCTGCTGTCAAACCAAGCATGTCGTCTCGCTTGATAGAGATGCTCGGACCACCTAACTCCCTAGACAGTCGCTCCATCCTTTCGATTGGTGTAGGTCCGTGTGTGTAAATTTTACGCTGGTAACGGATATCGTTCATGCCCTTCGTTCCCTTCGGTTTGAATTGTGATTTGGTATTCATACGCTTTGCGGTGTACGAATTCCTTCGCATTATGTGACTTTGTTACAGGCAAATATAAGATTGCCCGATACAATGAGTCTCGTAAACCACAGTAATCGGGAGGCTGATCATGAAAAACGTAGGTAAATTTGATCAAATATTTCGAGTCGTTGCTGGGCTAGCGTTTCTCTCCTTGTTCTTCTTTCTAGAAGGAGGTTTGCAGTACCTCGCATTAATTGGCGTTCCCTTACTCTATACTGCACTGACCCAACAATGCTTTCTTTACCGCCTTTTCGGTATGAATTCCTGCAAGGTTAAGTCGTAATTCAACTGTCACGAAAGTTGAATAGCTCGAACTCAGAGCGCCTCTTTTTGGGGCGTTCATTTTTTTGAAAAAATTTGTCGAAAATTTAAATATTTTCTAATTGTAAATATAAGGAACAGCAGGGATAATATACTCGATAGACTGTAACCCAATTTCAATCGTGGAGGGAAATCTATGAAAACACTCCTGCGAATTGCCATCGCTTTAGCCATGATGTTAACCATGGCAAGCGGTGCTTTTGCTGCTCCAAATCCTGCCGTTTACGAGGCGAAGTTTGTAGGATTAAAGGAAACTTACAATGCTGGTGAATCGATTAAGCTATCCGTAGAAACAAAAACAGCTGGGCAAATTACCGACGCCAAGTTTGTGCTGAAAACCATTGGTGGCAATGAGAAGGATAAGGTCACCAGTGTCCGAACTACCCATAGCAAAACCAAAGCTACCTATACGACTACAGGTTACCTAAAGCCTACCTCCAAAGGTATCTACTTGCTCGCTTACCAAGCTACTCTTAAAAGCATTGCAGGAGAAGAGAAAATAGAACTCATTGCAACTCTTTCGATCAAGGATCCAAATAAAATCACCTTGAATGTCACACCGAACACCGTCCATGTCAAAAAAGGCAAAGAAGTGCCTATCCTCATCACATACAGTTCAAAATCCACTCCTCAATTCACTTACAGTACACAGGTTACTGAGCTTTACACTAAGCGAGTCGGCAATGAAAACAAGAAAGTCGTACTCTTCAAAGCTGAAAAAGCTGGAAAATTTACAATCAATATCACTGCCAAGAACAAATACGATGAGGTCTCTGAAGCAGTCGAGATCGTTGTTTCGGATTAAAAAATAATATCGAGCACGATCATTTCTAGCCATACCAAAAATCCCGTCCCCTTTAATAGGGCAACGGGATTTTTGTTGGCTCCATTTCCATCCGCGATAGTATCTACACTCTCGCCAATGCTTCTCTCAATCGTTCCTGATGCACCCATAATGGCTTACGCAGTCCCGCCTTCTTCACCATGCCTTCTACTGTTAGCTCATGGAACGTTTCTGTTACGGTCTCACGAATACACCCCATCATCGTCGCCAGCTCCTGATGCGTCAGGTTCACTGCCAGCTCGATCCATTCTGGTTCATCAGCCTGGCTTTTTCCCCCATATTTCTCTGACAGCTTGCCCAGCAAATACAGAAGACGCTGTCGTACACTTCCATACGCCATGAGCTCCATCATCTCTTCAACCTCTTGCAAACGATTCGAGACAATCTCGATAAAATGCAAGGCAAGCCTCGGTTTCTCTAGCATCAGCTCCTCAAATTGTCCTTTATCAATCGAACAAATCACCGAATCTTCCCACGCTTCGGCGTACATATTGGTTGAACTAATCGTAAACGAGCCGATCTCGCCAAACACATGGCCTGTCCCGAGCAAATCAATCGTTAGCTCTTTGCCGTCAGCCGAAAGCTTGTATAGACGAACCTTCCCAGCCTTGATCAAAAACAGCCTTTTCTGCTCCAAGTGAGGGGAGGAAATTAGCGTTCCTTTTTTGACCACTTCCATAGGAGTCGCCGGTTCCAATTGGGCTAGCTCCGCTGCACTTAACGACTGAAACAAATTGATGCGGGATAAAAGCTTCTCCTTTTCGATCACGATGTACTTCCTCCTGCTCACTGTAGGCTGGACTACATATTGTAGGGATCACTCCCATTATACTCCTCGTTAGGCAATGGATTTCGAATGAACGAAGGAGTGTAAACTGTTGAACACATTCATCATGATTCTTTCACTGATGTTGGCTTTGATGTTTTCCATCTCTCTGTTACTGAAGTTTTTACGCGCAAGCTCTATGCTCCAGCACTGGAAGGAATATGGCTATCCACTTTGGTTCATGGACGTGATTGCCTCACTTGAGCTGGTCGGAGTCATCGGTGTGATTAGCTCCTTTTGGTTTCCTGGAGTATTAACACTCACTTGCATCCTGTTCGCCATCCTCATGCTTGGGGCTATCCATGCCCATCTTTTCCGGGCAAAACATGAGCCCGTCATGGCGCTAAATGCGGTATTTATGCTTATTTGCTCGTTGCTTCTTCTTTGGCTTTAATCGTTTCCGAGCGCTTTCCAATACGTCTTTTGTCCGTTACTGATCAAGATTGCCTGTTTCGGAACTTGCTTCATCACCAGGAAAAGATTTAGCATATCGACTGATGAAGCGATAGCGTTTATCAAAATCAAAAATTTCAACATGGTAGTGAACAGTCCAAAAAAACCTAGAAGAACTGGCAACATAACTGAAAGAATAATGAATGGGGCGATGGTAATCAGTATGTATCTTGATTTTGGAATCTTTTCTTCCGTTGCGACAAACCCTCCAAACAAGGTAAGCCCCATCCATGTTTTTTCTGATCTCATGAAATTAGGAATAAAAATCAAATGCAAGCATTCATGAAAAATAACCAATCCGAGTAGAAACAAAATCACACGTAAGTCGATGGATATGGAAAAAGAGCCGGATGTCAGTCCCAATTCCTGAAAGGTTATTGGCGAAAAAATATAGATGATCCCATAGGCAATGAATGCATTAATCAGCATGAAAGGAATCGATAAAAGAGTTGCCCTGCCCAAGCTCTGTGGTTCTTTCAGGGGAACCCATTCCTTTTTTATCAACTCGACATGTACATTTTCAAGATACTGTGGCAATTTGGTTGTGATTTTCATAATAAAACCTCCTTCCTTTCTAGTTAGACGTTCACCCTATGTGTTCAGTTTCTCTGAGGCGAAGGAAATAAAAAAGGCTGTCTCCTGAGCTTTCTTGGAGACTAGCCTTTTTCTCATGTGCATTTATGCTTGCTGAAGCAAAAACTGCTTGCCGTATTCCCCGTGATCCAGAATCGTCGGGTGCTCGATCTGAATTGTCGAATGGTCAATTCCGTACTTCGTTTGCAAAATGTGATTGATCGCCAGAATGACACAATACGGCTGGATGCCTTCACGGACGAACACATGCGCTGTCAGGGAGTAATGTTCCGTGGATACCGCCCACAGGTGCAGCTCATGAACATCCTCCACGCCCTCTACCTCACTGAGGTCCTGACGGATTTGCTCGAGATCAAACTGCTCTGGAACAGATTCCATCAACACGAGCAGCGACTCACGAATGATTTTGGCACCACCTGTAAAAATAATTCCACCAATCACTAAGCTGATCAATGGGTCGAACAAGTAGTAGCCCGTCATGTAAATGAGAATCGCCGACGTAATCACACCGACGGAGCTGAGCAAATCTCCAATAAAGTGCCATAGTGCGCTTTTTACATTGAGATTGTCTTCTTCCTTCATACTGCGGGAAAGTACGATGGTCAGCACGATGTTTACAACCAAACCGATGGATGCGATGGTCAGCATCAACTGCAAATCAACGTCTTGCGGATTGATCATCCGCTTGATCCCTTCAATCACAATCCCGATCGAAATCACGGCAAGAGCCAAGCCATTCAAGAACGAAGCAATAATTTCAAAACGGAGAAATCCGAACGTATACTTCTTATTCGGCTTACGTGTCGCCATATAAATAGCGGTCATACTCAACCCTAAAGCAAAGACGTCAGAAATCATATGGGCGGAGTCGGACAGGAGCGCGAGTGAATTGGACATCAAGCCTCCCACAACCTCCACGATCGTAAAAAACAACGTCAATAGGAGCGTGATCCACAATGTTCTCTTCGATGTTTGCTGTTCTTTCACATGATCAAGATGATGAAAATCACCCTTTTTCATACGTATCACCTCTGTCCATTTAAATTATAAAAATTATAATCTAAGAATTAATGTAATCATATCCTCTTTTCCGACAATATTCAAATGAACATTTTATGGATCATACAAGTGATTTTCATTACCAGTTATGTCGTACCAAGACAAAAAAAGCCTCATCCAAAAGGATTAGGCTGATCATTCCTGATTGTGATTCCGTTCTAAAATCCGTCGAATATTCCCCTTGTACTGCGTGAGCAAACGGCTTGCGTCCTCTGCTGGCAATCCGGTCTTTTGCATCACGATCGCCAGTTTTGCGTCACCGTCTGCCTTATGCAACAGTACGTCCGCCTCATCGGTGGAGACATTGGTCGCTTCTGCCACGATTTGTTTTGCCCGTTCCTTCAGTTTCTCATTGGTTACCTGCACATTGACCATCAAATTTTTGTACACTTTCCCCAACCGCACCATGCATCCGGTCGTAATCATATTGAGAACCATCTTCTGCGCCGTCGCTGCTTTTAAGCGAGTCGATCCGGTTACCACCTCTGGCCCTACTACCACATTAATCGCTACATCCACACCTTGACTGATCTGCGCCACCTGGTTGCAGGACAACGAAATGATTTTCGCATGCTGCCTTCTGGCTTCCGCCAATGCTCCGATGACATAGGGTGTCCGACCACTCGCCGCAATTCCTACCACGGCATCCCCCGCCTTTACGCCATAGGCGATCACATCTTCTCTGCCGTTCTGCTCCACGTCTTCGGCTCCTTCGACTGCCCTGACGATAGCTTTTTCCCCGCCTGCTATGATGCCCTGCACCAATGCGGGGTCCGTCCCAAAGGTTGGTGGGCATTCAGCAGCATCGAGCAAGCCCAATCTCCCACTTGTTCCGGCTCCAAAATAAAAGAGTCTTCCACCGTTTTCCAGACATTCTGCGATCAAGTCAACGGCCGCTGCAATCGAAGCCAACTCCTTTTCAACGGCAAACGCAACTGTTTTATCCTCTTCATTCATAATCTGGATAATTTCCATCGTAGAGAATTTATCCAGCTCTTCCGTATTCCGATTTCTTGTTTCTGTCGTTAAGTCACGCAGGTGAAACTTCATCCAGTTACCTCCCACCCATCTACACTCCTCTTCTCTTTCTACCCCACACCATGCTGCTTTTTCTCCGATGGAAACAGACTGACCGGAAGATGTCCAGCGGCCTTTCGTTCCCCGAACAAAATGTCTGCCACAAGCTCTATCGCTTGGTGCGTATGGTCGTAAACGGCGAGATACGCATCGACCTCGGGCATTACCAAGAGATCATACGGGTTTCGCAGGGCGACAGCCACGACCTTTTTCCCCTGTTGAACGAGCCGGTTCACCAGAAGCGATTGGCCTCTAAAGATATGGGCATTGTACGTAAAAACGACGATTTGCTCCATGGCCGACATCACATTCGCCACCATCTCCCCTTCATCCTCTGTCGGGTTGAGCGTCGACACCATATGGTATTCAACTTCACGATATTTTCTCAATGGTGCGACTAAATCGCCAGAAGCTGCTTGCCCATCCTCAGCCAACGT
Organism: Brevibacillus sp. AG; assembly: GCF_028369215.1. Taxonomy (NCBI): domain Bacteria; kingdom Bacillati; phylum Bacillota; class Bacilli; order Caryophanales; family Paenibacillaceae; genus Brevibacillus; species Brevibacillus sp. AG. The sequence continues at coordinate 336,581 of NZ_JAQMYO010000006.1, read as the reverse complement.
AAGGTTGGCAATCCCCGGAAAAATCACACCGAGCGGTTGTGTGCTTCTCTGTAAAGGAAGCAGTTGATGCTCATTTTTCACCAAGGTTATGGCTTGCGCGAGCGCACTTCTCGCTATGTCTGCATGTTGGACACGATCAAAGGAAGGGCCTGTTTTTCCCAAGCAATGCTCCCAGGAAAGAAATCGTTTCTTTAATTGAAGCACGCGATTTACAGCTTCGTTGACCCGCTCATCTGATAGTTCCCCCGAATGAATGGCCGCAACGAGTCGTTCATACGCTTTTTGCTGAACTTCATGCGTATGGGAAACCAGAACAAGATCGATCCCAGCCTGCACACAACGCACCGCCGCTTCTGGAACCCCGATGGTACCCGCAATGGCCGCCATTTCCATACAATCCGTTATTGCGACCCCATCAAATCCGAGCGACTCACGCAACACTCCCGTCACGATCTCCTTGGAATACGTAGCAGGAGAACCCGACTCATCCATTCTCGGCAAACTGATATGTCCAACCATCACCATGGGGACTCCTGCCGCGATACTGCATTGGAATGGGACCAACTCAACCTGATCCAGTCGCGTCCGATCATGTTCGAGCACAGGAACAGCTTCATGAGAATCGATGCTCGTATCACCATGACCGGGGAAGTGCTTGATAGCGGGAATGACACCACTCGCAAGCAAGCCTTGAATGGCGGCCTCACCAAACCGCGCCACCTGCTCTGGTGCTTCTCCAAAAGACCGCACCCCAATGACCGGATTGTCCGCATTGTTGTTCACATCGACCGTCGGGGCGAAATTGACTGAAATCCCTGCTGCACGCAGCTCCTCACCTGTTGCCTGGTAGATACGCTTGGCTTGATCGAGATTGCCTGTGGCACCCAAAGCCATCGCTCCAGGAAAGCGCGTCGCCCCTTTTTGCAGACGGGAGACTACGCCATTTTCCTGATCGGTCCCGATCAACAGTGGATAGGGATGCCCAGACTCATACGCCCAGCTCTGGAGTTTCTGTACCCGTTGATAGGTCTCCTCCGGTGTCCCGATATTGCGGCTAAAAAGAATCACGTTGCCAATCTGTTTTTGTTTGATCCACGCTTCCATTTCTTCGGGAATATCCAGCGTAGGGTACCCGATCATCAGCAGTTGCCCGACCTTCTGTTCCACTGTCATATGTTCGGCTTGCATGGAATCCTCCTCTCTACCGACTTGCTCTTGTTAAGAGAATGCTTTGCCGTACTTCGCATACTGCTTCCAGCTGTGATACCCGAGCCTCGCATAGAAGTCGACCAGCGTCGTCCAATCAATGACAATGTTTGGGATACCCCGGTTCCGCAAAGCTACAATGCCTGCTTCCACGATCGCCAGTCCCAAGCCTCGTCCTCTATACTCCGCATCCACGCCCAATGGACCGATACCGCCCAGCCCATCCGCAAGCAAAGGTGCCCAGTATACGTTTTGGGCAATAAACGGAGAGTCGGCATCATTGATCCGGCAAAAACCGACGATCTCACCGTGCAGCTCCACCACGACGAATTCGCGTCCGGTTCCTCCCCGCTGGAAATAGTGAATGGCTTCATACTCCCATCTTCCAGGAAAGCATCGATGCAAGAAGGCCAAAAAGGCATCTTGGTCCGCCCTCGTCAACAGTCGAAAGTGGCCATCTGGTACCTCTGGTAATTCTAGCTCCGTTGGTTCGAGATACTGGCATAACAGATCGTTCTCCAATCGATCCTCCGAATGATACCCTTGCCTCTCAAACCACGCTTTTACGTCCGCAGATTCATCGGGTATGCCCGGGAAATAATGATACGGATCGCGCCCCAGCAAAACCTTTTCCACGCCTTGCTCTCGCAACGCATTTTCTGCCCTTGCCAGCAATTCACGTCCGACCCCCTGCCCGCGATGTGCTGTAGACACGAGTAAGACCTGTATCCAACCAATGCCTTTCCCCAACTGAATGTCGAGCTTTTCCTGCCAGCATTTGGCCACGATAAATCCGACAGGACGCTGTGTCACAGCATCTATCGCAATCCACGACCCGGCTTTGACTACATTCTGATCCTCGAAGCTGTTTTGCCGCATGAGTGCAGGCCGCATGGGAAAGCGATCACCCAACTCCTGATTCCACAGCTCGCACATAGCGTCCGCAAATAGATCGTCCCAAGGTACGTATTGCATAGGATGCTTGCCTCCTTTACGCCCTATTTCAATCCAGAAGTTTTGGAGCCTTCCACAAAATATTTCTCCGCAAACAAAAACACGATCAAAATCGGGATCAAGCTAATCAGGGCCCCCGCTACCAATAGTTGATCCTCTGTCTTGTACTGACCGCTCAAAGACAAAATTCCGATCGGCAGCGTAAAGTTCTCATCCGAAATGAGGTAAATGACTGGCGCCAAAATCTCATTCCACTTCCCCATAAACGTAAAGACCGCCAGTGTGGCCAAGGAAGGCTTGCACATCGGCAAAAACACCCGCCAATAAATCTGGAACGGATTGCAGCCATCCAGCTTTGCCGCTTCCTCGTAATCCTTCGGGATATTCAAAAATGCTTGCCTCATTAAAAAAATGGCAAACGGCTGTCCGAGCCACTCCAATATCCAAAGCGGAGCCAACGTGTCGAGCAGTCCCAAATTTTTAAAGATAATAAACTGCGGGACGATCGTGACGATCCCCGGGATCATCATCGTTCCCAGCACGATCATAAACAGCGTGTCGCGGAAAGGAAAGCGCAGCCTGGCAAAGGCAAAGGCAATCATTGAGCTGGACAATAAGGCTCCGATAACCGAAAGAATCGCGACAATCAGACTGTTGATCGTATAGCTGCTAAAATTCGCCTGTTCCCACACGGTTGTATAGTTGCTCCACTGTGTTGGATTGGGCAGCCATTCTGGCGGAAATTGCATGTACTGCTTGTAAGTTTTCAGCGAGTTAAACACGGTCGTTAAAAACGGAACCAGCATAATCAACGCACTCGCTATGACAAACAGGTATCCAACGATTTTATTTAGAGGAAAACGCTTTTGCATGGCTACCTCCTTGCCTTTTAATCATAATGAACCCATTTCTTTTGCAGCTTGAATTGGATGAGCGTAATGGCAAGCAGGATAAGGAACAACACCCACGCAATGGCAGAAGCATAGCCCATTTTGAAAAAGCTGAATGCTTGGCGGAACATGAACAGCATCAGGACGAGGCTGGCGTTGTTCGCACCGCCTGTCGAGCCTGCCTCCGTAGAGCCCCCGGTCATGACAAAAATCTGCTCGAAGTTTTGGAAGGAGTAAATCGTATTCAAGATGACGACCAGAAACGTCGTGCCGGAAATCATCGGGACTGTCACCCGCCAAAACTTTTGCCAGGCGTTTGCTCCATCAATCGAGGCTGCCTCATACATGTCAGAAGAAATTCCTTGCAGCCCAGCGAGAAAAATAATCATCATGTAGCCGACTGACTTCCAGATGGCGATGAGAACCAAGACCGGGATGACCCAGAATTCATCAATCAGCCAGTTTTGCGGGGCTAGCCCAAGTTTAGACAGAAAAGCATTGGCAAAACCGATCCGCTGGTTAAACACCGCATCCGCTACATACGCGATCACCGTCCATGAGGAGATAACCGGCAAAAAGTGAACCATCCTGAAAAATTTCAGGCCCTTCAGCTTTTGATTCAGGGCAACTGCTAACAACAACGCCAAAAACGTTTTGGCTGGAACATACAGGATCGTAAAATAGACCGTATTCCATAACGCGCGATAAAACAGCGGGTCTTCAAACAGCTTTGCATAGTTGTCCAAGCCAGTCCATTTGGGCGGATTTAAAATATCGTAGTCCGAAAAGCTGAAGTACAATGACGCGACCGATGTTCCCACGACGAATACGAGAAAGTGGATGAGATAAGGGGAGACCAGGAGCAGTCCCCATCTCCCCTCGCTATCCAACCATTTTCTCTTTTTCACAGCAGGCTTCGCCTGTTGCTTGGTTTGCAGCTCTAGCATGGTTGGCACACATCCTCACTGATTGATGACTACTGCTTCTTGAAGAAGTCATCCAGAACTTTTTGAATGCCTTCGTCTGTTTTCGTGATGAATTCATCCGTTCCGTACTTATCCATGAACAGCTCCGCCAGATTATCCGTGAACACCTTCACCCACTCGGTAAAGACAGCGTTGGTATCAATCGTGCCCGCGAACTCCAAGGTATCGAGGAAGACTTTTTTGTTTTCTGGCTTCGTGGCTGGGTTTAGGAACATTTCGGAATTCGCCACTGATTTTTTCACCGGAATGGCTTCCCCTACTTCTGTCCACTCTTTTTGTGCTTCATCAGATGTCGTCCAGTAGGTGATCCATTCTTTAGCGGCCTTGACCTTCTGCTCCTCTGCTTTTTTGTTGATGACCCACGAGTTGGCGATTACAGGTGCGAAGCGTTTGCCGTCCGGTCCTTTTGGCATGGGAGCGACATCATAATTCAACCCTGCACCATTCATCGAGGTTGTTGCTGCGTAAATATCGATTTGCATCGCTACAGCCCCGCTCAAAAACGCTTTGAAGTTGCTCTGGAACGCCTTTAGATCAGCCGGATTCGGGAATAGCTTGCGCTGCATGCCGTCGACCATCCACTCGACCGCTTTTTTGTTTTCCGGGCTGTTGATAATCGATTTTTTCAACGTCGGGTCCAATACCCCGCCACCGTACGCTTTCAAGATGTTAAACGCACCGCGTGAGCTACCGAAAAACGCGAAGCCGTACTGTTTCACTGATTTTTTGTCAAAAGCAGGATCGTCTGCATGTTTCCCGTTGGCATCGAGGGTCAGCTTGACGGAAGCCGCCTTCAAATCATCCCAGGTCCAGTCAGCCGTAGGATATGGTACGCCCGCTTTGTCGAACAAATCCTTGTTGTAGAAAAGGGCTCCCACTTGGATGCCCTGCGGCACACCCCAATACTTCCCATCTGAGTCTTTGTTGAACTCCAGACCGTTGAGCTCCTCTTTGTTGATTTCTTTCGTGACGTAGTCGGTGATGTCGAGAATCGCGCCGCGTTGGGCGTAACCAAATACTTTTGTCCCGTCGCTCTGCCAAAGATCAGGCGCATTCCCGGCCGCGATCTGAGTCGTCAGCTTTTGATAGAAGTCATCATAAGGAGCCGTCATCGTTTTGATTTTGATATGAGGATGTGATTGTTCGAATTTTGCAATAATTTCTTCCATCTTTTTCTTCGTAGGTGGATCAGAGCTGTAGCCCATATACAATTCGACTTTGTCCCCCTGCTGTGTGGAGGACTGGCTGCTACATCCAGAAATAAGCAATGCCGCGGTTAAGCCAATCAAACCGAGTACTGAGAGAAACCTTCTCTTTTTCATGGAAAACCTCCCCGATTGCAATAAGTAAAAAGCTTGCATAGCTAACGATATTTCCAAACGCCTAACGTACTTTACTGATAAGGATAAAAGGATAAAGGCAGGACTTTGTGTATGCTAAGGAGGATTTGCTTATTTGTATTGCTCCCGAATAGCTTTACGCGTCTGGCGCAAGTACGCAGCAGAGACATCGTAATTTTTGGCAGCAACACCTCTAAACAAGATGTCGATCACATTGAGTTGTGCGATTCGTGAGGATGTGGCGGCACTGCGTTCATCCGCTTCTGTTGAAAACGTGGTTAAGTGAATATCCACGCATTCCGCCAAGGAGTTTGTGCCGTATTTGGTAATGCCAATGGTCACAGCACCCGATTTACGGGCTTGTTTCATCGTGCTTATGATCTGCGAGGTTTCCCCCGAATTCGAGATGCCGACTGCCACATCATCAGCCGTCAAGGTGACTGCCGAAGTAAGCTGCAAGTGGGAATCTGAATGGGCCGTGCACATTTTATTGATGCGCAAAAATTTATGTTGGGCATCCTGCGCAACCAATTGCGAAGCACCCACTCCGTAAAAGTCAATCCGAGTGGCTCGGAACAGCTCACCAATCGCCTGCTCCACTGCTTCTGCATCCAAAATTTTGATCGTTTCCCGCAAGGAGAGGATGTTGTTGAGCGAAACCGATTCAATCAAGGTGTACCTATCAGCATCGGGAAGAATCTCTTTGTATTCATCCTGAGCGGTAGACGATTGCAGATCACCCGCTATTCTGATTTTCAACTCCTGAAAACCATCTACACCGATACTTTTGCACATGCGTATGATGGCAGCAGTGCTGGATTCGCTTCTTTCCGCGAGTTCCTTGATGGAAAGACGAATCACCTCATCCGGATTGGCTAAAATGTAATGCGCTGCGTTTTGTTCAGAACGCTTGATATTGTGCAACGATTCGCGGATGCGCAGCAACCCGCCATTCAACACGATACCACCCCTTTAGTCCACGAATTTGTTAAGCGCTTACATTCAAGTGTGACTTTGGTAATTCATTACATATTTTGTATTATAGACACTTGAAATAAAATATCAATATGAATTGTCAGATTTGAAATAAAATTTCAAAACTATTTTTCGACACGTTCTCCCTATGTTCGTCCTGTTATAAATATTTCACAATTTTTACAGTTACTTATACGAATACCTTTCCGTATTAATCCATGTACACCCAATTGAAAAATAATGGGGATGATCAAATTGACTAAGCGTAAGACACTAGCATTCACCCTGATAGCGGCACTCCTTTTGTCAAACACACCTATTCAGTCAAGCGAAGCCGCAGCAGCCTCTTCCCACAAAACGAAAGCAACTGTAACTGCGAGCAAGTTAGAAGAGCTTTCCATAAAAGATCTGAATCAAAAAGCAAAAGCGACTCTGAATCACGTCAAAGAAGTCATCCCTGACCTGAAGAACTATCACATCGCCTCTATCGTAAAAGAGAATGTCGTCACCACTTCTGGTCCTATCGAACGTCTGGAAGTGATCTTGTCGAGCACACCAGAGGGTACTACCCCAGACTTCGGAGTTGTCCATGTAAACGCAAGTACAGGAGAGCTGATCAGCATCGACCTTCAAAACGGACTCTCCTCTTCGAAAGGAATAGGTGATGAGGAAGCGATCAAAAAAGGCAAGGAGCACCTCAAACTTTTGTTTGGAAAGCAAGCAGAAAAATACAAGTTCTCACAGATCCTCTCCTCTACTGTCCAGGACAACAAGACACAGATTCTCGTGATTTACACTTCTCCGGATCATTACATCAACGTGACCATGGATCGTGTCGGAAAATTAAAGGCTATCCAAAAAGATATCTACCCCAAAGCAGAATTAGAAGGCAAAAAAAATAAGAGGCACCTTTCATCCAATTAAAAAGAGACGGTTCTGCCGTCTCTTTTTTGATGCTATGAAACCAACCTTACAACCCCGTAATATTTTGTAAGGTAAATCAATTTCCCATTTCTCTCCTATCGATTACGATTCTCCTGTTATATGTAAAGGAGGATCACCAAAAATGAATGGCATGGAAATCAACATTCACTACTTTCGCTTGATTAATGACTTAGGGAAAGAGTATCCAGCTCTCAATCCTGTGGCTTTTTACGTAGCAGAATATACGGTGTTTATTCTGGCGTTGAGTGCTTTGATGTATTGGTTTACGAGAAAACATGAGAATCGCATCATGGTCGTTTGTGCGACGTTTACGTTTGTCATCGCCGAGCTATTCGGGAAAGTAGCCGGAAGTTTTCATGCGAATAATCAGCCATTCGCAGAGCTTGCTGACGTCAATCAATTGGTACAAAAAGCGGTCGACAATTCGTTTCCCAGCGACCATACGATCCTGTTTTTTTCCTTTTGCATGACCTACTGGCTTTTTAGAAAGACAACGGGGCCACTCTGGATGCTGCTTGCTGCTTGTGTCGGCCTCTCTCGCATTTTGGTAGGCGTTCATTATCCAGCAGATGTCATCGTGGGTGCCCTGATCAGCATTGGGTCTGCCTTGGCCGTCTATATGATTGTGCCGAGATTGAGCTTTGTCCATACGCTACTTGCTTTGTATGAAAAAGGAGAGCAAGCGATCTTGCCAGCCAAATCGAAGACGAGAGACTTTTGATTCACCGCTATGTCTCTGTCATCGTTCCACCATTAACATGCAATACCTGGCCCGTGACATATCCCGAATCATCCGAGGCCAGGTAAACATAGGTCGGAGCGAGCTCAAACGGCTGCCCTGCGCGACGCATCGGTGTGTTTACACCCAAAGTCGTGATGTACTCTGCGGAATAGCTGGATACTTGCAGCGGCGTCCAGATTGGACCGGGAGCAACTGCATTCACCCTGATGCCTTGCTTGACCAATTGAAGGGACAGCGAGCGGGTAAAGGAGACGATAGCCCCTTTGGTTGCTGAATAATCAACCAATTGCGGATGACCAGCATAGGCAGTAACCGATGCTGTACTAATAATGGAACTGCCTGGCTGCAAATGCGGCAACGCCTCTTGTGTGATGTAAAAAAGGGGGAAAAGGTTGGTGCGAAACGTGTCTTCCAGTTGCTCCCGGCTTATATCGAGGATGCTAGATTGTGGAAACTGTACACCTTGATTCAAGACAAGCACATCCAATTTGCCGAAACAGGCAACCGCTTGGCGTACAACCTCCCGACACCAATCCTCGTCGCGCAAGTCTCCCGGCAGCAGCAAACATTGCCCTCCGTAATATTCAACGACTTGCTTGGTCTCCTCGGCGTCGATGTGCTCATCCAAATAAGGAATCGCTACAACTGCCCCCTCCTTCGCAAACGCAACGGCTACAGCACGGCCAATCCCACTGTCTCCACCAGTTATGATCGCTACCTTTCCCCGAAGCTTTCCGCTTCCGATATAGTCAGGATTATCGAAAATCGGTCGCGGGACCATCAAGTATTCCATCCCCGGTTGTCGATCCTGATGCTGCGGCGGAAACGTGAGGGGAGTCTCTTCGCAAGTAGTTTTGTAACTGTAATATGGGTATCTCGGATACATGAAAAATACCTCCTGTACGGATTCAGTCGATATCGCCATGATATTCGCCTACCCTTCACCGCGTGCGCCGCGTGCGCCGTGTACGCCATCAAACCTCCCCAGTCTGTCGAGCCGATCAAGGAAAATGACATGTATGTATGACATGACCTTTTCCCATTATGGAAGCAACCATTTATGAAACAATCATCTTAATGAACTGAAGAATAAGAGGAACTCCTTGTACAGGAATGTCACTCAGAATCAAAACTCCCGGTTGGATAACATATAAATTGGGAGGCTGTAGCATTCCATTGATGAATAGATTCACAACAGAAACTTCATTCGGGTCCAGAATGCCAGAAGTACTGAAGTGCATGACAGCATCACTGTTGGTATACATGTTTTTGACTCCATCTGAAATGGCCGTATACTGATAGGTTTCTGTTCGTATTAAACCAGGAGTACATGGACATGGGGGACAGGGAGGACAAGTTGGGGAGGGTTTTACTGGAAAAATCCCGGGACAACCTAATGGCGGGACGATTTGCAGACACTGTCTCCTCACTGTGTATGACTGTGTGACATTTCGCCTCATGAAATCACTCGTCCTTTCTCGAAGTGCTTCGACCGTTCACTCCGATTTACACACATGAGTGAACCCCAGGCACATTTCATCCACCTGGGGCCACCAACCTATTCACCTTAGTTAACGACAAATTCTACAACTACGGGTGTACCACCGTTTTCGGCATTTCCATCTGGAATCGTGATCGCTGTCGTTGTGATTGTGGAAGTATTACCTGCCTGAAGCACTCCATTGACGTAGAGATTGTAAAAAGCAAACGTACTAGGAAATGCTGTCGCAGCAGCGCCAGTGTCAGTGGTAAATGCAGTTGCCGCAATGGCAAACGTTGCACCAGTACCAGTTCCAGCACTCATCGTGGACGTAAATCTCAATGAGGTTAGATAAGGTTTTATAATCGGCACTTAAAACACCCCCTTCTCTATTTAATCCCTACTAGTAAATGATCAGTTTCATCCGATTGAAACCGACAAATGACAGTAGAAATATGCACATTTCCCCTCGAAAGAAAATGATTGGAAAATGAAATCACCCCCCCACTTTTTCAGTAGGAGGGCTACATGATTTTTACTCTTGAAACAGTACTCGCAACTGCTCTTTCTCTGCGTCATTCAATACGTATTCTGCCATCGGGAACAGCACACTCTCTTCTTTAAAGAAATGCTCCAAGAGTATTTCTACTGACTTCAGCAAATGAGTGTGGACAGCTTCTACTTCAACAGGTTCAGACTTTTCCTTTTCTACGATTCGCATGAACGACATCAGGCTTTCATGAATAAGATCATGCTCTTCCTCCATGGCAGCAATCGGTCCCATCTCCCGTTCGATATAGTTAGCCATCAGGGGATACAGGTCTTCCTCCTCGCGTCTGGAGTGTTTCTCCAGTTCTGCCCGAAACGAGGACGCCAGCTCATGAAGCTCTGTTAAGCCTTTTTTTCTTCTAGTAGGTTCTGCTGTAGATTTCAGCTTATTTGCTAGATGTACGAGCTCATTCATCTGCTCAGCTAATGATAGGTGCTCCTCTTTCAATTTTTCCAGAGCTGGACACAGCTTCCTTCTCCCTTCAAACTCCTGCATCATCCCCATACATCCTATAGGCGGTGGTCCCATTACAATCCCTCCATCTACTAGTGGGAGTTAGTTACCAAAAGAAATGCGATACGCTAGCTGTCCCCGATTGTCCCTAGCAACCATTTGAATACAGTCATCCTCTTGCGAAAAAACAACCGGTCCATTCTGGATGGGAATCGCCACAAACTGGCAAGGATTAAAATAGAGCCGCAGATGCTCCTCATCCTCCGTGATCTCCCATTTTGCCAGCTGCCTTTCCAAGAGAGCTGGACTGTGTGGTTCGGCATTATCCGCCAAATCTTGAATGAGTATCCCCATCTTTTTATCCACCAAGGCAGGCAGCTCTTGGTGAAGCTCGACAATCGTTCTCTTACTAGGATTCATGGTCACTGATCACACTCCCTTCCCCAGATTATTTCCCTTGTTCTCTTCGATCCCGCTGGTCTTTTCTAAATACCATCCATGCCAGTGGGAACAACACTACCGTTGCACCGCTGAGCAATAGCACCTCCATATATCGCTGTGCAAAATACATATTGACTGTGTACTGGGTGCAAGCAATGCTGGCGAACAAGATCAATACTAATAGGATGACACCTCTATAGCTGCTCTTCATATCTCTTCACCCCTACAGCGTATACGGCTCCATCTTTCTCTTGAAGCACAATTTCCGGAAGTGGTCTTCTTGGGGGACCAGCGAGCGGCTTACCTGTGGCGATATCAAATTTCCCATGATGGCAAGGACATAGCAGCTCTTTCTCATCTCGGTCCCAAAATACCGGACAACGCAGGTGGGTACATGCATTTTGATACGCCTTGTATTCTTTTTCCTTCACATATACGAACAACGCGCTGTCATGCTCTCCTGGATAAGCAAACTCGATCGCATCTCCGGGTTTTATATCGCTGAGATTCGCGATTTTTTGTGTGGGATACGACTTGCTGGATGAACTCATCAGCTCCTTGGCAGCTAATGCCCCCCATGGTAGAGTAGATGCCGCGAAAAGCCCGGCTGCTCCTACCATTGTTTTCATAAAACTCCGTCGATCCAGACTACGCTCATTGGAACGATTGATGTTATGTGTATAATTGTCATCCTTCAACGGAATTGGGCGGGTTTTCTCGTTCTCCATAAGGTATTTCTCCCCTCTAGAATAGCTTCTGTTTGCCCTGCAGAATGCCAGGCAGGCTAATTTTCACATTGGTTTCGCCTTCCAGTACATCCGGGTCGTGGCTGGCAGTCCATTTGCCATTGGCCAAAGGAATCTGTGCCCGTTTTTCTTCCAGCTCTGCTTCCTCAATCCACTGCAAGGTGTTTGTCGGGCAAACCGAAGCGCACATCGGCGGGATTCCCTCTTTCGTACGGTCGTAGCATAGATCGCACTTGTACATGAGATTCTGTTCTTCATCAAATTTGGGAATTCCATAGGGGCAGGCAATCGTACAATTTTGACAACCGATGCATTTCTCTACCAAAGCTGACAATACGGCCCCATTATCTGCGATTTGAATCGCCTGAGCAGGACAGCTGCGGGCACAAGCAGGATTAACACAATGGAAGCACATGAGAGGAATCGTTTGTCTGTTGATAAACGGGTCCACATCCAGTACGTAGTTTCGGTTTCGGTTGTCGTGACCTCCACACTGTGTACACGCCGCCAAGCAGCTTCGACAACCGATGCAATTGTCCATTTCGATGTATAAGACTTGTTTACCCATGGCGAACTCCTCCATGTTTGTGCTTGATGATTTTCGCGGCGCAAGCTTTAAACTCGGGCATTTTGCTGTAAGGATCCAAAGCCGGGTTGGTCAGCAGGTTGATAGACTCCGCTTTTCCCCAGTGGTACGGCACGAACACCGTATCCTCTCGAATGGCCTCGATCACTTTCACACGGTACTGAGCCTCGCCCCTTCTCGTTTTCAGAGTGACCATCTCATCGTGTTCAATGCCATAACGAGTCGCTGTTTTTGGATGAACCTCTAGCAGAGGATCAGGATACATGTCCGTCAAAAACGGGATTCGTCTTGTCTGGTTCCCGGACAAATAGTGGAACACAACTCGTCCCGTCGTTAGCCGCAAAGGATATTCTTCATCCGGCTCCTCCGCTGGCGGACGGTAAGGCAGCGCACATATTTTGGCTTTGCCATCCGGGTGATAAAATTTTTTATCCAGGAATAAATGGGGCTGTCCCTCGTCGCCCTCCTCGCGGCACGGCCAGAAAACACCATTGTTTTGATCAATTTTCTCGTAGGTGACCCCGTAGTAGTCAGCTATTCCGCCTTTGGAGACCTGACGTATTTCATTGAAAATATCCTGTGGAGACTTCAAGTGCGTAAAGTATTGTCCGCGCCCCATTCTTTTGGCGATTTCTATTTGAATCCACCAGTCAGGCTTGGATTCTTCGAACCATTCCTGTGCCTGACGATGACGAATAATGCGACCTTCGAGATTGGTAGTCGTTCCATCGTCTTCTGCCCAAGTCGTAACAGGAAGAACGACATCGGCGTATTCAGCTGATTCGGACAAGTAAAAGTCGCAGCAAACCATAAAATCCAAACTTTTCAGGGACTCTCGAACATGGTTTAGATTTGGCGCACTTACAACCGGATTGGAGCAGAGTAAGTATAAGCTGCGAATCGTTTTATCCTTCATCAGCTGGAACATCTCATAGGCAGAGACACCTTTCTGCGGCATCTCTTCCGGGGAAATGCCCCAGGCACATGCTATTTCACGCACATGTTCAGGATTGTCGAGCTTGCGGTAGCCAGGCAATTGATCGGCTTTTTGCCCGTGTTCCCGCCCGCCCTGACCGTTTCCTTGACCAGTAAGGGTTGCAACACCTGATTTTGGACGGCCAATCTTTCCTGTGACGAGCGACATGTTGGTATAAGCCGATACGTTGTCCGTCCCTTTCGCCTGTTGCTCCACACCACGGCAAAACATCACAATCGCATCGGGTGCCCTCCCGAAAATGTCGGCAGCCCGCACAATCTTCTCCACCGAAACCCCTGTTATTTCGCTGACATACTCCGGTGTGAAGATAGCAACCACTTCTTTTGTTTCTTCAAAACCATTCGTATGATTTCGAATAAAGTCTTCATCCATATGCCCATTCTTGATCAGGAGATGAACGATTCCGTTTGCCAGTGCCAAATCTGTACCGGGCCGCAGATCCAGGTGGATATCAGCTCGACGTGCCAAAGGCGTTTCCCGTGGATCGGCTACGATCAGATAACCGCCTCGATTTTGCACTTCCCAAATACGAAACATGCTGGTTGGATGACACTCTGCCGCGTTTGAACCGGCCAAAAACAAGCAGTCTGTTTGATGAATATCCGTCCAGGGAACGGTAGAACCGCGATCAATCCCCAAGCTTCGATTCAATCCTGCCGCAGCGGAGGACATACAAAAGCGGCCATTGTAGTCAATATAGCGGGTTTGCAAGGCGACCCGTGCAAACTTACCTGTGAGGTAGCATTTTTCGTTCGTCATGGAAACGCCAGAGTAAACAGACAAAGTATCTTTGCCATAGTTGTGTTGCAATTCCTTGAACCTGGAAACGATCAAGTCTAGTGCTTCCTCCCATGACGCTTCCCGAAATCCTTCCGCCGTGCCTTTTAAAGATGCATCTGTTCGAATCAACGGCCGCTGTATCCGATCTGGATGGTTCACCTGCTGATAAGCCGTCACCCCTTTTGGGCACATCTTACCCAGATTGACAGGGAAATCGTACCGTGGCTCCACGCCGATAATCTTGTTCGTCGTTGTATCTACACGCAGGTTCATCCCGCATTGCATACCGCAGTAGCAGCAGTGCGTGCTGACCAATTTCTCGTTCGGATGTATCTTATTTTCAATCACTTTAAAAAATTTATCCTTTGGCATGTTGATTTGCCTCCCTGGCATTGATCTCGTGCGTAGGAACTCCTGTGAAACGGAACATCCGGTATTTTCTGCGGCACGGCAAGCAAAGTTCAGCCAAGTGGAATCCTTCTTCCATTTGAAAAGCCATTTCGTTTTTACCCAGTACATTGATCACATCTGCCGACTGTTCCGCAGAAACAAACTCATTGCTGCACACTTTGCACTTTTTCATTTCCTGCTCGCCATAGTGCTCGCGATAATTACGTGCAAACACACTCATCGGGCGGAACGGTATGTGAGCCAGTTTTCCGAATGGCAGATAAATCAAGGTCACAATCACTGCGAATTGATGTGTGACGGATATGACCGGGTGCCCAAAGCCCCCTAAGAACATGTTGCTTGCGGTTAACATCAAGCCTGTCACACTGATAAACAGTAGCAGGTATAAAGGTAAAAAGTCGTAGACAAAGGATTGTTCAGCCCGTGCCTGCATGTTCTTGAATCTGCGATACAATGCCATGACTGCTCCACCGATGACCATAAAAGCAGTAATGTTCAACGCGTTGTAAAAGAGAAAGGCAATCCAGCCATCTGCTTGTACTGTCAGAACATCCACACCCATGAACACGACCTGATAGTAGCCGTTGTCCGTCATCGTGAAATACATCCAGCCAAAAACTAACGGAAAGGTGACAAACGCGGCCAAGATGCATCCCCATCCCAGCAAAATGTGCTGTGTCCAGCGATACCATCCCCGATTCCAAATAAAGCGATAGATGGCCAGATGATCTACCGTTGTATTCGCCGTGCTTTTACGAAAGAGAAGTCGTAGCCCCTTTTTCAGAATGACATTCGTTGGCGGGCGATCTGCCCACGCAGAAAATCGGTATAGGAAGCCTCCAATAAAGACAAGAGTCCCCACCATATAGCCGTAAAGCGCCAGATCAATATGCGTGAAAAAACGTGTTCCCACGTAACTTAGGACGAACAAGCAAGCAATGATGATAAAAGCACGCTTCGCCACCTTGGAAGCAAATAGATAGTTCATACAACACCCTCCCTGCTGCTGCTCATTTTTTCCTTTCGCTTGAGGTCATTGTAGCAATGGCTCGTAACCCAGGTTGTGATTTACCTCACACCCTTGCCACAATCAGGACGATTTCCTCTTCCCAAACCATCAATTTCGGATGATATAATGAGTTACCTTTGTATCCTTGTTGTAGGAGGGACCACATGACCGGAAATGGCACAACGTTTGTACAGCAGATTTCTTCCGATTTTGTGAATAGCCTTGAAACGTTTTCTGTTAGGAAAAATTTCGTTCCCGGAGCCGTTCTGTTTTTGGATGGTGAAAGAGCCGATCAGCTATTCTTAATTTCGTCGGGCCAAATTAAGCTCACAAAAAACACGAACGATGGAAAAGAACTGACTCTGCAAGTATTTGGTGCAGGAGAGCTAGTCGGCGTCTCCGGGCTCTTCGAACAGGAATTGACGTACACCTCCACAGGCACCATGTTGATGGAGGGTGAGATATGGATCATCCCGCGACAAGGGTTGGAAAAAATGCTCATCAAAAACGGTCAATTTTGCGTAGACTTCCTGCGTTGGATGGGATTGATGAACAGACGGATGCAGTCTAAATTTCGTGATTTGCTACTCAATGGCAAAATCGGCGCCTTGTATTCAACGCTAATCCGCATGAGTAACACGTACGGCAAGCCACACCCCGAAGGAATCCTCATCGACCTTTCCCTTACCAATCGTGATTTGGCACAATTCATTGGCCTGACACGAGAAAGTGTCAACCGGATGCTTTCCGATCTGAAAAAACAGGACACCATTGATCTGCTTCCCCAGGGGTTTATCTTGATTAAAGACCTTGCCTATTTAAAAGAAGCCATTTTTTGTGATGACTGCCCTCCTGATATTTGCCAAATGTGAGCAAACTCTACATACATATCTACACGAAAATAGTCCTGGACTTGTCCGTCCAAGACTATTTTCATAAGTGATTCAAGCTTCTTTATCCATGTCTTTGCTCCGCAAGCTCGCTGAACATGCCCGCATAGTACTCAACGTCTCCTGCATCGTCCAGAATCGCGCTGATCGTTAACCATTGGAGATACTGATCCCCATTCTTCCGGCGATTCCAGATCTCTCCTTGCCAATAGCCATTCTTCTTGATCGAGTCCCACATCTTTTGATAGAAGTCGGCACCCTGTCTGCCTGATTTTAAAATATTGGGTGACTTGCCTATCACCTCATTCATCTCATAACCGGTCACTTTCGTAAAAGCATGGTTCGCACTTTTTATGACTCCGCGTGTATCGGTAATCAGTATCGCCTCTCCCGTCTTTTCCATAATGGTGGCGGCGAGCTGCAGCTTTTCTTGATAAAACATCCACATCACCAAGACCAAGCTTGCCAGTGCAAACTGCGATAGCGCCATGAAACCGATCGCGTAATGCCCCGTCAGATTAAACAGCAGCGTTAAGATCAACGGCGGGAAAAATCCTCCTAATCCCCCCATGGCAGATACGATCCCATTTACAATCCCCGCTTGTCGCGAGAAATACATCGGCACTAATTTGAACACGGCACCGTTACCAATTCCGGCACATATCGCTACCAACAAGCACCCTACCGTATACATTAAAATCGATGGCGAAAACGATAAGACAATACCAGACAAGGCGAGCCCGGCAAACACAATCATCAATGCCTTGAAGGGGTTCCACCTATCACCTAGCCATCCTCCCAATGGTCTCGCCAGTGTCGCCAAAAGAATGAACCCTGCTGTTCTCATACCTGCATCTACTTTATCCAATTGGAAATGGCTCACTAAAAAATTCGGGAGATACACGGTGAAAGCGACGAAGCAACCAAATGTAATAAAGTAAAACAAACTGATTAACCATAGCTTTTCGTTTTTGTAGACACTCTTGATCTGCTGACCAAGAGGAGTCACTACCTTCGGTTCATTTTTATCCCCCATCAAGAAGGTAAGTACAGCGAATCCCGCAAGCAATAACAGAAACATCTGTACAGTACTTGCCCATCCAAACGATTTAGCCAGAACTGGCGCTGCAAAAGTGGTTATCGCTGTACCAATATTCCCCATACCGTAGATTCCGTTTATAGAACCATGCTTCTCTTTCGGATAGTATTTAGGGAGAGACGTGACACCAACGGAAAACACCGCTCCACCTATCCCCAAAAATAGCCCGCCTATTAACAAATCTGTATAAGTGGTCGCCTGGCTAATATAAAAAACAGGAGCCAGCAGCAAGAGAAAGCTTATGCTAAATAATATTCTCGCGCCAAATCGGTTACTCCAATATCCTACGGGGATTCTCAGCAACGATCCCAGCAAGACTGGAATCGCTGTCACCCACGCCACCTCGCTTGCACTCATTGGTACGGTTTCTTTGATAAAAGGCATGAGCGATGACAGAATGACCCATACCATGAAACCGACCGTAAGACTCAACGTTTGTAACGGCAACTGCCATTTTCGTACCATAACAACACCCCTCAACTTGGGAATCTTCTTCATCCACTATGATAAGAGGCAATGTTTTTTCCCGTTGTGATTTTAATCACAGCCTCCTTCCAGGCAATCCGCTTATAATCAAAGCGAAATCTTGAATCGAAGGAGTGGATTATACATGTTTTGTTATCAATGTGAACAGACTCCATCAGGTGGTTGTAAGGTCATCGGCGTTTGCGGAAAGAATGAAGATCTTGCGAGTATTCAGGATACCATTATTTTTGCTTTAAAAGGAATTGCCGCTTATGCAACACATGCTCGTCAACTAGGCTATATCGATCCTGAAGTAGATGGGATTACACAGGAAGCTCTCTATTTTACATTGACGAATGTGAATTTTAACTTGGATGAACATTTGCAAATGGCCATGAAAGTAGGCAAAGCCGCCATCAAAGTCATGGAGCTTTTGGATCGGGCTCATACGGATCATTTCGGAGTCCCGCAGCCAATCACAGTCTCGCAAAATAAAATAGAAGGAAAGTGCGTCATTGTTACGGGGCACAATCTGTTTGCTCTCGAAGAGCTGTTAAAACAGACAGAAGGTAAAGGAATCAATGTGTATACGCATTCCGAAATGCTGCCTGCACATGGCTATCCCGAACTGAAGAAATATCCTCATTTGAAAGGAAACATCGGGAAAGCATGGTACGATCAACGTCAATTGTTCGAGAAATTTCCCGGCGCCATACTGGCTACAACAAACTGTGTGATGCCCATTCGAGGCAGCTACGCCGATCGTTTCTTTTCGTATGATATAACCGGATTGGAGAACGTGACGAAAATTGTAGATAACGATTTTGCGCCACTCATTGAAAAAGCATTGTCTCTTCCTGAGGCTTCCATCGAATCGGAACTGACATTGACGACCGGGTATCATCACAAAACGGTCCTCGGCATCGCCCCTGAAATCATTCAGGCAGTCAAGGAAGGAAAGATCAAACGCTTCTTCGTCATCGCTGGTTGTGACGCTCCTGGCAAGGGAGGCGAGTATTATCGTGAATTGGCTACGTCCTTACCGCCAGAAGCAGTCATTCTTACTACCTCCTGCGGAAAATTCCGTTTTAACGATGTAGATTTCGGCATCGTGCCAGGTACCGACATCCCAAGGTATATCGATTTGGGACAGTGCAATAACTCGGTTTCTACCATTACGATTGCAGCTGCATTAGCCGATGCCTTCGAATGTGAAGTGAACGAGCTGCCGGTAAGTATCGTTCTTTCCTGGTTTGAACAAAAAGCGGTTGCCATCCTGCTCGGTCTGTTTAGCCTGGGGATACAAGATATACGGATTGGCCCAAAATTGCCTGAGTTCATTCAGCCTGGTGTTCTGCAAGTACTACAAGACTTGTTCCATATCCAATTGATTGGTGATGCCCAAGAAGATATGAAACAAATGCTGGGAATCACTCAGTAGGCAAAATAGAAAAAACGGCTTGCAGAAGGTTAGTTGTAAGACTAACCACTGACAGCCGTTTTTTTCATTCGCGATTGCTCATTTGCTTTCTTCACGTTTTAAAAAACTGATCCATTTTCCTGTGTGTGCGTCGACAACTCCTTTGTCTCCGCTGAGGCGGTAAACAAGCCGCGGTTTTGGTTGCTCTACCTCGTTAAACTCTATATCCGGTAGCAAGTAGTAGAGTTCGAGCGATTTTTTTACGGCTTGCTCCGTTTTTTTCGCAGAGGCCAGGTCTACTCTCTGCATGTTATTGTCAAGAATCACTGGCGAGGGGAGCTCATCATCCCCTATAATACTGTTGCCTGAGTACGGGTTGACAGCTACTTCAAATCTTGCGTCCTTAATCAGAAGACCATTTTTCAACCATCCAAAATGCACTTTATAGTCCCGCCAATTCGTCTCCTTCCCCCTCAGACCTCCATCATACGGCTGTGGTTCAAGCATATAAATATCTGCCAACTGATCACGGAGCGTCGTTTGCAGGAGATGGATTGCGCTTGCCTCCGCTTGCTCGCGGGTAAAACCTCCGTCTTTCTGACTCCCAGCCTTTGGAGCTGAAGCAGAGGGCATTTCCTTCAAAATCTTGATCGGTTGCTTTGGTTTCGCCACCGCCCCTTTGCCATCGATCATCACGCCTGAGATCGCATCTACCATTTGCGGATCGGTTGGTAGGTAATCGTAGACCAACATGTATTTCTGCTTATGATCTTCACCGTAAAAACTCTTATAATACATGGTTGGCTCCGTTTTTTGTTCCAACAGCTCGCGTGCTTCCTTTTCCGATATGATTTGGCTTGCGTCAGGCAACTCCCCCTCATACCATAATCGATTGAATCGCAGAACCTTTCCGTCTCCTCGCATGGTTACAGTGATCCCATTGTCCTTAAAAGGAATACCATTCTCTACTCTCTGAAATTTAAAATAGTACGTTTCCGAATTGTTGCTCTCGAAATCGCCTTCTTCTAGCAATGTTAGCTTCGCTCGTTCCTCTGGAGGAATGACTTTTGTGAGAAACTTCATTACTCCCTCAAGATCGATTTGCTTTCTATTCGCTGTAGCAGGGCCAGGGGCTTCGCTGTGCTCGCCATGGTATTGATATCTCAACAGATTCCCTGAGACAGGATGAATTACATACATGATACTTGATTGATCTGATTTATTCCAAATAAGGGACCACCCCGCATAGGGTATATAGTCTTCATACGGTTCGTAGTAGTTTCCATAGCCATACTCATAACCTTCGGGGATAGTCACCCATTTCTTGGCGTATTCAATAGCCTCTTGTTCTGAAAGAATCTTTTCTGATTTTTGTTCAGCTGCCTGTACCAGTGTACTCTCATCTGCAATATTGCCTAGTACGAGTAAAGATAAAAGCAAGAGAATCGACAATCGTTTCCAAAATCCTTTTGTACTACTTTGCTTCATACACATGTTCCTCCTCTATCTATTCCCATTGATTTCATCGAATGATTACGGATTTCATCACATTGATATTTTTCCATTCTTTGTTAACTTTATATCAATATACATATTTTGTAAAACAGAAAAAGAGACGGTTTCCCGCCTCTTTTTCCTCCACCTTGACTTGCTATTTCTACCATTCCGTTTCCGTTTTGTGTTCAATTATGTGTACGACTTTTGGTTCAACTTCTTTCATCATTTGTTTCAGTAAATCATCGCTGATTGTTACTTTATTTTTTCCATCTTGAAGTTGAACTTCAGCCTGTGTTTTTGCGATCACATCAATTACTTGTTGTTTCGAGATATTTTTAGATGCTGCAACCTCTACAACAGATTTCCCTTTTGCTATTTCTTCTTTTAACTCTGTCGGGCTCATTTTTAGTAAAGAAAACAGTTTTTCATCGTTTAAGAAGTAATCAGCAGTATAATCAGGCTTACCATTTAAAGAGAAGAACCCTTCTACTTCCTTGTTTGATGGTGCAGGAGCTACCGGAGAAAGACTAATCGTATTACCTTGAACAAATGCTTGGTAACCCTCTCCCTCTGATCCCTTCTTGGTGTAATTCAAGATAAATGTTTTCTGATTTGGATTGTCCATTTGCTCCATGGCAGCCTCATAATCTTTGATGTTGCCATACAATTTATCAATGAGATGATCCACCTTCGCCTTGATTTCCTGATCGGGCAAAGTAATGAGTGGTTTCTCCTTAGGCTCCCAATTCTCTTGAGTCAGGTCTTGAATCTCACCCGTAATACCGTTTGTATGAAGAGTAAGCTTTTTGCCAGTTCCTCCTTTTTCCTGCAGGACGATGCTTAGTTGGACCTTTTTGGTTGAATCACTGGAGTCTCCAAGGTAGCTCGCATCGATAATCTCAAACGATTTTGCTTCGGGAATTGCGCTGTACAGCTTTTCAAGTGCTGCCTTACCAACCTCATCCAGCTTGACTTGTTCAGAAGTCATTGGTGCTCGAGTAAGCATGTCAATCACAACAGGGGCCGCAAATGCTGCGGTTGGAATCAAAATCGCAGCAGCAACTAATCCACCAATTAAACGTTTTTTCATCGTTATTTCGCTCCTTTTCCGTTGCAAATAGTGAGAATAGGATTGTTCTATACGTTTGGAAATGGCCGGCGGACACTCCATCGTTTCTGCCTCTTCGTGCAGATGTTCACGGATTTTATGTTCAATAGTCATTGATCTTTTCCATCCTTTCCAGGGGGAGATTCCCGAAGTCTTTTCTAAGCGCCTGGAGGCCAGCATGATATCTGGACTTGACTGTACCCAACGGAATATCGAGCAACGTCGCAATTTCCTCAAGAGTATAGTCGTGATAAAAGCGGAAGATAATCACTGTCCGCTGTTTGTCGGTCAGTTTTCGTATGGACTGGGATATCAGTTGGTTCCTCCCATCCATCAACGCAGTATGTTCATCCCAATAAGACTCTTCCCGGGAGAAGGAACGGATCCGCTCAAAAATGCGGAATCTCCTCCAGCTCTTGACCCGAAATCTCTGCACTTGACGGATTACCAGGCCATGCAGCCAGAACTGGAAAGGACGGTTCGTATCGTAATTAGCAAGTGAGGTCCACATTTGCATATAGATTTCATTCATGACATCTTCCCGATCCTGCTTTTGATCCACCAGAAAGGAGACGGTCCGGTATACGTCCTGAAAGGTGGCATCATACATCGTATGAAATGCCTGTTCATCACCCTCTTTCATTTTTATAAGTAATTGATACATCTCTTCATTTTCCATTCAGAGGGCCCTCCTGAGTAAGCTTACACACTATATTGTCTCTCTTTCGGAAAAAGGTTCGGTCCTCTTCTTATTTTTTTTGCAAAAGGTGAGTATCCTAGGATCTCTGTGCGTGCTCGTACTGCTACATCTCACCCCACCGCAGTCAAAACTGCTCATGTTTTGGAGGTTGATAACCTATTTATGTCGAAATCTAAAATGGACAATAATCACTAAGTAAAGCCACAAAGTCAGTTCGAAGAATAAAGAGTGGGAGCATGTAAAATGAATGTAAAAGAAAAGCTAATATTCATAAAAGAAAATGGCTACCAAACACCATCCGATACATTTCAATTCGTAGTAGAAATGATGAATGAAATTGGTTCTTTGGATGCCACATTACGTGATGACCTCATTTATACAACCTTATCACATTGGATTCCTGGTAATTCTCTAACTGCAAACGAACTAGAACAACTGATACCAATCATTCTAGATAAAAACCATTTGCTTTTTAAGCTTGGTGAAACAAATACAGACTCTGTCTTTACCCGCTCTTTCTCTATGCTAGTCATCCCCCTACTCCTCATGCGGCATAGAGAATCACCCTTTCTCTCCAGAGAGAACATCCATGCAATAAAAGAGAAAGTATTTTTCAACGTACGTGAAGAGCGAGATTACCGAGGATATGATGAAGAAAAAGGTTGGGCTCATGCCATAGCCCATGCAGCGGATGCATTAGATGATTTAGCTCAATGTTCCGAGTTGGATAAAAGTGACCTCATAACCATCCTCGATTTGGTTTACGAAAAGATGACCATAACCGATCGAATTTACTCCGATGGGGAAGATGAGAGAATGGTAACAGCCATTGTTAGTATTCTGAATAGAAAAATGCTTAGCCAGAGTTATGTAGAGCAATGGATTCAAAGCTTTGGAGATGTAGATAAGAGTTCCGAATTTCTGCCTGCCTTTAAACAAAAAATCAATATAAAGAATTTTTTGAAGAGCTTGTACTTTCGTTTGAAATTTTACAAAGGAGATGCCGATCTTTGCCCAACCATCGAGCAGACATTATATAAAATAGAAAAAGTATACTATTCCTGATAGAGGAATGAAACGAATACAAAAACAAAAAAGAGGCGGTTCTCCCGCCTCTTCTTCACCATTTCCTCATCAAATATACTAATCATTTAATCCCTTTCCATCGAGAATTTGCTGCATGCATTTTTCAACCCTTGATTCTCGTGTTTTGGCTTGTTTGGGTGCTGAAAAATGAAGAATGTAGGCTCTTTGCCGTCCCGGAGTCAATGCTTCAAAAGCAGTTTTCAAGGCAGGGATTTCATCCATTTTCTTTTGCAATTCTTCTGGAATGATGTATTCTTCATGCTTTTTTAAGTCCACTTCTAAACCGGCTTTTTCAACTTCAATGGCTTCTTGAATATATGCCTTCAAAATAGCTTCCATTTCCATGATTTCGTCCACATTGGTGAATCGGATTTGGCGCGCGGCCTGTACATTCTCCGTTTGTTGAATGAGAATCCCATTTGGATCTTTTAACAAGGCACCTTTTTGAAACAGTAGCGCACAATATTCTTTAAATCCATGTATTAAAACAATGTTTTTTTTCTCAAACGTGTAACAAGGATGCATCCACTTAAAATCTTCAGTCAGCTCACAGTCAAGGACAATACTTCTCAACTTCTCGTATTCAGCCTTCCACGTTTTCGCCTTGCTTAAAAATTCATCAACCTTAGGATTCGTTTTACTTGTTGTCATCAAGGAACACCTCTCATCTAGTTGGTGTCATGTCAATTTTTAGTTTTGACATTATGGTATTTGTATTATTCTATCATCATGTATTCAGGTTCCTTCTTTTAAAGAATAAGCTCTATCAGATTGAGAGGTGATTGATTTGGATATCGATTTCTATAGGAAATGGGCATGCCAAAAAATGATCGAATCGTCACAAAGCAATATGTGGGAAGGACATTGGGCGTGTGCAGTTATCGCCTTGACTGAACTCTTGGAAGAAAAACTTGTACCTGCCAAGTTGGAAGAGTTGATTCGTAAAAATCTTGATAAAATTGTGGAAGAACATGCAAACGAACAGCAGTATCGGGCAAACAACGAATACGAGGACTTTCCTGCTCAAATGATGAGACTGCTTGTCCAAAAGAACCAAACATGCCATGCGCTTGGTCATGACGTGATTTACACGTTCTATTTGCTGAGCATGCTCTCTCGTTCCGCTATTCCGGCAACTGCCGAATTGTTTGATGCCATGGGGAAAATTGTTGGAAACTTCGAAGCATCAGGTCCTGGTTTTGTTACTGTGAATGGAGAGAATATCATCATTGATCCTGACGGCGTACCATATACTGGTGTAAGATTACAGCTGACTCCGGAGACTGTGCTTGACTTACTCCATAACTTTCAAAGACCGGTGCAAATGGAGAAAGGCGATATGCAGTTGGGGCATATCCTTACGCATGGTCACGCCATTGTAGAAATGAAACAAGCTTATCGCCATGATGTACACGACAATCTCGATCCGGCCTTTTACGCAAGAATCAACCTCTTGGCTTATGCAAATACACTCGAGGAAAATCGGGTTGAATCTGAGTCGGCAATTACGGCAAACGAGTTGAATCCATTAGAACCTTCTTACTGGGAACAGGCGTTAGCTGAAAGCAGACATGGCCATTTTTATAAATACGCGTACAGTTATCTGAGTCTTTACCGTATGGCAGGGTGCAGTCCATCCGATTTTCGATTGTTTCAACGTATTCTGTGAATGACTTGTTACGAGGAGTCATTCCTGTAAAAGGCTCCCATTACATGATTGCAACGGGTTTTGTCCAAAAGCATGAAGCTAAAGGACAAGAACCCGTTTTTTTTAGCTTCCCCACTTACATAGTTGCCAATCCATGGGAAACAAAGAAATGGACTCATTTTTTTGTAGCTGTGGGAAAACTAACGAGAAATGTCAGATAGGGGAATACACATGATCTCAGAATTCAAGCGATTTTTACTCGGTAGACCTATGAAATCAAGTGAACTTGCCGAAGAAAAGTTAAATAAAGTAAAAGCTTTGGCGGTTCTTTCATCTGATGCTCTTTCTTCTGTCGCTTACGGTACAGAACAGATTCTTCTCGTGTTAATTACTTTGGGTGCAGTAGCGATGTGGTACTCTATCCCCATCTCCATTGCGGTTGTTGGTCTTTTAACCATACTCATTTTGTCTTACCGTCAAACCATCTTTGCTTATACAACAGGTGGTGGAGCATACATTGTCGCCAAGGACAATTTAGGAACCACTACTGGACTGGTTGCAGGTGGCTCTTTGCTCGTGGACTACATTCTAACGGTTGCTGTTAGTACGTCTGCTTCTACAGACGCTATTACTTCGGCATTTCCAGTGCTTCATGAACATCGCGTTCTTCTTGCCTTGTTCATGATTGCAACCGTAACGATATTAAATTTACGTGGAATAACAGAATCGGCAACGATTTTAATGTACCCTGTTTATTTGTTTGTTGCCGCTATTCTTATCTTAATTATTGGCGGCGGTTTTCAATGGTTGGCTGGAAATGTTCAAGCTCATCCCCCAGAATATGGGGCAGTTGTTCCGGGAATAACTTTATTCCTGCTATTGAGAGCGTTTAGTTCAGGGTGTTCGGCATTAACAGGGGTAGAAGCCGTATCCAATGCGATTCCCAACTTCAGGGACCCAGCACCGAAAAATGCAGCATTAACGCTAATCATAATGGGACTTATCCTCGGTGTTATGTTCATGGGCATTAGCCTGTTGGCTTATTTGTTTGGTATTTCACCGAATCCAAAGGAAACGGTGGTATCTCAAATTGCTTCTGCTGTTTTTGGACGAGGAATCGTGTATTACTCGATTCAGGCTGTTACAGCCCTTATTTTATTCCTGGCCGCTAATACTGCTTTTGCAGCCTTTCCTTTACTCGCCTTTATGTTAGCCAAAGACAGATTTATGCCAAATATGTTCATGGTTCGGGGAGATCGTCTTGGGTTTTCAAACGGAATTATTTTCTTGGCAATTCTTTCAGCACTATTAGTGATTGCTTTTAAAGGAGAAACGGAAAACTTAATCCCTTTATATGCCCTTGGGGTTTTTATCCCGTTTACCTTGTCTCAAGCCGGAATGATGAAACGCTGGATTTCCAAAAAGCCCCCAGGGTGGCTACTACCTTTTGTTATCAATACGTTAGGAATGCTAACGACCCTTACCATTTGCCTCATCTTTTTGATTACAAAACTCTCTCAGGTTTGGCCGATTTTTATTTTCCTTCCTATCGTCATTTTCATCTTTAGGAAGATCAATCAGCATTATAGAGATTTAGCAAATGAGTTACGACTTGATATGGAAACAGACAAACCCGAACCCAAAGGGAGTGTAATCGTTATTCCTGTGGCAGGGATTTCGCAGGTGGTGAAAAACACCATTAGTTATGCGCAATCATTGTCAGATGACATTATCGCTGTATACGTCGGGTTCAGTGATGAAGACATGAAAAAAATGGAGGAAAAATGGGATCTTTGGAATCCCGGAGTACGTTTGATTGTCCTGCGTTCACATTATCGCAGTATCATAAGACCTTTGTTTAAGTTTATTGACACGGTTGAGTGGAAAAAGGCAGAAACGGATCATGTTACAGTCATGATTCCGCAGTTTATTACCAAGCGTTGGTGGCATAACTTACTTCATAACCAAACAAGTTTATTGATCCGCGCGTATTTATTTGCCCGCCAAGATGTAAAAATCGCTACGGTTCCATATCGCTTAAAGAAATGAAACAGTATCCATTAAGCCATAAACAACTAAGAAAACCCGTCCCTTTGTAAGGAGACGGGTTCATTTTTGATTTCCTTGATCATCATGACTACGATTTAAATCCAGTATGAGCCTAAAATTAGATTGAAAGACTACCCAATCATACACTTTTTTTACTCGAATGATTTCTGGCTGAATACTGTTGGAGACTCCAGAAGTGACGGTAACCACAAAGCTGCAAGAGGCCATATTTCCTGACTGATCTCTGGCTGTGCAGGTGAGCATCGTCATTCCTACAGGAAAGTCCATGGTAAAGGTTGCAACTGCAATTGGGGCAGGAGGAGAAAAGGACCGTGTGATCCCATGACAGGTAATAGAGGTTACCCCACAAATATCAGTGGCAGTGACTTCATAGGTAACAGTAGCGGACGTTTGCCCAGGTAACACAAGGACTGTGATGTCTTCAGGACAAGTGATGGTGGGAGGTTCGTCCATAACTGTGATGGTAAATGAACATACTTCCGTATTGCCAAATATATCTTGTGCCGTACAGGTGACATCAGTATCTCCCACAGGAAAAAGGGATCCTGAAGGCGGAAAACAGGTAACGGTAACTCCCGGGCAAAGAGATACAGGTGTTGGATAGTTTACGATAGGGCAGGGTACTACCATGTCAGGTGGGCAGGTTGGTGGCTGCACGCATCCATTGAGCAAAACAGAAACATTGCTCGAATCCTCGTTTGCAGTAGCGATGTCAACTCTTCCGTCTCCGTTAAAATCAGCTACTGTAATACTGAAAGGACCTGCTCCTGTAGGGAACTGAAAGGGAGTCGAGAATCCTCCTGTTCCGTCGTTTATGAGAATAGAAACGTTATCAGAACCTGCATTTGGGGTAGCCAAATCAATGGCTCCATCACAATTAAAGTCAGCCGCTGTTATATCAAAAGGAAATGCATCAGTGCCCAAGGTATAGGGACTTCCTGCTGCTTCTGTAAAAGAACCGAATCCATCGTTTAGAAAGACGGTTACATTACTCGTAGCAATATTTCCAACAGCAATATCAATAGCCCCATCACCATTAAAGTCAGCAGATACAAGGCTAATGGGGGATGATCCCCCTGGAAGTACAGAGAAACTCACTCCAGGAGTTTGGAACGTACCGTTCCCATTCCCTCTAAATATAGTTACATCATTCGTGTCTCGATTGGCAGTGGCCAGATCAAGTCTCCCATCTCCATTAAAGTCAGCCGCTACAATATCAAAAGGGGCCAAACCAGGATTAGTGTCAAATGGACTCCCTGGCGCCATGGTAAATACACCTGATCCATTATTCAACAAGACAGTAATGAAACTGGTTCCTGTAATTTGGCCTACATTTGCTATAGCTAAGTCCACACCGTTTACACCATCAAAGTCACCTGTAGCAATAGCAAAAGATTGCGAAACAGCAGGAAACACACCTGTACTATAAGCTACAGGTGCAGCAAAGGTGCCGTCCCCGTTATTCAAAAGGATAAAAACTCGGTCATTGGGAGTTTGATCAGTTACAGCCAAATCAATGAAGCCATCTCCATTAAAATCTGCTGCTGCAATTTGCCCTAATAAAGACCCAGGGAACAAAGTACTGAAGGGTATCGTTTGTGATACGGAAAATACGCCGGCCCCATTGTTGACAAGAATGGAAACATCATTGGACCCAATATCCACCACGGCCAAGTCTATGCGACCGTCTCTGTTAAAATCAGCAGAAGTAATGCTGGAAGGAGATGTTCCTCCCGTATTATATTCGACTGAAGGCTGAAAAAATGGGCAGGCCAAATTGGATTCACCCTTTCTTACAGGAATACAGGCAGCCATTTCCTGATCGAAATGCTTCACGCCAAACACCAATAAAGGCTAAAAAATGCACGTGGTGCATACTATGCAAATGCCCTTGATCATGATATGGCTGTTTAGGCATAAATGTGAATTTAATAAAACAAATGAAGAGGCGGTTTCCCGCCCCTCTAACTTGTATGATCAATCCCAAGCAAACCTTTGCTCTTTCTGCGAGTCACCGTACATTTACTAATGTAACTACAGTAGTGTTGCCCAGACTAATAGCTGAGCAACAGGGGCTTGACCAATATTAACTTAAAGGAATGTCCAGACTACCAGAATTGCCATTTAGTCCCACCCATGAATTCACCGTTTTTTTCAAATTATTCAGGATAACATATTCAACTTTCCAGTCTGACTTATGGCCATTATCATCTTGAATTAAAGTAACTGATCTAATTTCTCCAACGTCTTTTCCTGAAATGTAAAACGTTTCAAGATCACCTCGCTCAAAGCTACCATTAATCTCTCTTGTGAAAGAATCTTTTGAACCTCTTATCGTGACTTTAATATTAGCGTCAGTGCCTGAATCTTGATCATCAGATGTCTTAATTTCCAAAGTATAATTTTTCAGAGCTTGTGTGCTAGCATTTTGGGGAGCAGCAAATGAAGAAATAGGAGCTACAGATACAAGAATAGCGATAGCAGTAAATAAGGAAGCTATTTTTTCAACGGTAAAACCAATATATATTTTTTTCATGTCTGCCTTAATACTTCTTTGGACTCCTGACTCCTCTTCCAGGGTCATCCGTTTCCTCAATAAAGCAAGACTGTCGGTAAAATGATAAAATCATATCTTTAATTCTGAAGTCTATAGCTTGAAATTTAATATGATGACGCATTGTTTGTTATAAAAATGATCAGTGGCCATGAAAAAGAATTTTTTTCCTCTCGAAAAGACTATGTAGCTTTGAGCAAGATTCAATCCTTTGAAGTGATGGAATATACAAACAAGATAAGGCACCTCCCTAAAAATAAGGAAGGTGCCTCTCCACTTTTTTTCAATCAATCCCAAGCAAACCTCTGCTCTTTCCAGGGATTGCCGTACATATACTTGTGTAACCATTAAACAGGTAAAAAAATGCCCTCCTCGGTCAGCCGTTGCTTCTATCCGTCGGTGTTATCGACTTTAGCAGTCTACGAAAAATGTTTAAAGTTTCAAAAATAGCGGAAAACAACAAGCATATCGTATTTTCATAAGAAAGGTGAGAGCGGATGTTCTTTCGAAATTTGAAGTTGTATTACAAAATCTTTACGCTTATTGTCCTAGCATTAATGATGTTGATCGCAGTCGGAGGGGTTGGGTACATTTCCACAAGAGATGTGGCCGAAAGCTCGGAAACGTTGTATAACGAAAACTTTTATGCTGTCGAGTCGATTAGCAAGATCCGCACCAATATGCAGACCAATGCCTCTTATTTTATGGAACTAATGGTTACCACAGACCAGAAAAGGAATAAAGAATTAATAGACAATATTGAACAAGTGAAAAATGATAATGCAAAAGTAATAGCCGATCTGGACAACATCGCTTTCGATCAGAAGAAAAGCGAGCTGTTCAAGAAATTCAAGGGATTGTATGACGCTTACGTTACTGAACGAAATAAAACAATAGAACTTGCTACAACCAACAGGAACGAGGAAGCGTATCAGTATTACCTAACAAAAGTCCACGCTGTGCAGCAAGAGACCTTCGATGTGATGAAGGAATTCTCGGACTACATGAGCGATGATACAAGGAAGGTCAATGCAGAAAACAAGCAAAATGCCGAAACTGAAGCTACTTTCATGCTTGTTGCTGTCATCGTGTTTGTTATTCTACTAGCGGTAATTGGTGTTGTCATTAGCAATATGATTACAAAACCGGTAAAAAAAATACAGGAACTGATGAGCCGGGCCCAAGCTGGCGACCTAACCGTATTCGGAGAATATCAATCCAGGGACGAAATTGGGACACTTACCAAAGATTTTAATCAAATGATCGCTGGACTGCGTACCGTTGTCAGCAAAATTAACGACAATGCCCTTTCCTTGGCAGGGAGCTCGGAAGAGTTGGCAGCTAGCGCGGAACAAACAGCGGAAGCCACTACTGTCATTACAACGGCGATTCAGGAAGTAGCCAATGGCGCGGAGCAACAGCTTCACGGGTCAGAGGAGAGTGCGCGATCCGTGGAAGAAATGGCAGTAGGCATCCAAAAAGTTGCTGAATCAGCCTATACGGTGTCTGTCTCCTCCACAGAGGCTTCGGAGGAAGCGATACAAGGGAATACTTCGATTCGAGAAGCTGTCGAGCAGATGGACTCAATCAAGGAGGCTGTAGATACCTCAACCAATGTCATAAAATTCTTGGGTGAACGCTCTGAAGAGATTGTCAAAATCGTAGATGTGATTACCGGCATCGCCTCGCAGACCAATTTATTGGCGTTAAACGCAGCGATTGAAGCTGCCAGAGCGGGAGAGAATGGAAGAGGTTTTGCTGTTGTGGCTGATGAAGTAAGAAAGCTTGCTGAACAATCGGAGGAATCAGCAAAACAGATTGCACACTTGGTTCACGAGATTCAAAACAATACGAACCATGCCGTAGGCACGATGAGTAAAGTAAACCAAAATGTTCAATCTGGGATCAGTGTCGTCCACGAGGCAGGTGAATCATTCCAGAAAATAGTAAACAAAATCCAGCACGTCACCGATCAAATTCAAGAGGTATCAGCTTTGGCAGAAGAGATGTCAGCCAGTTCCGAAGAGATCTCTGCTACTGTTTCTGAGTTTGGGCGGATTTCCAAAGAAACAGCTGGGAACTCACAGTTGGTTGCCGCTTCCTCTGAGGAGCAGTTGGCTACAATGGAGGAAATTTCAGCTTCAACCCAATCTCTAAATATACTGGCACAGGAGCTTCAGGAAATTACAGGTACATTTAAGTTAGCATAGCATAACGATATGAATGGAAATCCTCGCATCTGCACAGATAGCGAGGATTTTTCGATGCTGATCTATTTTTGATCTCACTCGTTTTTTTTAAGACAAATTGTCAAGCCACGTGCGAAAAAGCTTACTTAATGGCAAGGTAGTGACCTGTCTTGCGATCAGCGTGACGTCACTCGCCTTGCTTTCCCCATATCTTCATTTTAGAAGGTGGTGCAAATTAAGCTAACAAATCAAGAAGTCATCGATATGGCACGTACTATGAAAGAAAATTGGGGACATTTTGAACTCGAAAAAACTTATTATACATACCCTGTTTTCTGAAATAGTCATAAACTCATATGGTGAAGCCGTAGAAGACCAGGACAACGAGTAGCTTGTGAAATTAAATCCTTTAAAACAAAAAAGAGGCGGATCATCGCCGCCTCTTTTCCCAAATCAATCCCAAGCAAACCTCTGCTCTTTCCAGGGATCACCGTACATATACTTATGTAACCATTAAGTGATTATTAAACAATCAAACCCGTCTCCTCAATACAGGGACGGGTTGTTTCTTTAACACCAAAAATAAGGACTTCGTAGAGACTGAGTGATTAGCCTATTCAAAAAAATCATCACCATATTCAGCTTCTGAGTCACTAGAAACATCATCGATCTTCGCCATAATTGTTTGTAAATCACCTTCTCGAATAAGCTCATCCACTACTTTTTCAATCGTTTCACGACTCACATCTTCAACAATAACCATATTTATCGACCATAGATAAGTGCCAGACAGGTTCTCACCAGTATTTTTATTCTTCCGTCGTAATGTTTCGATGTTTTGATAAGTAAAAAATGTTCCCCACCATCTTGTTCGATCTGGTAAGGTTACGATTACATCTACATTTTTATCATTTTTTTGCTGACTCTCGATCTCAGATAATTCTGTGTTAATCCAAATATGCTTCTTCATAGTTAACGGCTCCCTCCTCAATTGACAATATTAAAACCAATATTTTCTATTTGTATAGTTTTCTCAAACGATTGATAACGTCTTTCTGATTGTGTTTGTCAGATTTCGCTAGTACCTCAACAGTATCCCCTGACTTTCTCAAGTACACTCTTGCACCTGTTCTTGATCTGAGTTCAAAGATGTCTCCAAAAATATTATTATTTTCGATCCCAGGATTATTATTCCCTTCTAGGTATCTTCTTAATAATGCATCAGCATCCTTCTGTATTCTCGAGTCTTTCATAGCCTTCTCAGCTTCTCTAACGAGAAGGCTATCTTCATGTATACGAGACTCTACATAATATTTTCCGACTTTTACTTTTCCCGAAAGAGTACGATCAACAAACTTAGCAACATCTTCGTCAAATTTTTTTAGAAGTTTCATCCCTTTTATTGCCTTACCAGCAGGGAATAAAGATAAAGCAGCTAATCCCTTATCCGTATTACTGGATTTAGGGTCAAATAATGTTTTTACATCATCTAATACAAGAAAATCAAGACCTGCTTTGCCTGCTTCTACTGCAAAATCAGCTGCATCAGATGCCCATTGTTTCCCTATCTCATACCAGTCTGATACTATAGCCTCTACGTCCTTCCAAGGACTACTATATGCCGCACTTCTAGTACTTCTCAACATCAACTGCGCATCGTTTGAAATCTCTACAGTGTCGACATTATTACTCGGTACCTGTAATTTAGTTTCCTTTCCAGTTTTATATTTATCTTGTACACTATTTACGCTTGTCAATGAATCTCTATAGCTAGGCACAGTCTGAAAATTAAAGTTGTTGTCTATCCTTACCACAATACTACCTCCCAATATATTACATAACAACATGTAAAAATATTACATGGTAATTTAATCAAGTCAAGCTTTTTTTATACATACTAAATTTTTTAAAGCTATAAAATATACAGGAAGCCATAGTAAAAATCCCTCCCCCGAATTATTCCGAAGGAGGTATCCGCTTTTAGAATCAATTAAAATTAACTCAAAAAAACCCGTCTCCTCAAAACAGGGACGGGTCATTCTTATCTCTATAAATACATTATGATACTTGATAATTGAACTAAGAATGCCCTCCAGACAATGGGAGGGCATATCTACTATTCAGTATCGGTGATATATTCAAAATTTGTTTCCAACACAAATTCACCAATTACAGTCTCGCCATCTACGTCATAGAGGGGAATAGTGCGAACTTCACCATTTTCGATCTCTTGCTCAAGTGCCTCTTCAATCGAGGCAACCTCTGGTGTTAGATCCTCTGCTCTAACATATCCTTCTTCTCCATTAGTGCCAACTGCGGAAATTAAATCCGGTTCTTCACCTATTGTGTATTCTGATAATAAAGAACCATAAGTTTCCCCATTATTGTTTACATCGTATTCCTTCTTGAGCATAAATTCCTCTATATCCTTATCTTCCGAAAGTCTCATAGTATTGATTTTGAGTGTCATAATTGGAGATTTATTTCCAGTATAAGAAGTGTATCCATTTCCATTATAGAATTCTGCTTTACTTCGAGCAAAATACTTTCCTGTCGTATCGTATAAGAAAGGAGAATACACATAAAAACCCACAAGGCTTTCATCGTTATATATCATATCACTTGCGTTTACTACTCTCCCAGTAGAATCATACAGAACTGCTTGTTGGCCCATAGATCCTGTTGGAACAGTTGTATCTGCAAGGACTTTAGAATATGCTCGAATGGTTAGTTTACTAGTATCTCCTCTAACTATCCCAGAATAAAAAGAATAGGTTTGACCGTTGATTTTCGAAGTCTTATAAGGGCTAGACTCAACAAAGTCGCCATCAGCAGCAGATGCTGTTGGCATAAAAAATGTTGACATCAGAGTCACAGATAAAGCGCATATCTTTACCATTTTACCAATTTGTCTTGTCACCTGTTTCGTTGTGTTCAATGTACGTTTCCTCCTCAATCATAATTGAATATTGGATTATATTTAATTTCATTAATCCCTATTTTGAAAAATGTAATCTAAATTCGCCTATTACAGTTATTCCATCTGATTCATACAGTGGGATCGATCTGTAACCAGTAGCTTCTGTAGTTTTTTGAAAAGCAATTGCCTCTTCTGGTGAAGAAACCTGTGGCCTTAGATCGGAAGTTTTTAGATATCCTTCAACCCCATTTTCGCCCGTTGCCTCAAGCAAGTCTGGCTCTTGTGATGGTTCTATTGTTAAAGGATCGCTTCCATAAGTTTGTCCTTGTTCGTTGATTGGATAATTAGGAGTTGAATTTGCATTTAAAGTAAGTACAGTAGGTATACCAATGATAGTTAGTATCAAAATTGCGCCCAAAACTGTGGTGTTTTTCTTCTTCATAGTCAACACACTCCCTTTCTTTGATGCTTTCTAATGTTAATACAACGGATGACCGGCAGGTGCTAAGGATTTGTTCAAAAAATCTGACTCTGCTTTCAGCACAAGAAAATTCAATGTCTCTTAGCTAATCACAAACCACAATTTGGTTTTTATTGTAAAATATAACTCACTTTGGTAGATCAACACAGTTATTGTAGGGAATGCTGTCGAATTGTGTTGTTCATATAAAGTTCTAATTTAGTTATGTTATCCAAATTACACCTCCTCTTATAATTGACGGAAATAGCTTGTACAGTGTTTCACAAAATGATTACATTTTCCACGAAACACAACATTTCCAAGCGATTGGGAATTACCGTCCCTTTCTCGTATCATTTTGATGTCAGAAGTGTTACAAACAAAAATTCCCTCCCCGGATTGCTCCAAAGGAGGATTCGCCTTTTAGAATGCAATTAAAATTAACTCAAAAAAACCGTCTCCTCAAAACAGAGACGGGTTAATTACTATGCAAGAATAAAATCAACAAATACTGGTGAACGAAGCATGCCGCTTTTTGTCCAGTTCCGCATTTTGACGCGTGCTTTAATCTGAGGCTGCATATAAACATACTCACGATCCTCACCAGTGATCAACTGTTTCGCCACTCCATAAAACGCCTGCTTGTGAGTAGGGGATACGCCCAGTTCGGTCACGCCTACTGGTCGACTGTTGTAATGTGCCACCCAACCGAAGTCACCTTTTCTGTAGTCCGCGATCTGGACGTCTACATACGTATAGTTGATGACCTTGGTGAAATCGTCTGTACGTTTATCCGAGTGGTATCGTCCATCCTTACGCTTTGCGACTATACCCTCCATGTTTCGATCAACAATTACGTCCCATAAGTCCTCGCCTCGACCATCAATGTACGCGATTTTGCTCATGGTTGGAGTGTCCGTTATTGTACGTTCCAAGACAGCTTTGCGCTCCAGCAGGGGAAGGCTTCTTAAATCGGAATCTTCATAACGTAGGACATCAAATACAACATATGAAGTTGGCAACTGTGATCTCTTGGATTGGAATCTCTTCATTGTCAGCTCAAAGTCCGGAATGCCAGTATTCGGGTCCATTACCGCCAGTTCGCCATCCAGTATAATGTCAGGACCGTCCGTTATGAGTTCGGGGTATTTATGGTTACATCATTGTTGTGTCTTGTGTAAAGCCGAGTCTCCCCGTAGCGTCCGTCTGAAAATGGTTTATCAGCTTGCTCGAGCAGCATCGAGTATATAAATTCCATATAGCATACCGTTATAATTGTATCAGTCAGTCGGGAAGAAACAGAGAACTCACATAAAGTGCAGTTGTTCATTCGACAGTATGTTCGGGAACATGGTACCAATTCATCACATATAACTGATGGTTTAATCCGACACCTTCATGAATTAAATACCAACAATATCAGGTCAATGAACTTAGTTCCAGGTAGGTATCGGCAAGAAAATGTGACGGCTGGTGATTATTCCGCCCCCGACGCCCATGAAGTTCCAAGATTAATGAAAGAATTTATTGATTTTCTTAACCATCCACATACTATTCATGCTTTAACCCCTCTAATACGGTCCATTATTGCTCACTTTTATTTGATTACTATCCATCCCTTTAGCGATGGCAACGGTAGGACTTCAAGAGCGTTGGAAGCTTTTATACTATATTCTTCCGGTTACAATGTGCGTGGATTTTACTCATTAGCAAATTATCATTACCGTCACAGGGATGAATATATTGAACAGCTCAATAATGCTCGTTTTAAAGACAATGGTAATTTAACGAACTTTGTAAAGTATTGCATGAGAGCTTTTCTACATGAGTTACAAGAAGTTCAGCAATCAATATTGGAGTATATTAAACTAATTACCTTTAAGGATTTCGTTCTTGAAGCAACTAAAGTTGGAGAAATAAATATGCGGCAAATGAACGTCATGCAATTTTTACTTGATGGAGGAAAACTCTACAGTGAAGAATACAAAAATAAGAAAGCACCACTTATTGAGCACTTGTACAGCAACGTTACCTCAAAAACAGCCCAAAGAGATCTCAAATACCTATTATCAGAAGAGCTAATTATTGAAAGAGATAAGAAACTACTTCCGAATATTAGCCTCATGGATTAGTTTATAGAGTAATGCTGTTATATTAAAAAGCCCTCCCCCGGATTGCTCCGAAAGAGGGCTTCGTTTATTAAGTAGTCATTGAATAGATTTATTGTCCCAAAACTTGAATTGGTTGATGTTTGTTATTTTTGGTTCCATCTCCAATTTGTCCCCAAGGATTGCCTCCCCATCCGAAAGCAGCTCCTTCCGCACTTACCCCCAAAGAATGAACATTTCCAGACGATAAAGTTTTATAACCCTTTAAATTAGTAATTTCAACCGGTAAGGAGTAATTAGTTATCTCTCCATTACCAAATCCTCCATGCCCATTGCTGCCCCACGCCCATACTGTTCCATCCTCTTTTTTGGCAAAAGAATAATATCTACCAGCTTCAACTTCTGTTACATTTTCAAGATTCATAACTTGTACTGGAGTATATTGGGTGGTCTTATTATTAATACCTAATTGTTCATATGAATTCTCTCCCCAAGCCCATACTGTCCCATCACTTTTCAAGGCCAAGGAATAATTGTAACCTGTTGAAATATCAATAATATCCGTCATTCCTTCGATTTGCACAGGTACCTTTGAATTATAAGTATTTTTCCCCAGACCGGATTGGCCATATTGATTGTCTCCCCATGCCCATACAGTTCCATCATTTTTTAAAGCAAGTGAATGGAAACTCCCTGCTTTGATTTTTTTCACATCTTCAAGATTTGCAACCTCAACAGGAATCTTGGAAGCTTTAGTTAAAGCTTTGTCGCCTAGCCCTAGTTCATTTTTTCCCCAAGCCCATACCGTTCCGTTCTCTTTCAAAACCAAGTTAAATTCAGATCCCGCTGTGATATCTTTTACTTCATTAAGTCCTTCAATTTGAGCAGGTGCAGTTATGGTGCTTCCGTTTGCACTACCAACTTGCCACTGTCCATTAGCCCCCCAAGCCCACACCGTTCCATCTTTCTTTAATGCCAGTGAATGTGATCCAGAACCCGCATCAATTTTTAATACATTATCTAGTCCAGAAACTTGTTTTGGGACTGTACTCTCGTAAGTGGAGCCATCCCCTAATTGTCCGAATAAATTATGCCCCCAAGCCCATACTGTTCCATCTGATTTAAGAGCAAGTGAGTGATAACTACCAGCACTTACTAACTCAATCTTTTCGTGGTCTTCACATGCAAACGCTTGTCCTACGGGCATCAATAGCAATGCGGAAACTAGAAGACTTACTGATAATCTTTTGATTTTTTTCATAATTATCCCCTTTTAGTTATGATTTAACATTGTTCGG
Organism: Brevibacillus sp. AG; assembly: GCF_028369215.1. Classification (NCBI taxonomy): domain Bacteria; kingdom Bacillati; phylum Bacillota; class Bacilli; order Caryophanales; family Paenibacillaceae; genus Brevibacillus; species Brevibacillus sp. AG. The sequence goes on along the minus strand of NZ_JAQMYO010000006.1, from coordinate 297,578 downwards.
TTTACTTAAACCATCTGAATATGTCAGACGTTTCTATTTTATTGATAATTTGTATTTATTTTGATGTTTCTCATCTGATTCTTTTAAACATTACAATTAAGCAACGCTTGCAAAGTTCTTAAAATTCCTTCCTCCTCTCATTAAATCAGCTTTGTAATGAACTACATCCCTCGCTTTCAGGTCTGGGCTGTATGTTGTATAAACTCCTGCTGCTGCCCCCTTTATTGAGTTTCTATTTCTATTTTACAGATTAATTTTTCGCTCGCTGAAAACGCTGGGAGTGTAAACTTCTGTAAGTATGTGTAATTTTGCAACTCTTACCTTACGCTTCACACAATTGTCCCAGAAAATAGAAAAACCCTCCCTCGTTTTAGCCGAAGGAGGGCTGTCGCTTTTAAAATGGAGCTATGATCAATTCAATAGCTTGCTGGAGAGCCTGTAATAGTTGGTTCTTGGCAAAAAGAAATTGAAGTAGTCAACGATAATCATGTTACCTTTACTGTTCCTGATTACGTTCAATTAGAGCGTCAATTAAGTGAAATACAAAAGCGGAAAAAGAAATGGCAGATGGCATTTGCTAATGATGTAATTAGCCTAGATGACCTCAAACTCCGCATGCATGATGAAATGAACATGAAGAGACTATCAGGGCACAACTCATGTCAGAATCATCTATGGAAAGAACGATACCTAAACTTTCAAAACAAGATGTCATGACATTTGCAAAGAGCATAAAGGAAAACTGGCTACATCTTGAGCTTGAGTACAAGAAAGTAATTATGCAAACTATATTCTCCAGAATTGTAGTTGATACATATGGTGAAGCCGTAGATAGACCAGGACGACGAGTAGCTTGTGAAATTAAATCCTTTAAAACAAAAAAGAGGCGGATCATCACCGCCTCTTTTCTCAAATCAATCCCAAGCAAACCTCTGCTCTTTCCAAGGATCTCCATACATATTATACCCGTTCTTCTCCCAAAACCCTTGCTTGTCTTTCTCCATAAACTCAATCCCACGCACCCACTTGGCGCTTTTCCAGAAGTAGAGATGCGGGATGACAAAGCGCAGCGGCCAGCCGTGCTCAGGCGTCAAGTCTTCACCGTTATGTTTCGTGGCGAACAGATTGCCATTTGTCATGAAGTCGACCAACGGAATGTTCACAGTCCATCCGTGCTCAGCGTGCAGCATGACGTATTTCGCTTCCGGCTTCACCTTCACCAGCTTCAGAACTTCCTCCACGGGAATGCCTTCCCATTCATTGTCCAGCTTGCTCCAGCCTGTCACGCAGTGAATATCGTTGGTCGTGCCGCCTTTTGGCAGAGCCATCATTTGTTCGTAGGCCAGCGTGACTTCTTCTTCGACGAGACCGAAAAGGCGAAAACTCCACTCCGTAGACAGATCTGTATATTCCGGAACCTCTCCATAGTGCAGGACAGGAAAGCCTGTCGTCTGTTTTTGATTCGGTGGAATCCGATCGCGCTTGGTATCTGCCGCTGGGTTGATAAACATGTTGTTTCCACTCCTCGATTGTCAGTCTCTTATTTTCCAACCCGCAAAAGGGCGTGATCTACCTTGATGCACATGTCCTGCACAACCTCGATGCCTTGATCTGCAACCAATTTAGCCGCGTCTTCGTTGGCAATGCCTTGTTGCATCCAGAACACTTTTGGCTTGTTCTGCATTTTCAATGCTTCCTCTGCAACAGGCATCATGTCTTCGCTGCGGCGAAACACGTTGACGATGTCGACTGGCTGATCAATCTCAGTCAGGCTCCCCAATACTTTTTCACCCAAAACCGTTTCACCCGCGATGACAGGATTGACCGGGATGATCGTGTAGCCCGCGTTCTGCATGGCTTGCGATACCATATAGCTGGTACGGTCCGGCTTGTTGGACAGCCCCACTACTGCGATCGTTTTTGCATCCTCCAGCAGTTGACGACGTGCTTCGTTGCTTGGATTTTGAGCCATGTGAAAACACTCCTTTTTATTTTGAAATTGGAAGTTGAACTACCTCTTATTTACTACGACTGGAAACGAATTCAACGATGGTCCGCGTCATCGCTCCGGTACCGCCAGCTGGTTGCATGTCGCCAGCACTTGCTGTGTACGCCGTACCCGCGATGTCCAGATGTACCCACGGTGTGTCGCCAACGAATTCTTGCAGGAAAACACCACCGATGATACCGTGGCCATAACGTCCACCCGAGTTTTTCAAATCGGCAAAACGGCTCTTGTTCAGGCTACGGTACTCATCGAAGGTAGGGAGCTGCCACAAACGCTCACCTGCCACATCTGCTGCTTTCATCAGTTCATCCAACAGTACTTTATCATTAGTCATGGCGCCAGAGCAGAAATGACCGAGCGCAACCACGATACCACCTGTCAAGGTAGCGGCATCTACCAAGCAAGACACACCTTGCTCTTTTGCATAGGTGATGCAATCAGCCAGTACGAGGCGACCTTCTGCGTCTGTCGTAATGATCTCTACCGTTTTGCCGCTCATGGTCGTGATGACATCCCCTGGACGGAATGCCGTTCCGGATGGCATATTTTCCACGGTACCGACGACAGCCAGTACGTTTACTTTTGGTTTAATCTGTCCCAGTGCCTCCAATGCGCCGATCATCGAAGCCGCTCCACCCATGTCCGACTTCATGTCTTCCATGCCTGCTACTGGCTTGATGGAGATTCCACCTGTATCAAATGTCACGCCTTTACCGATCAGGCCAATGACATCGTCCCACGTGTCTCTTCCTTGATATTTGACTGCCACGACGTAAGGCTCAAGCTCGCTGCCTTGTGCTACAGAAAGCACTCCGCCCATCCCCAGCTCTTCCAGCTTCGCTTTTTCCATTACTTCCACAGTCATGCCATAGCGCTCTGCTACCTCGACCATCGCATCCTTCAAAGCGCGTGGAGTCAAGTAGTTAGCTGGTTCATTGACGAGCGTGCGCGCCAGATTCGTCCCAGATACGAGTGCCGAACCACGTGCAACTCCTGCCTGTACCAATGAAGCATCGGCATCTGCTGACAAAATTTGCACCGTCGCAATTGGGTCAGACTCACGCTTTGCCTTTTGACGATAGCCCTCGTAATTGTATTCGGCAAGTCCAAAGGCTTCTGTCACTGCCTGCGCCAGACGATCAGCACTCAGATGCTCTGTTGTTGGCAAATCAATAACTACTGTTTTGCCTTTGCCTTTTCCCACAGCCGTTTTGGCTGCACGTCCCCATGCATTTCGGGCTGCGACGAAATCAAATTTCCCTGGTTCACCCATCCCGACGATCAACAGTTTTTTCGCAGCTACGTTGCTCATTCCGTGAACAACCGTAATTTCCTTTGCCTCACCCGTAACTTCCTTGTCCTGCTGCAAACCACTCAGACTGCCTCCAAAAGCTTCGTCCAATTCCGGGTATACTTGCGAAATCTCCTCACCCTTCCACAGCGGAACAATCAGTTCATCACACGCAATATTCACAAGCTGTATGCGTTTTTCTACTGCTACTTTCATATACTCTTCCCTCTTTCTGTGTGGTAGGATACTATATGGGCACATTTGTTTAACATGATGTGTCGACATATAAGCGCAAGGGTGGAAACGTCATGGCTTTTGCCTCTGTGTAAGAAATGACATCCTTTTCCGGCAACAATTTCTCGCATTCATCTATGTAACGAAGAACTCTTGTTACGTCCAGTCCCCAATGAACTGGCTGGTAACGGGTCAAATACTTTCGTGCATTGCCTAACATCCAGCGAGCACCTTTTATATTGCCGTACTCTTGGTGATACAGTCCGACTGACAATTGCAGCAATCCTTGCAGAAACTTGTCTGACTTATCTTCCATCCAGATGTCTTCCAACAGATCGTGGCATTCGTAGTATTCTCCATCATTGAATTTTTCAATGAACTGCAAATACTGCTCGGGATACCCCATGGATGCATGCCTCCGTTTCGAACCTTCCGTCTTCATGGTAACACAGATTGGCAATGACTTTACATCCAAACAAAAACTTCACGGATTAAGACAACGCCCTTCTGTTACAATAATCCTAGAGATAAGCGCACAGTAGAAAGGAATGGATTTTCCGTGGCGGATTTTTTTGAAAACTTCCCCTTATGGGCAGCACTGCTAGCCATAGGGATCGCCCAATTTATCAAAATTCCCCTCCATTTTTTTGCAACGAAAACGTGGCAATGGTCACTACTCATGAGTACAGGCGGTATGCCCAGCTCCCACTCTTCTGCGGTGACGGCACTATCCACAGCCGTGGGACTGCGTGAAGGCTTCGGCAGCAACATGTTCGCTATTTCCGCTATTCTCGGCGTAATCGTGATGTTTGATGCCGCAGGTGTCCGCCGCCATGCCGGTATGCAAGCCGTTGTCTTAAATAAGCTGGTCGATGAATTCAACCACCTGTTAGAAGGAATGAAATCGTTAAAAGTACGCCCTAGCCAGGAAAAAGCAAAAAAACTGAAAGAACTACTCGGTCATCAACCGATCGAGGTTTTGATCGGCGGTTGGTTAGGCGTCATGATTGCGTTATTGCTCCATCCGTTTTTTTAAAGGAGGGCTCCCATGCGCATTGTTTCCATCTGTCCCAGCAATACCGAAATCCTGTATTATTTAGGCCTGCATGAGCATGTCGTCGGATTGGATGATCACTCTGACTGGCCACCGGAGTGGCAGCATCTCCCCCGGGTTGGACCCGATTTGACAATTGATATGGACCTGGTCGCTGCCCTCCAACCGGATCTGGTCGTAGCGTCACTCTCTGTTCCTGGCATGGAGAAAAATATAGAGGCTCTGTGCGATAGAGACATTCCACATATCGTCCTGAACCCTTCCCGGATCGCAGAAATCGCTCAGGATATCCGACTCGTCGGTGAGGCATCAGGAACACAGAGGCAAGCCGAGCAGCTTGCGGTTCAATTTGACGAAACCATTGAAAGCATCCGACAAAAGGCCGCGAAGTACGCTCAACGCCCGAAGCTGTACTGGGAATGGTGGCCGAATCCCATCTACACACCTGGTCAGGAAAACTGGCTGACTGATGTAAGTGAGATTGCGGGTGCCACTAATATTTTTGCAGATTATCCTGTCGCGAACGTCAAGGCTACCCGAGAAATGGTCATGGAACGCGATCCCGATCATATTTGTGTCGTCTGGTGCGGAATTGAACTGAAGCGAATCAAGCCTGACATGATCACAAACCGCCCAGAGTGGATGAACATGACTGCGATTCGAAACAATCAGGTCCACTTGTTGGAAGAGGGCCTTTATTGCCGCCCTTCTCCTCGCATTTTGGAAGGACTGGAGAAGCTGGTTGATTTGATTCATACAGAATGACACAAAAAACGTTCAAAGCCTGTGCCTTGAACGTTTTTTCTTTTTTTCTTTCATGCCACCGATGCGGCATTCATTTGTTTTCGTTAGTTGCTATTCAGTTTGTTGTTGGCCGCTGACGGGTTCCGCCATGGCTGCGATTCCTTTTTCATTCAAGCTATTCAGAAAAGCTTCCGTTACTTTGCCTTCGCCTTTTTTTACGATATACACGTCCACCGATTTTTTCCCCCATTGCGAGAATACGTCCTGCTTGGTCTCGAAATACAGGTCAATCTTATGGCCGCGAATCGCTCCCCCCTTGTCAGCTACAACGCCATATCCATAACCGGGGATGTACAAAATGGTCCCCAGCGGGAAAACGCGCAGATCAGCTGCAATCGTGGAATAGTCGTCTCTACGAACTTTTACACCTGAATATGTAATGCCATAGGACGGGTGAGATGGATTTTTGCCCGTCGACTCGTATCCAGCATAGTAGCCGGTCGCAACTACACGTACTTTTGGATATTGATCGTGAAATACATCCGCTTTATCAATCACTTGAGTAAGAGAACTGGCTGATACCGTCCGTTTTTTGACGACATGTTGCCCCTCTTTCATTTCCTTGATTCCAAAAGTGGATGAGACTCCGTGGTCTCCCACAACATTATAGCTGTATCCATCGCTTACGAAGGCCGTCAAGACCAGGATGAACAGCGCGACGATACTTACGAACTGCTTTCCATTCATTTCTTGGTAAACCTCCTCTCGTTTCTAGTCATGTCCCGACGAGGAGGAAAGTATACACAAATTTTGGGTGATTACAGAAATATTCAGTCAGTTATATGTTTTTCCAATAAAATACCAAAAGAAAAACAGGCCCGAAACAAAGGCCTGCTTGTACTTGATTAAAACATCCGATATCCTTTTTTGCGAAGCGTTTGAATGGTCCAGCCACTCGCCACTGTACCTGCCATGCCGCAACCCAGAATGAGCGAATCCCATATTCCCGGAACGATTTGTTGATAGACAAGCGCACCTACAACTACACCCACGCCGATCACAACTGGAAACCATGTTGTTTTCAAAATCATGTTTAAAATAAACCCAATGCCAAACCCTAGCACGGAGAACAGAACAATGGATACCATAAATTGCATCAAGTTCATCGACGAAAAAGACCTCCTGCCACCTTCTCCACCTTTTGCCACTTTTTCGGCAAATACAGGAAAGACGGGCTATTTTCGGTATTAAGTGTAGCAAAAAGGCGAGGGATCGGTCAATAAGAGAACCCTATCGTATGTGTATGGCCTGACAGAAAAAACCGCCGATGCATTCGCTTCGACGGTTTCTATGCGAGGTTCCTTAATCACTATTGATGAAAAGAAACAGCTTCCTTCTGAGCTTCCTGTGTACCAGCTCCGTCACAGTTAGGACAATTCTCCGAGCCCCCCAGGAGCAGTTGGAAATACCCTTGGCCGTGGCAGTACGGGCACTGTTCTTGTTTTTGTCTCATGTTGAGCTCCCCTTTCGGCATACATGCGTGAGAATTAATTGCATGTATTTTCAGATTATTTTGATGTATCTAACTATATCAGAATTTCCCCTTGGTTCACAATACAGTTCATTGCGAAAAAACCATAAAAAAACCGCAATGTAAGCGGAAACATTGCAGTTTATCTAGCTTATTCGCAGTATTACTTAAAGATTTTATAGGATGTGTATTGAAAAATGGGATCGATATCAAATGATTGACCTGTCATTCCTTGCTCACGTTTGATATAGTCCGGCAATATGATTTTCAAATAAGTCGATGACAGCGGGTCTTGAAGCAGGTCCTGTATCGGCATAAATCTCGCCTCCGCGATCTCACCTTCCTGCGGGCGCGGTTCTCCTCCTATGTAATCCATCCAAAAAACGACCATATTGTCGCTAATGGACTCCCGAATGACGCCAGAACGGATTCCCGCTACTTGTCGTACGACTGCCTCGACACCCGTTTCTTCCAGCACCTCACGCACTGCTGCTTCATCTACAGTCTCGCCCTCCTGCACGAATCCCGCAGGAAATGACCATTGTCCTTTTAATCCGCTGTACGTTTTTTTGACAACCAGTGCTTCTTGCCCGCGAATAACAATCCCGCAGGCGCCTAGCCAAACCTTCCCTTCCCGCATCCAGCTCGCTCCTTCCACGTCCTAGCTAAACGAAACCCCCGGCTCTTCTTCGCCGGGGGTACCTATCAATCATCCTCGTCATCAAGGAGCCCATTATCGATCATGTATCGCAGATTTTCCCGATCCCTCTCGCGGCCCTTTTCCTTGAGCCGGTCGATGGCAGGCAGGATGAGAATATCTACTTCACGCTGTACATGCCATGCCAAATCGTGTCGCCCCTGTTCCTCCAGAAAAGCTCCCACTTCCATCAAGGCATTGTACCGATCCATCTCTTCGCGGACCATGAGCCCCCGGACTTGAATGCTCGCGTGACGCATCGTTTTACAGCTTTACTTTCTTCAGTGCGAGACCGACGCCACCAATTTTGTACAAGTAGCGCAGGTCGCTCGCTTTTTTCATCATGGCTGCTGTGCTGCCGAACAGCTTTTTCGAACCAACTTGCCCGATGCCCTCACCTTTTCCAAGAGAGGCAAGTGTCCCTTGCAGATGCGGGATGAATTTTTGAGGGAGATCGCCACGAATCAAGGCAGCGAGATTCTCACCCAACGTCTCGCCTTCCTGTACCGCGATTTGCGCAGTTGGCGGGTAAGGACGTCCTTCTTCGTTGAAGATCAAGGCACAATCCCCTACCACAAAAACATTCTCATGACCAGGCGCACGCAAATATTCGTCTACCTTAACGCGACCACGCATGACTTCGAAGCCTGCTTTTTCCACGATACTGTTGCCGCGGACACCTGCTGCCCAAACCACCGTCTTCGATTTGATTTCTTCTCCGTTAGCCAACAGCACGCCATCCGGGGTGCACTGCTTGATCGGTGTTCCAATTTTGAACTCGATGCCTTTTCTCTCCAATACATCCATTGCGTATTGGATCAGCTCTGGATCAAAGCCAGGCAATGCAGTTGGTGCTGCCTCAATGCAGTAGACTTTCACCAGTTCAGGATCGACATCAAATTCTCGGCACAGCTCTGGCAGACGATCGCCGAGCTCTCCGCAAAACTCAATGCCTGTAAAGCCAGCTCCACCCACAACAAACGTGAGGTAGTCCATACGATCCGGCTCATTTTTAAATTTGGAGAACATGTATTCAATGTGCTCGCGAATATTGCGGACTGCATTGATGCTGCGAATGCTAAACGCATGCTCCTTGAGTCCCTCAATTCCGAACGTTTCTGGCTCGCTACCCAATCCGATGACGAGATAGTCATACGACAGCACCTCGCCATTTTCGAGCGCGACGGTCTGCTCCTCTGGCTGAATGGCTTGCACCGTTCCTTTGACAAAGTTGACTTTGTCCTTGTTTAAGATGCCATCCAGACTCACGCGAGCATGATCCGCTGGTGCTGTACCTGCAGCCGGCTCATGTAGCCAAGTCGTGATGTAGTGATAGTTGTGCTTGTTGACCAAGGTGATTTCTGCCTCATTGTAGTTGAGCTTTTTCTGTAGCTGCAACGTTGTGAGCAAACCACCGTATCCAGCGCCAAGAATCAGGATTTTGGGTGTACCCATCAGTATCCCTTCCAATCATGTATGATGTCATAGTTCATGGTAACTTTAGGAAGATTGTGCGATTTTTCACGTGGTCTGGTACCTATTAAGATGCCCCATTTCATGATCCCTGTAGTATCGGAATTATTGCCCTGTACTGCCATCCGAACCACTCTGTGAAAAAATGCACAAAGTCAGACGTAGAAAAATGTGACAATTTCTTTACAGTCATCCTCATCTTATCGGCTGCCGATTGGATTTGCAAGGGTTTTTTGCCTATCATCTTTCGAATTTTCTCTCCTGTTTTTCCACTTGTATGGGTTATAATGGTTGAGGAGTTCGCTTACGATTAATTCGGAGGTGCTTTGGATTGAATTTTCTGCAAAAGGACGAGCAAATCTACGACATTACGATCATTGGTGGCGGCCCTGCCGGGTTATTTACCGCTTTTTACGGCGGGATGAGGCAGGCCAGTGTAAAAATCATTGAGAGCATGCCCCAGCTAGGTGGGCAATTATCCGCTCTTTATCCGGAGAAGTACATATATGATGTAGCCGGATTTCCAAAGGTTTTAGCACAAGATTTGATCAATAATCTGAAAGATCAGATTTCCCGCTTTCAGCAAACCGTTTGCCTGGAAGAGAAAGTGGAAAATGTCGTAAAAAAAGTAGACGATGTGTTTGAAATCACAACGGACAAAGGCACTCACTACTCCAAATCCGTAATCATCACTGCTGGGGTAGGAGCGTTTGAACCTCGCAGGCTGGAACACCCAGATGCCGTCAAATATGAAAAATCCAATCTGCACTATTTTGTTACCGATCTGAACTCCTTCAAGGGACAGCGTGTAGCTGTTATTGGCGGCGGTGATTCCGCTCTGGACTGGTCCCTCATGCTAGAACCTATCGCAAAAGAAGTATACCTCATCCATCGCAGAGACAAGTTCCGCGCACATGAACACAGCGTAGAAATGCTCATGTCCTCCAAAGTAAACGTCACGACACCTTACGAAATTGCAGCTTTGCACGGCGAGGAGCGCATCGAAAAACTCACGCTGGCCAATTGCACAACAAAAGAAGAAGTCGATCTGGAAGTCGACGCAGTCATTGTCAACTTCGGCTTCATCTCCTCTCTCGGTCCGATCAAGAACTGGGGGCTGGAGCTCGAAAAAGGCTCCATCGTGGTCGATACCCGCATGGAATCAAACATTCCAGGCATTTTCGCAGCAGGCGACATCGCAACCTACCCTGGTAAGGTCAAGCTGATCGCTGTCGGATTTGGTGAGGCGCCTACCGCTGTAAACAACGCGGTTTCCTACTTTAATCCGGATGCCAAATTGCAGCCTGGTCATTCTTCAAGCATGGACAACTTCAAATCGTAAAAATGTTTCGTCCCTGTTGTGCCTCCGTTGGCTGCGACAGGGATTTTTCATTCCATTGCATAACCGCTTTTGTTGGCGTGCACAGTAGAAGCAACAACGAGGAGGCGATTACGCATTGAATCATCTCTGCCCAGTTTGCAATGGCTTCACACCGCTCCAACAAACCTGTTCAACGTGCGGTCAAGCTCTGCAAGATGCAGGCCGTCTGTATGACTTTTATGGGAGCTACAGCCCTTACCGGGAGATAGACGATGCCAAGATGGACAACGGCTACATAGATCGTACGCGCCACCAATGCGTCCATACAGGCTGGTGTCCCTCCTGCCAAACCGAACAGGCGGTCTTCCTGGATGAATGGACCCCCGCTATGCTTGTAACCGATATGAAAAAGGACGCGTACCAGTAAGTCGGTCACGTCCTTTTTTTGTTCGAAACGTTATTTTTTCTTCATGGCCAGCTTTTCCGCCATGCGAGAATTGTTTGCTTGCATTTGTTCTAGCATTTGCTGGAGTGACTCCTTAATCTTGGCTGTATCGCCAGATTCGATCGCCGAGTCAAAAGCTTCGTGTGTTTTTTTCATTTGCTCGATCCGAGCTTTTCGGGCGTCACGCTCTTCTTTTGGCCCCATGTTTTTGTCTTTCCATTCCTTGAACTGCTTTTCCATCTGTTCGTTGGTTATTTCGCCCTTTTTCACTTGTTCATTCAGCTTGTTAATCAGTTGCTTCCGTTCTTCACGCTTCGCCTGCCACTTCGGGTCGTCACTCAGCGCCTCGAACTCGCTCATTAAACGATCGCGTTCTTTAAACGTTGCCTGCCATTTCTCCACGCTATCCGGTGCATATTTTTCCGCTAGCAAGAGCATGTACATTTTTTGATGAACGCCTCTATTGGAGCTGTTTCGCACCTTCATGTGCTTCTCTCCATGCTCATCATGGCTGTGAGTCGGCTTGATCACCTGGGCAACAGTTGCCGATACATCTTGGGCCAACGCAACACCTGGCATGGCGAGACCCATTACCAGCGCTGTTGTCATCATTCCTTGCTTCCACATCTTCATACGATTCACTCCTTCTGGTAGAAAACGTCTATCATTGATCCGTTAAAAAGGGCGCAACTCTTCTCTATCCAGCCCCAATAGCTTTACAAGACCCATTTGCTCGAGATCACTTTTTGTTTTTTCGGTGCCATACTGATAAATGAGTTGGTAGATGGCCCTCAGGTTGTCATCGTATTCGTCGTTGTCCCGATCCGGCATGTCAGACCATAGTGTATGCCCATGCATCCACATCATGAAATCCCCATGGACGCAGTTATTGAACAAGTCTCGCATCATGCCTACTTGAACATCGGTCGCTTCGATCTCAAAATCGTACGTGGCAGAGCCTTTTTCATCACGGATTTCTGCCACTGTCGTTCCTGCTTGTAAGGTCACGTAGTAGTGTTTCTTATCCAGTGTCACTCATCTCCTTTTTGGATCGCATCACCGACTTGAAAACTTTTCCTCCTTACCTTGTGCAAAAATCTCGAAAACATGTATATGACAAGCAAAAAAGCCCTCCGTCATGGGAGGACTTCTGCCTATTTCCTGCTTAGCCTATCTGTTACGATCGATCTTCTTTCCGCAAATTATGCCCGGTGTTCTCTCCCGTTTTCGGAGGAGTGCTACGTGAGCCGGCGGATGCTTCTGTTGGACGTTTGTCTTTGTTGTTGTGCTTGGACATGTGGTTCCCTCCCTTACTCGTGAGTGGCTACCCATGTAGTATGTCCCTACCATTGAAATGAAAAAACACCTTGACCCGCTATGCAGGCCAAAGTGCTTGTTTGTTGTTATATTCCAATAAGAGAATCGAATTATTTCACGACTAATTTTGCAACCATTTTTCCATGATCCGGTCCACAGATCACGTTGCAAAAGATGGTGTACTCACCAGCTGTATCGATTTTCATCGTTTTGCTGCCATCTTTTTGCATGTCTACATCCAGCCCTTGGATACCAATACCGTGAAAGCCTTCTGTCGACTTGAAGTTGAGCGTGAACTCTTCGCCAGCTTTTACTTCAAAGGTTTCTTGATTGAATTTCCAGTTACTACCTTCGATATTCACTTGTGTGCCAGTAGTCGCTGCAGGAGCCGCTGCATCCGTGCTAGCAGCTTGATCCTTGCCTCCGCCGCATGCTGTAATCAACATTGCAGACAATGCAACTGAAGAAACCAACAGACCCCACTTCTTATTCACTTTTGACCCCTTCTTTCTTCTTTTTCTACACTTCCATCTTACTCGATGAAATCAATCCAAAATCTGGGATCGTGTGAACGAACAGTGACGAATTGGGGAACGATTGATGAACACGAGCACTCATGATCGATTGATCCCGTATACCGTGATCTCTGGAAAGCAATTCAGCCGGACTGGCAGTCTTGAAGTACCAAGCCCGCGACTGATGCCAAATACGCCAACGGATTGATCCTCTTTTTGCCCCACATGAAAATGCTTGTAGGCACCAACAGTCCAATTGAATAAGCGAACTTGACCCCCATGAGTATGTCCGGTCAAGAGAAGGTCAGCTTTCAAACTCTCACTGTGAATCAATGAGACTATATTGGGAGAGTGGGCCAAAAATATCGTCAAGTTCGCCTGCTGGATCTCTTGCCTAGGACGCCGTTCATTGCCGTAAATCGAATTATCGAAGCCGTATATCCAAATGCAACTGCCGTCCTTTTCGATCACGGTACTCTCGTTTTCCAACACTGTCATTACCTGTTGCCAAGCTTCTTTTTGGGAATGGAAACCAGCAGCGGAATAGGCCTTTTTGCGAAATCTTCCTGCTTCTCTCTCGTAATTGCCAGGGACGAAGAATATCCCATCCTCGCTCTTTATTTTCGCTAGCTCATTCAACACACGTGTCAACTGCCCCCTGTGCTGTGTCAAATCCCCCGTCACTATCACAATATCCGGATCATAAGCATTCACCAGTTTGTGCAACTCTCCATTCAAAAAGCGTGTTCGTCCATGGAGATCAGACAGGTGAATCAAAGTAAGGGGAGATACACCAGGTAGTGTCAGCTTCACTGTCGTTGCTTTGACATAAATCGTATGATAGGCCAAAAATATCATTCCCATCAGGATACACAAAACAATCGTCGTCATCATTTTGGAACAATTCCCCTTCTCACCCGTCTTATGGTTAATAGGAGTGGATCAGTCATGATGCTTCAAAAAAATCGTGGTACCATAGCAGTTCTTTTCTCGATAGCGATTCTTTTTACCTTTTTCATCCACCCTTTCCCTGCGTCAGCCTGTAGTTGTGCCAGACCTCCCGACACACTAACGGCAAAGAACTTGTCTGCTGCTGTTTTTACAGGGAAGGTGCTACAGGTGAATGAGCGTACAGACTGGATTGGTATGCTTTCGTTTTGGGATAAACCCGTTCGGGAAGGTTTTGACGTTATGTTCGAGGTACAGTCCACTTGGAAAGGAGGAGATCAGCAACAAGTCTTGATTGTCACCGATGGGCTTGGAGGCGCATGTGGCATTCCTTTTCAATTGGGGCAAGAATATCTTGTCTATGCGTCTTATGGGGAGCTAAATGAGCTAGAAACCAACATCTGTACACGAACAATCCTCAAAGCAGATGCAGGAGAAGACTTGCAAGTATTGGGGTCTGGTACAGTACCTGTCCCTTCAGCAAATCTCAATTGGAATGATTATTTAGCCATAGTTATTGTTATTGTTATTGTCATCATCATCTCAGGAGGAGTCTTGTTCTACCTCTTTTGGTTCCAAACAAAACGGAGACGATAATCACCTCGTCTCCGCCCTCATTAATTTCATGGAAGATAAGCCTTTGCACGATACTCCGAGAGATTAAAGGACTGCCAGCTATTGTCCTCATACAAAATCTCTTTTCGCTCCTGTAGCATCTCCATAAACCTCTCTTCTACCTTTTTATCCCGCACAAGCTCCATAACCACTGGTATGGCGTCATAAGACAGCTCGCTCAAATACTCGATGTCGATGTGTCCAGTCGCATGATAGCGCTGTACATTGTTTTTGGCAATGATGACGTCCATATTGATGTAATTCAGAATGACGTAACTCACTAGTGTCACAATCGCGTAATACTTGATCAGGGAGAAACCGTCGCGCCAAATTTTCAAGAGAGCAATGATAAACAACACAAACAGAAATATCATGAAAACGTGAGCTAACAGCCGCGTATGCGTATATCCGTAAGCATCCTCATACAGTGAGAGGCGAAAATAGGCGGACACGAGCATGAAACCTGTGCAAATCGTCAGCATACTCAGCAGAACTTGAATGATCCGGTAGAGCATTGGTTTTGCCCGTGATGCAAAGTGCATCGAACATAGGAGAATCAAGAAATTAATAACAGTAACCGTCACCAGCTCATTGAAGCCATTTCTAGCATACTCGGCGTACGTCAATTCATCTGGTAAAACTCGCTTCGCCCCGCTGAACAAATACGATATCTGAATGTATGTAAACGCTGTGTACACCATATTGATGATCGCCAGAATCGTTACAAGGATAACCCCGTCCCAGACGATCTTCTTTTCATCTTCAGGCACAGGCAATTCCACTACTTCTTCTCGTTTCCCGAAAAGAGAATACATGTAAGCAAACACGAGGATCGTAATGATCGCGATTAGCATCATTCGAAAGATTGCTTCAAGTGAATGGACATCAATGACCCTACGCGGTATTTGACCCAGAAAATGTCCAAACACACTATCCGCATTCGAGAGCAAGGAGAGTACAATCACCAGCAGAGGCACCGAGATGCCGATTCCGATGAAAACCTTCTTCATCACCCCATACTTCTCCTGATTCACCCTACCCTTGATCCATTCCTTTGACAACCTAAAAGGCATCCGCATATACTTCGGGGTGTAAAGGAGCAGCATCTCCAACATCTCCATGAAAAAGCCTGCCTCGTACCATTTCGCTTGATGACGCTTGGTTATCAGGATCGTTTGGATCACGAATAAAAACGGAATCAGTAACAGGTTGAACAGATGAAAATGCGGATTGGAAAATAGAAAAAAAGTAAAGGCCAATAGAAAAATCGGAAGCGTCCATATCCAGTCGAATACTTGCTTTCGAGAAAAGCGTATAGGAATGCGTTGCCTAGCCTGCCAAATAAAAAGACCATACAAGCCGATTACGAACAATAGATAAGAGATGCCAAATCCTTTACCGTAAAACATCCAGTCAAACAGTAAGCCGATCCCAAATGCCCCCAGCAATAGCCACTGTAAGCCTTTTTGTTCTTGCGTAACATCAGCCACCTTTTTCACTCCTTACTCATGCTTTTTCCTTAAAAAAGTCAAGAGCAGACTCCCATAAGGAGCTGCTCTTGTAAATACGCGCGTATCTGGATAAATGTTACATTTTTGGTTAGGTGTATTTATTTTAAATTCTGGGCAATCATCAGTAAATCTTTTTTCGTCAGAACAGGATTCATGGCAACCACTTCGATGAGTCTATTCTTGTCCTCTTGATAGACCTTTACGACCTTTTCTTCGGTTCCATCTATTAGCTTGCCAGCTATATACAGTCCCTCATAGTTTTGCACTCTCACTTTTTCTACGATGGCATCCTGCCCTGCTTCTTCCTCGATGTATTTCACACCTTCAAAATTCGTGATGGCGATGTATACGTCCCCGTCCCGCTCTTTTCCTTCACTCCCTTTGTACAACGTATAGACTCTATCAAAATTTGACTTAGGAGATACCTTTCGCACAACGATTTGCTTCTTCTCGTTCTCTGCTTCCTTGTACATTTCTTCGAATAATTCTGCTTGGCTATAATCAAATGGGTAATTTACATGCCCATTTACAAATTTGTAACCACCCGCTAGCTCAGCTGGTACCTCATAAAAGCTCCCCACTTCTTTCTGTAGTGGCCGTGTGGATTCATGAATAACAGGAATATAGGTGAAAGAAACACGTTTTTTCGGATTGTCTGGGCCAGCCATATATACAGCTGCTCCCTCTCCTTGCTTAAGCGAATCCCTTACATCTTGAAAACTCTTCCAGTTTCCAGATTTACTTTGCGGTTGTGGAGTAGCAGTCTGCTGCACTTTTACAACGGCTTCCCCTTTTTCATTCTTCAATTCGTATACCTTCATGGCTGCATAAGCGGATGTTCCCCCAAACACAAGAATCGCTGCGACAAGTAATCCCAATCTTTTTTTCACTTGCTTCCCCTCCGACCTCATTTTTTGTTCCTTCATTTTTTGAAGGACCTGTTCCTTGACATCGAAATCATCGGCGGCGGCAGTTAACTGTTGTTTCCAATCATCGGGTTGCTGAGATCGAGTCATGTCTATCACCGCCTTCATTCACGAGCATGTAGGATTTGCACTTTTTCAATGCCCGTTCATACTGTTTGCGCAGCGTAGCTGGCTTCGTATCAAACAACAAGGCCAGCTCGTCGTAGCTTCGGTCTTCCACCACACGCAAAATCAGGAGATTGCGCTCCTTTACAGATAGCTTTGCTATTGCTACATGAAGAGGGTTGTTCAAATACTCCGTATCTTCTACCTTCTTTTCTCCCTCATGGCGACTGACCGTCTGAATCCCCGCTCGCAAAAAAGTGAACACACGATTCAGCTTCGCTCTGTTTAAGAGGTTCAGACAATGATGATACGCAATCTTATACATCCATGCTGAAAAAGAAACAGTGTGCCGATAGCTGTCCAGCTGCTCGAATGCTTTCAAGAAAACCTCCTGGACAGCATCCTCCGCTTCCTGTCGGTGTCCCAGCATGTGATAGCAGTACACGAACAACGGCTTTTGCATCTCATCGATGATCAAACCAAATTGGTCGATATCCCCGGCTCTGACCTCCTTTAGCGCTTGCTCCATTTCGTTATGATCCAATCCCTCTCACCTCCGATTCGCACGTATAACAAACAAAAGCGTCATTTTGTGACATGATTTGGAAATTTTTTAACCGAATACTCCCAACAAAAAAACCTCTTCAACTCATGCGCAATATCTGCACAAGTCAAAGAGGTTTCTATTACTCTTAATCACCAAATACTAGCAAAAGGCCTTAGTCGTCACATTTCTCCGCTTTACCTTCAGCGAGTGCCGTCTTAAACGAAGATCCACAGCCACAAGAAGCGACTGCATTCGGATTCTCGATGGAGAAGCCTCCGCCCATCATCGATTCCTTGAAATCAATCTCTGTACCTTTAATGTATGGGTAGCTGTCCTTATCGACAACAATTTTCACACCGTTTTGCTCGAAGGTCTCGTCGCCTTCTTTTATCTCTTCGTCCCAGCCCATCCCGTAGGTAAAGCCGCTGCAACCACCAGTTCTGACACCTACCCGTAAAAACACATCGGGCTTACCTTCTGCTGCCAGCATTTCTTTTACTTTCAGACTGGCGCGCTCTGTCAATGTAATCATGCTTCTTTCCCTCCTTCACAGGCTCATTATTCCTGCACTTGTTACAACCAGTATATTCAGTTTACTAAGAAACGCTTCTTCCCACAAGGTTCCCCTGCACTTTACGCGTTCATTCTTTTCAAAATAAAAAAGAAGGGTTTCCCCTTCCTATGCAAAATGTGCATTGTTTTCCATTAGATAAAATCTATAAGCTTTCTTCCGGTTCCCTGCCTTAGACAGACTATGATCGATCTGGTTCAGTTCGTTGTGTAGTTGATCAATTTGTATACTGTATTCGAGGACATCTGGATGATCTAACCCAAACTCTAACCCCATATATACCATACGCTGTCGAAGGAGTTCGATTTTCTCGAGCAAAACGTCCCGCATTTGAAGCTCCTCCTAGTAATAGATCAGGATTTCTTACTATATTTTACAAGAACAGCTAGAATTTCGCAAACAAAAATTCCTTTATTTCCGAAAATATACCAAAAATACGACGGTAATTGTTTTATTTTTACATCCGCAACTTCCTTCTAGAGAGTTGGAGAACTTATGATATTGTTCGTACTTACCAAGAGGTTTATAATATAGGTGCTCTTGTTGCCCGAGATTTACTCTATTCCTAAGAGCCTTTCCACTCCCATGGAACGAATATCGATTGGGTATGACTGGATTAAAGCTCTTTCATCTAAGAACCATTGACTTTGAAAGGAAGTGTTTGGAATGGCGCTTGAAACGATTGCCATACAAGACAAATCTCTCGCCGGAATCGCAGAAAAAGTTATGCATGGCGAAAGACTTACCTTGGAAGACGGTGTCACCCTTTTTAATTCCAACGATCTTTTGACGATTGGACAATTGGCTAACGTTGTTAACTATCGCAAGAATCAGGATAACGTTTACTTTTTGCAAAATCTGTACATCAACCCAACGAACGTATGTGAAGCTCATTGCAAATTCTGTGGCTTCCGCCGCGATGAAGGGGATGAGGGTGCCTACACGATGAGCACAGATGAGTTGCTTCATTATGTAGAAACTCGCTTCCATCCAGGTATCCGTGAATTCCATATCGTTGGCGGACATAACCAGCACAAGCCATTTGAATACTACCTCGACACCATTCGTACCTTGAGAAAAGCGTACCCGGATGTGACGATTAAATCGTATACAGGTGCAGAGATTGAGTTCTTCTCCCGCATTTCCGGTCTATCCATCCGCGAGGTTTTGCAAGAGCTGATGAAAGCTGGTCTTCAAAGCCTTACGGGTGGTGGCGCTGAAATTTTGACTGAGCGCTATCGTATGAAAATGAGCCCGGAAAAAGCAAGTACAGACATGTACCTGCAAGTACACCGCACAGCTCATGAGTTGGGCTTGAAAACACATACCACCATGCTGTACGGCTCCATCGAGACATTGGAAGAGCGCGTGATTCACATGCTCCGCCTGCGCGAGCTGCAAGATGACACAAACGGCTTCATGGTGTTCATTCCATTGGCTGTTCAACCGATCAAAGCAACAGCTGGTATCAAACGCCGCAACTCTGCCATTGATGATTTGAAAACAATGGCGATCAGCCGTCTGATGCTCGATAACTTCCAGCATATCAAAGCATACTTCATCAACATCGGTACCCAGCTCACACAACTTTCTCTGCAAATGGGAATTTCCGATGCTCACGGAACCTTGATCGAGGAGCGTATCAGCCACTCAGCCGGTGCACTTACCCAGCAAGCTCTGACTGTAGATGAGTTGGTTTGGTTGATCAAAGGCGCAGGAAAACGCGCGCTGGAACGTGATACCTTCTACAATGTGATCAAAGAACATTAATCCATGAAAAAAAGCTGATGCTCCCTATCACTTGGGCATCAGCTTTACTATTTTGAAACATGCACGGTTGATCATGCTCCCCAATGAACATCCTAAGAGAACAACCTAAAGAGGAAAATCTGCATCCAGCAGTTCTTCTTCCTCGCGTAATTTCTTCTTGATTTTCACCAGTAATTCATCGGCTGTTGGAGCTTGTACCAATGTGCCGTTTACGAGCGCGAATGGCTCCATGTAGCATTCACCGCAATACCCCAGACAGCCGTACTCGAGTACATCCACATCCAGATCAGGATCATTTTCCAATGCATCCACGACGGATTGCGTATAGGAGGAAACATTGCTCGCGCAAAATTCTACTAGTGGTTTCATCTATTGTCACCTACCGATTATTTCGACATCATCACGTACTTTATTGTACCGCGACTTTGATAAAAATCCAGCGGAGAAAACGGGAAAAAGATTCTGCTTGCATTTTTAGTGAAAGAGACTAAAAATAGAGTGGGTGCTGTAAAAAACGGACAGAAGAAAGGACTAGACCTTCTATGAAACGACTTGTGATCCTTGGAGGAGGATACGGGGGTCTTCGTATTATTGAGCGAGTCCTGTCCCCTGATTTACCAGATGACGTGTTTATAACCCTCGTAGACCGTATGCCGTTTCATGGCTTGAAAACAGAGTATTACGCTCTGGCGGCAGGTACTACACCGGAATCTCACCTGCGTGTTAATTTTCCAAACGATCCACGCCTGACCGTCAAATACGGTGAAATTGCTGGTGTGGAATTGGACGAGCAGGTCGTCAATTTTGCTAACGGGGACACCCTCTCCTACGATTGGCTTGTAATCGGATTGGGTTGTGAGGATCGTTACCATGATATCCCTGGTGCTGAACAATTTACGTGTTCGATTCAATCCATGGGAGCTACCCGCAACACATACATGGCAATCAATAATGTGAACCCATACGGCACGGTTAGCGTTGTGGGTGGTGGTCTTTCCGGGGTGGAAATGGCTGCTGAGCTACGCGAGAGCCGTCCCGACCTGAATGTACGCATCATCGACCGCGGTCAAAGCATTTTGAGCCCATTCCCGAAAAAGCTTCAGGAATACGCATCTCAATGGTTCATTGAGCACGATGTACAGCTTGTTTCCATGGCAAATGTCACTAGCATCGAGCAAGGGATCGTGTACAACCACAACCAGCCTGTTGAAAGTGATGTTATCGTATGGACAGCAGGTATTCAAGCGAACAAAATCGTGCGCTCTCTACCGATCGAAACAGATAACATCGGACGCGCCAAACTAAATCAGTATCATCAAATCCAATCCCATACGAACGTGTATGTGGTAGGTGACTGTGCAAGTACCATCATCGCGCCGAGCGCACAAACAGCTGAGATCCAAGGCGAACAAATTGCCTTGATGTTGAAAAAAGACATCAAAGGTGAGGAGTATCCAGCTTCATTGCCTGCTCTCAAGCACAAAGGCTTCCTCGGTTCCCTCGGCAAAAAGGAAGGCTTTGCCAGCATGGGAAAAATGTCTCTGGTCGGTCAGATGGCTCGTGTCATCAAGAGCGGTCAGCTATGGATGTACAAAAAGCATATGGGATAAAGCACAAGCCTGTTGGCCGGATGGTCTAACAGGTTTTCTTTTTGTATAATCTAAGGAACCTGGCGGGCTGATGGAGATCGGCGAATCCTTCATAGAAACATGATTTCGTGAAGGAGAAGAAGAAACCAATCTGATCATTAAGGCCCTATAATTCGCACAATAAAACAACAAAGCTTATTCCAGACTTTCTTTTGGAATAAGCTTTTTGCTTAGATTTATATCAAATTCGTTTATAACGCGATAAGAATGACTCTACATCATTGTACAGCCCGCCCTGATTGGCATATTTCACGTAATTTTTGACTGTTCGCAGCCAGTCAATGGTAGAAGGATGTGTGGATGCAATGGATTGCTTCAAATCATTCATCTGGATTGGGCGTTCAACACCTGACTTCATAATTTCCGCGATCACCATTTCTGTAGCAATCTCGACGACATTCTCGATGTCTGCCCCAGAATACAGGTCCGTTTCCTTGGCTAACCAGTCGTAATCGATCTCAACCACTGGACGTTCGGCCAGCTTGATTTGAAAAATTGTCTTCCTCGCTTCTTCATCTGGAGGTGAGACAAAAATCATCTTGTCGAAACGACCCGGACGTTTAAAGGCAGGGTCTACATCCCATGGCATATTGGTCGCACCGATGATGAGCATCTTATCTGTGCTGGTATCAATCCCTTCGATCTCGGTTAAGAGCGTATCAACAACTGTCCGCATCGTATTAGACGAAGCACGGCTGCGATTGTAACCGAGCGCATCCATTTCATCGAGGAACAGGACACTCGGCTTGTTCGCTCTCGCAGACGAGAAGATCTCTCGGAGGTTTTGCTCACTAGCGCCGATATAAGGATCGAGAATATCCGAAATATGTATGGGCACAAAGCGGGCACGGCATTCCCCTGCTGTGGCTTTGGCAATGAACGTTTTCCCGCATCCTGGAGGCCCATACAGGAGGATTCCACCCCCTATTTTTTTCTTGAAGAGCTCGAACAGTCCAGGAGACACAAACGGCTTGATAATTTTCATATGAATGGCATTCTTCACTTCGTGCAAACCACCAACATCCTCGAAGGTCACGTGATCCTTCACCTTATCCCGTCTTCCTACTTGTCCGCCAGGAATGACTTGAAATGAATTGTGGTCATCATGAAGTTGTTCCTGGTTATCCACTTCTTGGGTAGCTTCTGAGGCTCCTACCATAGCCTTTTGTGGCATGGAGCGCTGGTTAATGGAAGACTGGCTAGATGTAGTGTTTGCAGAAGCAATCTTTCCTAGCTCTACTATGATTTGCTGCTGAAGTGCATGATCGCTATAACGAAGCGCCTGGGTGAACGCTTGCAGCGCTTCGTTATTTTTGTTAATCTGCGCATATTCCAGACCTAACAGATACCATGCAGACCCATTTTCCGGATTGCTTTCTGCCATTTGCTTGACGACATCGATTTTATTCAAACGAAACTCCTCACTTTACAAACAATTTATAAACAAACCCCGAAATCCACGTGTAAACATTAAAGATGAGCAGAAAGAGAAGAATAGCCCCAAATGCTGGTGGATACAAGTAAATAGCCAGTAAAATGAGCCCCACACTCGTTACCCATGAACCAATAGGTCCTCCCAGCTTACGCACAATCCGGTTCGGAAAAAATAGGAAATGGGTCTCCTTTTCAATTCCGTCCAGAAGTTCCTTTACTCGCGAATTTGTCGGGTCTAGCATAAAAGCTTGGACCAGAGCTTCCTTCGCTGTTTTGTAATCATCTCGAAAGTAAGCCTCTTCTCCAATTTTGATTAGCTTGTACAAATCGTCTTCGGCTCCTTGCATATACCCTGCCAGCGCTTCGTGCTTCTCTTTTTTCTTTCCGTCGATCATGCACATATAAAACTGGTATTGCAGCACGGTTGAGTCCATCGGGTCTAGGCGTTTCGCTTCTTCCATCAGCAGCCTGGCCTTTTTTAGATGGCCCGTCTCGTACATCAGGAACGAATACGTAGCAATGATACTCGGTTCGCTGGGGTTTAAGGACAACGCAAAAAGCATCGCCTGCTCCGCTTCATACCATTCTTTTTGCTGTATCAGAATCAGTCCAAGGGTATTATATACATATTCTGTGACCAAGCCCTCATTGATGGCGTATGTACAAAGCTCATAGGCTTCTTCGTAATTGTCCAGTTGGTATTCACAATATGCCATCATATACAGCAGTCTGGGATGCGTTGCGTTTTTGGCCAATACCTGCTTAAATTGCTCTCTTGCCTGTTCATAGCGCCCCATCTCATAGTAGTGCTCGCCAAGCTGATAGAGGACAGAACTCTCCAAAACTTCAAGATCCATATAATAACGGCACTCCTTTTACTATATAAGCCACTTCGAGCATCCTGCCTACGAAAGAGCACCCAATAGCTGTTTGGAGCATTGGCTGTATTGTGGCATGGATTCCTTTATGAACCTTATATCTTCGTTCCATTAAAAAGTAATACGCAATCCCAATCCATGTCCCTAAAAAAAATCGGAGTATCCCTAGTGGTAAGACGAAATAAAGAATAATTCCCACTACCAAAATGATGCTACGCCACAGAGGGTTAGCCCGTAACCATACTGCATTTTGCATCCCCAACACAAGCGCGGGTAAAAAACCACCAATCATACATGCATACAGATAAGAGGTCAGATTGTACGATTTGGTTTCATAGTTTACACCAGGCTTCAGACTCGGTTGAAACAATTCTGGATTCATTCATTCACACTCTTTCTTTAACTAATCAACCAACTCAGGCTGGAAGCGCTGGGCCAATAATCGTGTCGCTCTCGCAGGATCAATCTCATACACGAGCAGTTCCTCGCTCCCTGAAGCTGCGACACACAGTCGTTCCCCCGTAGGCGAAATCAAAGCCGTCGTCACCTGTTGATTCGGAATCGCGTAGTTCACGCTGGCAAAGTAGATGTTGTTTTCCAAGCTTCGGCAAACCATTGCCCCGTTGTAAAAATCGGGATTGCTGACTTCCCCTGTAAACATCGGATGGAAAACGATGCTTGCCCCGCGGCGTGCCGCCCACCGTACCGTCTCTGGATACCGCCATCCTTCATGACAGATGACAATTCCAAAAGCCACGCCTTCCATTTCAAACAACTGGCGCCCTTCACCAGGAACATAATCGAACAGATCCTCATCTGGATCAATCTGATTTTTGATTTGCATCCCGAGGTCTTCTCCACTTTTTCCGATGACAAAGGCGACCAGATGATACCCGCACTCATCCTTCCATTCTATCGGCAAAATCACGGCGAGCTTGCATGCCTTTGCCATCGCACGAATCTCCCCTAGTGCTCCCAGCTGAATCTGGTGATCGTATGCTTCCACTTCATAGCCTACTCCGCGCAGCCCCGGAATGACGGATTCAGGAAAGGAATCAGATCGCAGTTGTGGTTGGCGGCATTTCTCATCTGCTGCTTAATGATCGCAAGCCCCTCCGCCGCTGATTGGGGAAACCTCGTCTGGGCCAAACCTATTTTCATGGGTAGATACCTCTTCTATGATAGATTTCCTTTTATCTTTGTGAAAAATTCAAATATGTCAGCCTGTTCGGGCAGAGCAGACACCTGTGCATCCCCTAGCTCGAGGATGGTCCACGAGCCATTTTCTAGCTTTGCGATGTCCATGGTAAAAAAGCGGCTCTTGATATTTTTCGCTACCTCTAAAAATGTCTGGAGGTCTGGCGGCGTATCGTCATATTGTCCTTCTTCCCAGTAATTTGCCATGTACATGGGTTCGCCATCCAAAAAGAAAATGCGATATTCCTGAGATAATGGCATGTTGCTCTGCGAGTGATGGGTCAAAAATTGAAGCTTCACAAATTCTCGAAAGACGATTCCCTCATTCAACTCATCCTGCTGCAGCTCCAGAAATCGATTGGTCACTTGCTGTACCTTTTCTTTATCGGAAGCATCGGGGATATAGCAAGCCTCATTCCAATCGTGCTTTCGAGATTTTACAAAATCTTTGATCATGATCGGAGACTGACCAAATCTATTTACGATCCGATGCACGCTCTCAAATGACGCGTCTATCTCTTCCTTGTACAGCCAGACCGAAAGCGGTGTGAAATCTTTGATGACTTCATAAGATTCAGGCAGGTAATGGCAATGCACGTACTTTTCGGGTGTATTGATTAACTCTATATTTTGGGCTAGCAGGGCGTCGTACAATTTTTGGTACAGGAATGGTTTTAGCATCCATCCCCTGTAGATAGCCGTTACTTTTTCAGGAGCGGGTTGTATTTGTTTCACAGCCGCTAACGGGTTATCATTGTATATCAGTTGTTCCAAGCTGATTAGATGAATGTCCAAGCCGAGTTGTTTTGCGCACGTATACTCATATTCGTAGGTTTCATCGACTTTGTTTTCTTGAAATGGCTGGCTGCAAAATAAGACTTTCATCTGCACGATCCTCCTCCAGATGTTAGAGAAAAAGTAAGGAAAAAACAGGGATTTTCTATATCCTTCCATTATACAAAATAATTCTTTCCATGCAAAAAAACCGTCAAGATAAGTCCTGACGGTTTCCTCATTTTGCTGGTTTATCGCTTTTGGACACGTAAAACAGGTACTTTTTTCGGTTCAAAGGTGTCTGCCAACACCTTCTCATGGATGACATTCAGCTTGAGCAAACTCGAAATTTTCCCGGTATCCGCCTTCGACATGAGGCGCCAAAGCGAAGGATCTGGCAAGGCGTTGTAGAGGCGATCATCATTGTATTCTCGCCGCTCCTGATAGGAGATCAGCAGCTTGTATTCGCCTTCCTCTGCGCTGCCTGCTTCGCTGTAAGCTTCAATCAGTTTCCCCCGCAGCTCGTTCAACTCTTCCTCTACCTGCTTTTGAATTTCCTTCAACTCGTAGTAGCGAGCAATCGGTTGGTCCATCCGCTCTTCCTCCTTTGGTTACCCCTGTACCCAAAATCCATATGAGAAAAAGTCGGTTGGTAGAACCATTCGCTGGTAACGAAAAACAGCCTCCTTTTTCATTTCCGTCATGAAAAGGAGGCTGCGTATCAAGCTCTACAATTTTTACTTTTCAATCATCGTGTTAATCGCTTCACCCGGGTGTTTTTTCAAGAAAGTAGAATACTCTACTTCCCATGGATTCCATTTGCCGTCACCTTGGTAGCCCCAAACAGAATTAATGCGGGAAACGGTATCTGTGTTGTTCATACCTACAAGTCGTTGCTCTCCTACCAGCTCAAATGTACCGTTCGCATCCATATCGACTGGAGTCAGAGAACCGAATGGATAGGAGAATACAGAAACAGCATCTTCTGTTGGCTGTACTTTGCCTGCTTTGTCATACAGCTTGGCAGCTACGTATACATCCTGGTTGGCACTCACATCAAGCGTCAGCGGCTTATCCAGATGGGAGCCTTTGCCTTCTACTTTAAAGCCATCTACGAATTTCCCCTCGTACCGGATTCCTTCGTTTTCCTTTTCACCAAAAATCACGGCTGGCTTGTTGTTTTCAAAAGTAGCGATTACGTGGCTGTAAACACCGCCGCTTCCGCCAGTCGCTGTTTTAACGAAAGCATCTGCAACGTGATCACCCGTGAAGTCTACGAGAGTCAGCTCGCCTTCATAGCCGCCCAGCTCTTTGATATCCGTTTGGCTATAAGCGCCGGATTTTCCGTCTTTCACTACGATGTTCATATTGGAAGCATAGATGTCATCCGCTTTTTCTTTTTGGCCGATCAGATATACAATGTCATCCTTTTTATCGCCATTGACGTCAGCCGTTTTTTGATCGATCACATAGGTGTTTTTGTCGAGTTTCAGTTCAGCCGCAGCCGAGAAAAGCTTTCCTTTTTCAGAGTCTGCGTGAGCTACTTGTGTATTCATTGCAGAAAATCCAGCTACGCCTACAACCCCTGCAAGCAGCAAATATGTAACAGGCTTCATCCATTTTTTATTCATCGTTATGGCCTCCACTAGATGGTAAGTTATTGGTTACATTTACTACTATAGGACGAAGCCTGTTCCATTTCGTTACAAAAGGTTTACGAATGATATACAAATAGTAAACAGCACATTACTTGACGTTATCTAACACACTTTTGATAATGGCAGCCGAGTCTTGACGGATACTGAGGTTGTAGTGCTTTCTTACAGCTTGGTAGACGGCATTCAGATTTTTGCTGCTTTTGTTTTTACGATAGGCGGCAATCTCCTTGGAAAAATGAGGATGGTGAATTAGATCGCGGCTCCAGTCCCATGCCCGAGGCTTTAGGGCATCCTTACGTGCTTGATCGAGCATTTGGGGAAACTTCGGAATAAAGTACTGCCCGATTTTTCTACTAGCATTTTGGTATTCTTGGGTCTCTGTAATAGAGGAAACAGGATCATCATTATAGGGCTTTCCATTGACTGAAATGAGATCGCGCGGTTGTGTCGGCACCATGCCCGGTGCTAATTTCACCTGATAGTACTCCCAACCTGATTCAGTCTTTTTCCCGGGAAGAATGAGTTTCATAAAATGCTGCAGACGATCATACGCATGCTCCTGTGCGTATTTTTCCGGGCCGGATTCCATGCTAAGCGGTGAATCAGGATAAATATAGCCTTCGCTATCTACTACATAACCCGGCAAGCCTACTTCAACTGCCCAGCGAACAGCGACATTCTCCGAATCCTTCAGATCAATTCCTCCGTGGTAAGGTCGAACGGTTCCGAACATCCGATACAGAACGGTCGCGACGAACTCCTTCGTTGCGATCCCATCGTCGATCTCATTTGGCATGACGTAACCGGCTTGAACAAGAGGCTGCAGGCGGGCATTCATATTGCTTTGGGCTCTGGTTTCTCGTAGAGCTCTCCCCTCATTTGAATAGGCGTCCGTATTCTTAATGCCTTGGTCTAGCTCATCCAGATTCATGTCAGCCGGATATGCTGGAGGTAGAGTACCGATAAAGTGATACAGATTCCAGAGAAATCCTTTTTTCGAGGATAAGAATTTCACGCGATAAGAGAAATTCATTTTGTGATACGATTCTTCCGTTTCCATGTCGATTATATAGTCATCGGATGAATAAGGGCGCAGTTGCAAAGACAATGGATGCGGATTAGTAATAGAGACCATCTGTACATTCAAAAACAAGTATTTTTCCGGATTGGGCGGAAGTTTATATGTAATTCGGTAGCTCGCTGTGTTTGCTTCTGCAATATTTGTAGCAGATGGGGTAACAAGTATGGTGGATAAACAAAGGGAGCAAGCTAGAACGCTAAACACTATCTTTTTTCCAAACATAGAAAAATCACCCTTTTATTTTTGATACTAGTTAAACGCTTCTTGGCTTTCGAAGTTGCGCTCAGACTGTTACTCTAAAAAGAAAAACGACCAGATATAGATCATCTGGTCGTTTCTTGAGCGATCTTATTCTGCCAAAGAAGCAATCGGCTGCACGCCCATGTTCTCCAGCTTTTCATAGATATCCTTTAATTTCGGATTTCCCTCACCGACAATTTCCCCGGAAATTACGACAAGCGGATACCATAAATCTTCCTCGATAATGCGATTCGCCCAGCTTTTGTCATCGTCTGTCTGCGGCTGTTGAAAGTCGCTATAAACGATGCGGATGCTGTCACTCCCATATTTGCGAGAGAGTGCCGCCTCCAGCCACTCGGCTGTTTCCTTTGCAGATGGCAAATTGACGCAGCTTGCGCACAATTGCTCTGTCCCAAAAACCTTGATATCGACAGTCACTATATCCGCCCTCCCCCGGGTCAGCTAGCTTAGGACAATGCTTGTTCCAGGTCCTCGATCAAGTCCTGAACATCTTCAATACCAACAGAGATGCGCACCAAGCCATCCGTAATGCCCAGCTCAGCACGGCGCTCTGCCGGGATAGATGCATGTGTCATGCGTGCAGGTACGCTGATCAAGCTCTCCACTGCACCCAGTGATTCAGCCAGCGTGTAGTATTTTACCTTTGCCAACACTTCGTCAGCACGCTCTGCGCTGCCTACGTCGAAGGAAATCATGCCACCAAAGCCACGCGCTTGCTTTTGAATCAGCTCATGACCGGAATGGTTGGACAGTCCAGGATAGATCACGCGTTTGATGTCACTGCGCTCAGACAGCCATTTTGCTATCGTACGTGCGTTGTGCTCATGCTCTTCCATCCGAATTCCCAGCGTCTTCATACCACGCAGCAAGAGCCAAGAATCTTGTGGCCCGAGCACTCCGCCAATTGCATTTTGCACAAAATGGAGGTCTTCGCCCACTTGCGCATCTTTTGCTACGACCAGACCTGCTACTACGTCGCTGTGTCCGCCCAAATATTTCGTTGCGCTATGGAACACGATGTCAGCACCGAGATCCAGCGGATTTTGCCAGTATGGTGTCATGAACGTGTTGTCTACCACGAGCAGCACGCCTTTTGCTTTCGCGATGCCTGCCAACGCGCTGATGTCGCTTACTTTCAGCAGCGGGTTTGTCGGTGTTTCCATAATGATTGCTTTGGTTTCCGGGCGAATTGCCGCCTCTACTGCTGCCAGATCACTCGTGTCTACATAGGTTGCTTCCAGACCCATACGGGAGAATACACGTGTAACGACGCGGTAAGTACCACCGTATACATCGTCACCTACCACGAGATGGTCGCCTTTGTTGAACATGGAGAGGATGGTAGAGAGTGCCGCCATACCAGAACCAAATGCAAAGCCACGAGCGCCGCCTTCGATTTCTGCGATGTATGTTTCCAAAGCGTGACGAGTCGGGTTCCCGGTACGGGAGTATTCGAAGCCCTTGTGAACGCCAATTGCTTCCTGTTTATAAGTACTTACCTGGTAAATTGGAACGGATACGGCTCCTGTATGTGGATCTCCATCGATTCCGCCGTGGATCAGACGAGTTTTGATACGCATCTTAAATTCCCCCCTGGTAAATTTTCTTGCTTAGATAACGTTCACTGCCGTCAGCAAACAGTGTAACGATATTCGTCCCTGGAGCAGCTTCTCTTGCTTCGCGCAGTGCCGCTGCCATAGCTGCACCTGAGGAGCTGCCTACGAGCAAGCCTTCCTTGGCAGCCAGCTGCTTGACCAGATCGAATGCTTCCACATCGAGAATCGTGTGAATAGCATTGAAGTAGCTCGTATCCATGAATGGAGGCAAAAACTCCATGCCGATCCCCTCTGTTTTATGCGGGCCGGATTCCCCCCCATTCAAGATGGAACCTTCTGGCTCGACAATTACCGTTTTTACGTTTGGGTTTTGTTCTTTCAAGTAACGAGCAGCACCCATGAAAGTACCGCCAGAGCCCGCGCCTGCCACAAATACGTTTACTTGGCCGTCCATTTGACTCCAAATTTCCGGACCTGTTGTTTTGTAGTGTGCGTCTGGATTTGCCGGGTTAGCAAATTGCTGTGGTACAAAAGCACCTGGAATCGATTCTGCGAGTTCTTTTGCCTTGGCAATTGCACCCTTAATCCCCAACTCTGTCGGTGTATTGACGACTTCTGCTCCGAGGGCACGCATCAGCTCTTGCTTTTCCTCGGAAAACTTCGCTGGTACGCAGAAGATGACTTTATAACCAGTTCCTACAGCGGCCAGCGCTACACCAATTCCTGTATTTCCTGCTGTCGGTTCGATAATGGTACCACCTGGGGCCAATTGGCCATTCTCCTCTGCGGCACGAATCAACTCCATGCCGAGTCTGTCTTTTACGCTGCCTCCTGGGTTAAAATATTCCAGCTTGGCGAACAAGCGGACACCTTCAGGGAGCTCAAATTGTGTAATTTCGACGATCGGCGTATTACCAATCAGTTCCTTCACATTACGAAATACGTTCACGAAGATCTGACTCCTTATATTGAAGTACTTGCTTCTTTCTTTTTCATTATAACATGCAAAGATTACAAAAAGTCCATGCTACTAAACTTCGGTGTGTCAGCGGAACTTCAAAGTGTCAACAGGGCATGTAAGCCATGGATTTCTCACCATGGTATGATTATAATAAAGGAGAGGTTGGAAAGGAGTGAATGTAACATGGATATCATGGATCAAGTACAAGAAGTTCTCGATAAACTGCGTCCTTACCTGCAACGTGACGGCGGAGACGTACAACTCGTTGATGTAGAAGATGGCATCGTGAAGCTGCGCCTGATGGGTGCTTGCGGTAGCTGCCCTTCCTCTACCATCACCCTGAAAGCAGGAATCGAGCGTGCACTGGTGGAAGAAATCCCAGGCATCAAGGAAGTTCAACAAGTATTCTAATCCAGTCACATCGACATGAAAGCAGCTACAGCAACCGCGTAGCTGCTTTTTTCATTTCCTCTTCCCCATTCCCTTTTCCAAAAAAGCAATAACGCGTTTCTCGTATTCCTCTGGAACTAACGGATAACTGCGGACGTGACCCGCTCGCGGTACGATCCAAATCTCGGAATCTTTGTCTTGCGTCAGCTCAAATAGTCGTTCGCTGTTCACCATGGGGATCGTCGTATCGCCTGTTCCGTGTATAAAAAGGATCGGCTTTTCCGCTTGCTTGACTGCCTGATACGGATTGACGTCACGCGGATTAGCTCCTAGCAATATAGGACACAAGGTAAGGATGAGCCAGTTGAATGGAAAGCGAGGCAGGCCCGTCCACTGCGGCAAGTTCTCAACCAAGTATTCACGCAAGGAATAGAATGGAGAATCCGCTACAATCGCAGTGATGCGTTCATCCACTCCTCCCACCATCAAGGAGGTTGCCGCCCCCATGGAAAACCCGACGAGACCCAGTGTATGTTCCGGCTTCTTGGCTGCCGCAAAATCAATGGCCCCCCGCAAATCCTGCTGTTCCCGAAGACCAATCGTAGTCAGCGCGTCGCTGGACTCACCCGCATTTCGAAAGTCAAACATCAGCACGTCAAAGCCGGCATGAACAAGTCTTGCCGCTAGTGACAGAGCGGGAAGATGCGGTTCTAATCTGTTTTGGCTATACCCATGGGCGAAGACTACAGTACGTCCATTGGAGACTTTCCCATTTTTTTCAGCTGACAAGTACCATCCAGCCAACGAAATGGTCGTTTCCCTGCTCGAAAAAACGATGGATTCCACCTGTTCAATCCCAAAATCTCGGGGGTCCATGTTAACCGGCTTTCGTACGGGATGCGTCAAGCGCCAGGTTACGTGAAACGACACGGCTACTGCTGCAATCAAGAGTAGCAATAAGAGTCCTGTGATTCCTACAAAGAACGTGTTCATATGGCAGTCAGAGGTTCCCTCCCACTTAGTACAGCTACGATGTTAGCAGCAGCCAGCCTCGCCATCTCTGCCCTCGTTTGCACAGTCGCACTACCGATATGTGGCAATGCGACTACATTTGGCAGTTGCAAGAGCGGGTTATCCATCGGGACAGGCTCGACCGCAAAAACGTCCAGGCCTGCCGCCCATATTTTTTTGTCTACCAACGCTTGATACAATGCGGACTCATCGACTGTCCCACCACGAGAAACATTGATAAACACAGCGGTTTCTTTCATGAGCGAAAATTGTTTTTCCCCCATTAACATGCGTGTGTCCTCTGTCAGCGGTGTAAGCAGAACGACGTAATCGGACTCTTGCAGAAGCTCCGCCAAATCAGCATACCGTGCTCCTGTCTCTTGCTCAGCCTGCGGTTTGCGATTCCGGTTGTGATACAAGATCCGCATGCCAAATCCTTTGGCGCGTCTCGCCACAGCTTCCCCAATTCGTCCCATCCCAATAATCCCCAGAGTCGAACCATATATATTTTGTCCAGCCATGAGGGTCGGACTCCACGATGTCCATTCCCCCTGCAATAAAAATCGATTGGCTTCCGTCAATCGGCGGCCTGTTGCCATCAATAAAGCGAAAGCCAAATCGGCTGTAGACTCTGTTAGCACATCAGGCGTGTTGGTTACGATGACCTCGTGTCGTCTGCACGCTTCCCAATCAATATTGTCGTAACCGACCGCCATGTTCGCCACGATTCGGAGTCGTTTTGTACGCGCCAAAAATTCCTCATCCACGCGTTCTGTCAGCATGGTCAAGACGGCATCTACATGTTCAATCTTTTCCAGCAACAACTCACGCGGGATCGGTGTATTTTTTGTCCATTGCTCGACCTCGGCTACTCTTTCAAGCATCGCGATCACTTCAGGATTGAGTTTCCTCGTAACGAAAACTTGTTGCTTGATCATCTTTTTTCCTCCACAACCAGTCAATTTGTGGAATGGATACGTCATAACGCTGTGCAATGAATAGGGGGTACTTTCGAAGTCCGTCTTCCATTTTGGTTAGCTCGTCTTCCAACTGCGTTTGCCATGCTTCGATGTTGACTTCCTGGCGCTCTTCTACTGGCAACTCCATATAGGTCTCCACGAGCCTCAAGAACCTGCCTGGGTAGAGCATGAGCGCATAAATCACGGCATATTCAGCTGGCTGTAGCGCAGAGACGCTGTTGTAGCCGTCGAGAAAGCTGGTCACAGCCTCTTCATTCCAGCCGTTTCGCTTTGTCTCGGCTTTGATCCACTGCCCCACATCACGAGTACGCATATCAAGAACCCAGTTCCATTCACCTGCCATTAGACGTACATCCTTCTCTTTCCATAGCATATACCCTTGATCAAAATTTTGGTAGGCTACTTTCCCGAGACTAGCTGTTTCCTTCACAACTTTATCGTATCCAGCATCCAACAAATATTGAACGGACAATTCACCAAGCTGAGTAATGTAGGTGAAGCAGGTCAACAAATATTCATCCATTGGCGCGAGCTCTACATTATCCTCATCCATCTCATCCCGGTACTCATTAAAATTCCGTAGCTTTTTGCGCCACATACTCGGCCAGTTGCCAAGAGAGCTATAAGGGATAAACATCTTGTCAGATGAAAAATCACTCGTGGCTAGATGGAACTGTGCGAGTGATTGGCCGCTGGCATAAAATGGATTGTCAGGAACCGCCTCCCGCACGCCTCTGTATAAATAGTAAAGCTGCTCATCATCAACGATGTGAGCCTGCCCGCTTGTTGTATTCACCAGCTTTAACAAGCGAATGTTTTGCTGTTGACTCAAATGATTTTTTACTTTTTCAATAAACTTGCTTTTGTATTTATATCCGGCTGGCGCCTCGAACATGTAGTAAAGGCCTCGATCCGTTTCCAGTACCTTGCTTGCACCCGTCGTGCGATATCCCTGGAGTTCAAAACCGTACTTCTCCTGAAGAAGCTCTTTTTCTTCCATACAGTCGTTCACCCTCCTTGCATACTGCTCTTCTGGCATTGTATGTCGTTAGATCGGGATAGGTGCCTATCTGTATGCAGATACTAGATACATTCATGCCGACTTTCTGGGTGCTGAAAAGTCGACTTATTGAACACGCACGTGAAAAAGGAGGAACCTCAAGCATGAGTGAGCATCCACTAAATAGTGAGAGTTGTCTGGACTTCGTTATTGAGCTTTTGGAAAAACGAGGAGTCAGTATGAACGACATTGCTGAAATTGTCATGTTCCTACAGTCAAAATATATCCCGGACATCACCTTGGACATGTGTCTGGACAGTGTTACTGCCGTCTTGAAAAAACGTGAGGTCCAAAACGCGTTGCTGACTGGGATTCAACTCGACATCCTCGCAGAACAAAAGCAGCTGCTGCCTCCGCTCCAGGCGATTATTGAATCAGACGAGCCTCTCTATGGCATAGACGAGGTACTCGCCCTCGCCATCGTCAACCTGTACGGGAGCATCGGATTCACCAACTTCGGTTATGTAGACAAGCTGAAGCACGGCAAACTCGCCGACCTCAACGACAAGCGTTTTGGTGTCCATACTTTTTTGGACGATCTCGTCGGTGCGGTCGCAGCAGCCGCCTCCAGCCGTATTGCCCACCGCCAGAAGCAGCAGGAAGAATGCGCAGAATCATAGGGAGATTTGTCGCTGCCATTCAGGCAAATCTTCGGCAATATGGGTAGGCGCAGCATGATGCTTGTCTGCTTCTTCGCGGGTGGAATAGCCTGTCAAAACGAGCAAGCTGTCCAAGCCGCTGTTGGCACCTGCCTCAATGTCCGTATATAAATTGTCCCCGACGATCAGCGTGTCAGCCGCAGCAGTACCAAGCTGATCCAGAGCATATCGGACGATGATGGACTCTGGTTTGCCAATCACGATTGGTTTGGTCGCAGACGCAACGGAGACGGCTGCCACCAGTGAACCATTGCCAGGGAACAGACCGGCATCCGTCGGCAGGGCTGCATCTGCATTTGTAGCGATAAAGGTTGCTCCTGCACGGATAGCGCGTGCGGCGATCGCCAGCTTTTCATACGTAAAAGCACGATCAATCCCAACAATGACATAAGCCGGATCTTCTTCTGTAATCACATAACCTGCATCCGTCAGCTGATCATGCAAGCCCGCCTCTCCAATCACGTAGACGCGTGTACCCGCTGGTGCTTGCTCTCGTAAATAAGTAGCGGTCGCCATGCTCGTGGTATATACGTCCCGAGCCTCTGCCTCTATGCCCATTGCCACCAGTCGTTCCGCCACGTGCTTTGCAGAGGCTGAAGAATTGTTGGTCAGGAACAAATACGGAATCTGATGAGTTTTTAAGTGGGTGATGAATGCTGCGGCTCCCGGAATCGCTTCTTTTCCCCGATAAATCGTTCCATCCAGATCAAGTAAATAGCCTTTATATGGTTTCACGTTGTTCCATCTCCCATCTGTTTCGTAAGCCGGTTGTACAAGCTCTCCCCTCTTAGTGTAAACCTTCATCCTTTCTATCGCAAAAAAAGAGGACCCGATCGGCCCTCTTTTAACGAACAATGCACGGAAGTCCCATTATTTCTTGAATTTAACCATGATTGGCTTGCCGTCTTCTAGGTTCATTTCCCCTTTATGACGGACATACACGGTCTGGTTTCCTGGAAATGTCGGTGGATTTTCGGGATCAAAATCCCGCCAGTTTTTTTGCTTGCCAACTGCGTACTCCATGTATGGCGTCGCGTTGACAAGCACATTATTATCATCATCTGCCTGTACATCCGGCGGCAACTGCTCGATTTTTCCATTATGGATGCCTAGCTTCTTAATGACTTTGTCGTGTTGGTAGTCATACGCTTGGATGACGACATCATTACCGTACACTTGCAAGCGTAGTCCTTGCTTGAAAGCCCCTCCATCCGGCGCGACTTTTTCGCCGCCGTCTGGACCGGCTGACATCCATCCCGTTTCAATCCCGCCCGTGTTTACGACGGTAAAACCGCGTTTGTCTCCGCCTTTGACTTTCTTTTTGCCTGCCCAGTCCGGTAGGTTCAGATCCCAATGGGTGTGACTCGTGAAGAAAACGACTTGCGGATAGTCTTTCAAGATGTCAAGGAGCTTGTCCACCTTCAGGTAATCGTTCATGTATGGATTTTGTTTGGAGCCGGAGACACTGTCTGGAAGCACATGGTGGGAGAATACGAAAATGGGCTTGTTCTCGTCCTGCTTGCTGTAATGCTTCAGATTTTCTTTCAGCCAATCCAGTTGCTCGTCGCTCATGTATACTTCATCCCACAATTTTGGATCGTGGTATTTCATGTATTTTTCTGTGCCGAGGAAGAGAAAGGGATATCCATTGATTTCTTTTTGGTGATAGACTTTGTCTTCTCCGCTGAATTCGTAGAAGTTATCGAACAACTCTTCTTCCGTTGTGCCGTTTGGCCAGCTACTTTGTGCAAGCGTTTGGGGATTCTTCCATTTCGGCACATAAAACTCATGATTACCGATGCTGTACCACACGTTTTCAGGGTGAGGATTTTTATCGAGTACATCTTGAACGGCTTGATATTCAAAATCATAGCCGCGAGGAGTAATATCACCGTTAATGATCAGCGCTTCGGACTTTGAATTTTCCTCATTAATGTCTTGCAAAACGTGATCAAAATCTCTGAGGTCTCCTTGGATGTCACTGATCACGTCAAATGTCATCGTCACCTTTTTCTCTTTTGCATGAGCGGAATCATCGACTGGAAGGATTCCACCCAACAAGATGGCAGAAGCAGCTATACTTGATACCATTTTTTTCATTACGGATCACTCCTCATCTGTTTTCGTCACGACACCCACCCGAATAAGCAATATTATCCTGATATCATTCCGCCCTTCTGTTGTTTTCCCTGTGTTTTGTTGTTTTTTACACCATAAATAGTAGATGTCCAACATAAAGAAAACGTTAAAACAACATTAAGATTGCTAGAATGTAGTAAAAGGGTACTTAATACCTGCCTGTTTACAGAAAAAAGGCACAGGACCCTAACCGAATCCTGTGCCGCGAAAATCTTGTAAACAAAAGAAAAAAATCCACCCGATTTGAGTGGACTTTCGTTATAGCTCGTTATTTCGCTTCCTTGATGTGGAACACGCATTTGTCTCCGCCTTTTGCCATGCACGTGGTTTGCTCGACATTGGCATTCAAGACCCGACGGAACAACGAGAGCTCACAGCTACACGCTTGGTTGAATTCACGAGCTACTTGCGAGATTGGGCAATTGAACTCCTGAATCCGATAGCCGTCTCCATTTTCGTCCTTTTCCCATTCCACCATGTAGCCTTTATCGTTTTGCAGCTCGGCTAGCTTGGCTACACGCTTTTCCAAGTCACCTTGCATGTGGGAGCGATAAGTCTCCTCCAAGCGATTCTCGCGGCGTCTAAATAGCATTTCTATTTTGGACAAACCATCGATTTCCTTTATGTCTTGTAAAAAATCTAATGTCAAATGAGAATAATTGCGCGGGAACAGTTCGTCTGCTTCCTGCGACAATGAATAAACATTCGTTGGGCGTCCCATCGCTTGGCGAACAAGCGTAGACTTGATCAAATTATCTCTCTCCAGGGTGTTCAAATGACGTCGAACCGCCATTTCAGTAATCCCTAGCTCGACGGCCATGTCGCTGACAGGGAGTGAACCTTTGACCTTGAGCATGTGCAGGATTTGATCACGAGTGGACGTTCCTTCGTTTGTCATACGTATCACCGTCCTTTCTCCCTATTGTAGTGGATGTAGACGTTTTAGTAAACAAACGAAAGTCTTTTGTATAAAATATCCGCTACCTAGTGTTGGAATGAAAACATTTTAAAACAGTTCTTTTTTCAAGAAGGCTCTCACCTGTGGCTCAAACTGACGAATGGCACCGGCAGCTTCTTCTACCAGGCTGTACATCTCATTGGCCGGCACACTTGTATAATCATTAACCAGATGCTTGCGGAAATCAGTAACACGTGTCAGGATCAAAGCCTGTTCATCCGTGATGACTTGTTCATCCCGCAATATTTCCACGATGTCGCTGTAGCTTCCTGGATCGCGCATAATGAATCCGTCGATCAGCGCGTTTCCGACATCCACTATTCCTTCGATAGACAAGTGCAGGGCTCGCTCCATCGCTGCAACAGCTACTTCATCTGCCAAAACCGCTTTGGCTCCTCGTTCGCTGAGCTTGTCCAACAGATCAAGCATACGAGACATATGTTCCAATACTTGGTCGATTCGTTTTGTATTCACGTCGTACATATATTTCTCCTTACTTTCGCTTTTTTGATTTGCGTTTTGAGTAGTAAACGGTAAACACAAATGTTAGCACCAGGACGAGAAGCACCAATTCCCCTTCCTGCAAATAGGAATTGCTCACCGGTTTCACCTCTTTTCATCCCTCAGTATACCAAATTTGTACGACCTGTCACGAATCACGTTCGTCTTTTGATCACGGGTGCTCATGTAGCTCCCCTACACTCCGCTCCTCCTTCTACAGGTTCTCGCCACTTTCTCGGTGCTGAAAAGACGACTTTTTGATCGTTCACTTTATGTTACAATGATGGGGTGAATTTTTGCCGGCAAGCATAAGGGGAGGAACACACTGTGGAACGCGAATTGGCTCTGGAAATTGTGCGGGTAACGGAAATGGCTGCACTCGCCTCTTCTCACTGGATGGGACGTGGGAAAAAGAATGAAGCAGATGGAGCAGCGACCAGCGCCATGCGCGCCATGTTTGATACGATCAACATGAGGGGTACCGTCGTCATTGGCGAAGGTGAACTGGATGAGGCCCCCATGCTCTATATCGGTGAAAAGCTCGGTAATCCGGAAGCAGGCGGGCCTGAGGTAGATGTGGCGGTTGATCCGCTAGAAGGAACGACGATTGTCGCCAAGGGTCACAACAATGCCATGTCTGTTATCGCCATCGGCGACCGTGGAACACTGTTGCATGCACCAGACATGTACATGATGAAAATGGCCGTCGGCAAACGTGCTGCCGGACAAATCAACCTTTACGATCCCGTGGATAAAATGATAGAGGTTGTAGCAAAAGCAAACAACAAGCGCGTGCAAGATGTAACGGTCATTATTCAGGAACGCGACCGCCACCAGGCGATTATTGACGCCATTCGTGAAAAGGGTGCGCGAGTGAAGCTTTTTGGAGATGGCGATGTAGGTGCTGCGATTGCTGCCTGTCTGCCGCATACAGGGATTGACCTGTTCTTGGGTATCGGTGGTGCGCCAGAGGGCGTGATCAGTGCCGCGGCGATCAAGTGCCTGGGTGGCGACATGCAAGCCCAGCTCAAGCCGCAAAACGACATCGAGCGCGAACGCTGCATCAAAATGGGGCTCGACAATCCGGAGCAGCTCTTGACGCTGAACGATCTGGTCAAAGGGGACGACGCCATTTTTGCGGCAACAGGCGTCTCTGATGGAGAGCTGTTGCAAGGCGTGCGCTATCTCGGTGATGATATGGTGGAAACTCATTCGATCGTCATGCGTGCCCAAACCAAAACCATTCGCTTTGTCCGCGCTGTACACAATACCGAACACAAACCAAATCTTTTATGGAAGTAGAGGGATACCTATATGGCAAATGATTTGTTTTACTTGTACGACGAAGCTGAGGATACGCGAACGCGCTTTGTCAGCTTCACGGGCGAAGCTACACGTTTTGACCTCGCGATTACAACGACCAACCGTTTTTATGGGAAGGCGATTGTCATCAACATTCAAAATGGACGCTCCGCTATTATTGGACATGATGATCTGGAAGAAGAAGGCTATCTGGAATTCGCGTTCAACTTGAACGAGAGTGAAGCAGAAGAATTGAAATCATTTTTGGAAGCAGCTATTTAATTCACCAAAGGAAGAGCGATTGAGGGCTCTTCCTTTTTTTATTTGTAGCTCCCGCCCATTTCCTACTGGACAATGCTCCTTACAGGCGTATGCCTCGTATACTGCTACTGCACAGACAGATAACGAGAGGAGTGCGAATCGCATCATGCAATCTTATCCATACGACCAAAGCTCATACGACCAAAGCTCATATGACCAAAATCAATACCATCAAACTCAATATGATCAAAACGAATACGATCAAAACCAATTTGTTCCCGCTCAATATGACCAACCACCTTATTACTCAGCAGACCAGGATTTTCGATACATTCCAGAAGATCAGGCACATCCAGTCTTTTTCCGAAGAAGACGAGGTCCTGAAGTCGTTGTCGTCCCACAGCCATATCCTTGGTGGGGATGCAATACATGCTGGCCTGGCTATTGGCCCACATGGGGCTGGCCTGGTTGGGGACCCGGTGGTTTTGGTGGTCCTGGTGGTATTGGTGGACCCGGTGGTTTTGGTGGTCCCGGTGGTTTTGGTGGTCCCGGTGGTATTGGCGGACCCGGTGGTTTTGGCGGACCCGGTGGTTTTGGCGGCGGTTTTTAGATCGAAAAACGAAAAGAGCCCTGACATACAGGGCTCTTTTTTATGCTTCGGTTATTCTGATTCATTTTTAGGATTCACGTTTCGGCGTATTTGGTCCTGTTGGGACTTTATCGCGTTCGCGATTGGGTTTCAATTGATTGGGACGGCGCTCTCGTGAGTTGGAATCCTTGCCGTTTTTATCGGGTCGATCTTTTTGAAACTTTGGCTTCTCCCCACGCTCGTTTCTCCCTGCCCCATTGCGATCAGCGCCAGTATTGTTCTGGCGATCCTGT
This sequence comes from Brevibacillus sp. AG, assembly GCF_028369215.1. Classification (NCBI taxonomy): domain Bacteria; kingdom Bacillati; phylum Bacillota; class Bacilli; order Caryophanales; family Paenibacillaceae; genus Brevibacillus; species Brevibacillus sp. AG. The sequence goes on along the minus strand of NZ_JAQMYO010000006.1, from coordinate 256,363 downwards.
TTATTTTGACGCGGGTGATAGCGTCTGCGATCTTTTCGTTCTACAAAAGGCGAAGAGCCACCCTCTTCACGAGGGATGTCCTGACGAATATCAATGATGACATCAAAGCCAGCTTCGTCTTGCCCGCTCTGGTCGTCACCGTTGCCAACGTTTGCTTTTACTTTGCGTAAAACGAAGTACGGACAACCAAAATTGCAGAACTCATGCAGGTACTCATCCAAAGCGGCGATCCGCTGCTCGAACGGTACTTTGCGATTAGCGTCAGTATAAAACCCACGAAGACGAAGCTGACCATAGCCCCAGTCCCCTACAATAAAATCGTACTTGTCGAGGATGTCGCTATAGCGCTCCTTGAACGCTTCAAGGTTCCAGCCGTCTCGATTTTCTTCCATGACTTCATAAGTACCGGCTTGCGTGCGAATCAAACTCGCTTCCTCCTTACGCATGTATACTATGTCCATCTTATCATATTTCACGCAACATGAGCTAAATTTCCCACGATAACTGACCTGTGCCTTTGGACATTCTATCGTGTAGGGGGTGTTACCATTGAAAAAGACATGGTTGTATCCTGCGATTGCAGGTATTGCGCTCTTAGCTACTGGTTGTTACAACAATGCTGCGCCTAACTACACGCATCCGAACAAGACGATGTCGTACCAGTCTGCTCCGCACGTTCGAAATTTTGATGGAATGCACGTCCGTAACTACGATGGCATGCGTGACGGGCTTCACGTCCGCAACTACGATGGCATGGGACTGACCAACAATGCTGGGATTAACAACGGTGTCTATCCAAATGGTACCTCTCCACGAGCAAATGTAAACAACTACAACGCCTTCACCAGCGGGATGAGACCGTACAATGCCTTTACGGATCATAAAGCTGGTATGGGTACGGGTACAGCAGGTGTTTACAATACTCCGACCGGAAGACACCATTCCATTTATCAACAGCATTCTTGGAACCGCGGTGGAGCAGGAGTCATGCAAACCGGAATGCCACGCATGGGCTATGCGCAGACTGACCGTCAGCATATGAAAACCGCCAGTGTAACAAACGTCTATGTAGACCGTGATGCATTGGCAAAAGCTGTAGGGAATGTCACTGCCAGTTGCCCTGGCGTTCAGCGTTCTACGGTCTTGGTAACGGATAAAGAAGTTTTTGTAGGTGTGCACACACAAGGAGCAGATGCGCACACAGCGAAAAAACAGGCAAAAATGAACGCTGAATCGGTTTCACCACGCTATTACAAAGTGTATGTTACCGATAATCCGAATGACATCCAAGAAATCGCTCGTGTAGCAAGCCGCTCCAGCAACGTGAGTACAGCACGTACAGAAGATGCGAAAAGCATTGAAACGCTTATCAAGCGTATGGGTGGAACATCTCATAACGTGAAGGCAACTCACAAAGCTACAACCAGTCGCTAAAGCCCTCTCCCCCATATAGTGAAAAACCCCCTCTTTTCCGCTCGTGTAGGGCGGTTTGAGGGGGTTACTTATTATTGCGCTTTCGGCATGGATTCTTTCGCAATCGTTTCCTTCGCGGCACTCGCCTGCTCGTGAGCGTGGTACGAGCTGCGTACTAATGGACCTGACTCCACGTGACTAAAGCCACGCTTCATGCCTTCATCCTTCAAGTGAGCGAATTCATCTGGATGGTAAAATTTTTCTACCTTCAAATGCTTCTTGGTCGGTTGCAAATACTGGCCAATCGTCATGATATTGACGTCGACAGAACGCAGGTCATCCATCGTTTCGATGATTTCCTCCATCGTCTCGCCTACACCAATCATCAGACTGGACTTCGTCGGAATGCTCGGCTGGAATTCCTTCGCCTTTTTCAACAGTTCCAGCGTCCGATCGTACTTGGCTCTTGCCCGTACGCGATCTGACATCCGGCGAACCGCCTCAATGTTGTGGTTTAGTACGTCAGGCTTTGCGTCCATGACCACTTTTAACGCATCCCAGTTCCCCATAAAATCGGGAATCAATACTTCTACAGAGGCAAACGGCAGTCGACGACGAATCGCACGAATCGTATCGGCAAAAATCTGTGCGCCTCCATCTGCCAAATCATCACGAGCAACGGAAGTAACAACGACATGCTTCAAACGCATTTGTTCTGCTGCTTCTGCTACACGTTCTGGTTCAGCTGTATCCAGCTCCGTCGGTAGTCCCGTTTTTACTGCACAAAACCGACAGGCTCGGGTACATATATCACCCAAAATCATGAAAGTTGCTGTACCGCTTGCCCAGCATTCATGAATGTTGGGGCATTTTGCTTCTTCACAAACGGTATGTAGCGTCTTCGTGCGCATGGTTTGCTTAAGCTCTTTAAAGCTGGCTAGTTCTGATCCTGAAACAAGGTTGATCTTGAGCCACTCCGGCTTGCGTTGCGTCATAGGGCTCACTCCTCATGTGACATCATGATACAAGACAATAACAATCTCCATTATAGAGGTTGGATTTCGGAGGGGCAACCTCTTTCCTCCCCCGGAAACAATTACCCAATCCGATGCACGGTATGACGGTTCCCTTGACGAAGCAATGGCTCCAGCATACGCAGCTCTCGTTCATGACAGGTGAAAAGAAACACTTGCTGTTCTTGTGCCAGCATCGCGACATAGTCAAGCGTTCGACGCAGACGCTCTTCATCATAATGGACAAAATGATCATCGAAAAACAGCGGCAATGGCTCTGACTGCTTGGCATGATGCACCAATGCCAAACGCTGGGCAAGGTATAGCTGATCGATGGTCCCCGTGGAACATTGGTCCTGTTCGAGCACCATTTGTTTGGTCGGCGAAAGCAAACGGATGGCAAATCCGTCACGGGGATCGAGTCTGACATCCCGATACGCTCCCCCTGTAATATGCTCGATGATCTCTGAAGCCTGCTGATTTACAGCAGGGGTGCTATCCCGTCTCCATTCCCCTACTGCCTCCTGAAGCATTTCCCGAGCCAACTGAAGAGCATCCCGCTTTTTTTGCAGCTGACGAAGTGCTGCCTGCGCTTCCTCAAGCTCATCAGTCGCGCGAGATAATGACAGGCTCTCATGAACCGCCATCTCCCCATTTCCTCTAGCCATTTGTTCCCGCAGCTCCTGCAGTCTCTCCTCAATCTCCACCATCTCGATACGCAATTTGCCTTGCTCTGTCTCAAGCGCGTTTTTCTCCTGATCAAGTAGGGTTCGAAGTGCCTCCCCCCAGCTTGCAGACAGATCAGCCTCCTGCTTCGTTTTCGCCATCTCGGATAGTAGCTGCTCAGATTGTTGCGTGCGCGTGCTTTTCAGTAGCTCTTCCCGTCTTTCCAAAAATGTATCCCAATTACTCGTCCCCCATTTCTGAACGAGTATGGCGAGTTCAGCATCGAGTGAAGCGATCTCTTCTTGTACTCTTTGACTTTCCTGTACCGTATCATTTTCTGCTATCTGTTTCGGTTCGCCCGTACTCCCTTTTACTCGCAGCAAGAAAACCCCAAAGCCGAACAGCAACAAAGCGGCAGTCACAGAAACTCCTCCCAGAACGGGATGTCCACTCACGAAGCCGATTACCCCGAGAACAGAGAATATCCCTGCGCCGCCCCACATGAGTGCAGCTCCCCGCTTCCTTTTCGCCTGATTGCCTTGGCGAGTCCTTCGTGATGCTGTACTTCGCGGACTTGTGGAAAGGGCCGATACAGCCAGTGACGCCAAACGAATATGCAATGCTTCTCGCTGTTTGAGCAATTGTACGCCTTTTTCATAATCGTGCTGTAAGGGTATGAGCTGGCCATCACTCTGTTGTACGGCTACCGTCGGCATAGTTACCTGAGTGAAACCACGTCTTGCCTCTTCGTGAATAGCCAGCTCGGCTTCAGAGCGAGCCGTTTGCTCCCACCACGTCCAGTCTTGTTGACTGACAGGGGCATGGCTTCGTTGCCAGCGTTCCTGCAACGCTTTTGCTTGTCCGGTTGAGCGATCCAGACGCTGCTGCAATCTGCTGCGCCGCAGTTCTAATTGCTGACATTCTTCTGTGGCTTCCGCTATTTGCAGCGTCAGTTGGCTGATCGTTCGCCACGCTTCTTTTGCGTTTTCCTTCTCCTGCTCTTTTTGCGCCACCTTCGTAGCGGCTTTTCCCAAAAGTGTATTTTCGGCCCGTTCTTTTTTGCCGATGACCGCAACCTCCCGATCCAGCTCCGCCAAAATTAGTTGGACAGCCGGATTGGCTTCTTCCGCAGTCGTAAAAGTCGGAATCAAATGCTCAGCCGCCTGAAGTGGTTCCCTCCTGATCCACGTCAAATCCGTAAATAGACTGCGTGTAAGACCCGTATGCTTTTCGATAAAATTCCGTTCTTTGCGTCTGTCTTCCAAATAAAGATCAGTCATTTCCGTCCATTCGGGGTCCAAAAAGAGGCGCGCATCCTCCCGTTCCTTCGTCAACTGACGATGGAGGCGATAAGTTTTGCCCGCTAATTTGTACGTAATGATCGTTTCGTACGCACCACTCTGCCACGGACGGTATTTTTCATATTCAGGCAAGTATCTTGCCGATTTGACGTAATCACGCTTCATTCCATACAAGGCAGCGAAAATACCTTGTAGGATCGTTGATTTTCCTGACTCATTAGGGGCATAAAACAGATTGATGCCTGGAGCAAAACGAAAGGTAGCATCCTGCCATTTTCCGAAGCTCCCCAGCACTAGCTCCTCTATTTTCATCGAATGGTCCCTCCAATCCGCGCCAAAGCCTCTTGCTTGGCTAACCTGACGATTTCTCGCTCGTCCTCATTTTGCGCACGGGATTCCGCCTCTGCCAGCTTGGAAAGCCATCTCCCCCAGACGCCACCCTCTGCGATCAGCTTGTCCTCATCCACATCAGGCCAGGTCTGGTCTGTCAGCTGCAGCACAAAAAAACGGGAAAATCGCTGTTGAAGGACGGACAATGGAGGCTGAAAATGCGCAGCACGTTCTCCTGTCAGCGTGATGTACATCATATCGGAATCCTTTTCCTCTGCGAGTTGCTGCTCCATCCGATCAATGAGCTGCTCAGTCGTTTCGACTCCATTCCCTTTGATATCCAGCTTTCTAATTTTGCGTGACTGGACAGGAATCGCCGTGAGCTGCAATCTGCCATCATGATCTAGCTCTCCATACAAAACATTACGTTCTCCCGCTTCCTTACTCGTCAATCCTTCTGGAGAGCCAGGGTAAGCTGCGAACGGTTGTTTTTTGACAGGATGTATGAATTGCTCCGGCTTGTGAATGTGTCCCATCGCAACATAGTCCATGCCCGTCTGTACGAGCTGCTGCAAGGTGACAGGCGCATACGGATGATGCTCTTCGGCACCTGAATCGGAAAGCACACTGGCATGCAGAACCATCAAATGATGGGCATACCCTTCCAATTTTCCTGGAAACGTCTCGAGTGGCGACTCGTACACATGTGGTTGCCCAAAGCCCCAGCCATAGATCACGCATGACTTTTCGGGAAATTCATACACACCCCACTCGGGTGTAAACCAGTAGACGTTCCCTGACCATTCCAACGTTTGATAAAACGAATCTGCTCGCCACGGATCGTGATTGCCAGGTGCGATCACAACAGGGATTGGTGCGATGCCGGCAAAAAGATCACGTAAAAACATCGCAGTTGATCGTCTTCCCCCGTGGTATTCCAGCAAATCTCCGGCAATGAGCCAGAAGTCTGCTTCCTTTTCTCGGACGAGGTCACGGATTCTTTTCATCGTTTGACGAAAATCATCCTGACGCAGCTCGTAACGCTCCCCCAACATTTGAAGCGGCGCATCCAGATGGACATCCGCTGTATGAATAAATGACAGCACGATCAATTCCACTCCTCACATGAAACAGACGAACATACTTTCCCTTTATGATACAGAGGAAAAGGCTGGATGAAAAGCATCTGTCAGAACGAAAAAACTTCCGCCAGCAGTGACGGAAGTTGGGGGGATTTGGTTTTTACTTGAGCAAACGAAGGAATTCACGCATGAAGCCTGGCAAGTCTGGCCATGCATGTCCGGAAACAAGATTGCCATCGACATGGAGCGTTTCTGTTTGGTAGATCGCTCCGCACGCCTCTACATCGGGTCTGCATGCCTGGTAAGCTGTGATTTCACGTCCGGCTAAGTGCTCGCGAACGATGGTGAATACTTGGGAACCATGGCAGATGGCTGCGACTGGCTTGTTGGTCTCGAAAAAGTGCGCCACAATCGGCTTCAAGTGTTCATTGAGCCTGATATGCTCAGGTGCCCTTCCACCCGGAATAATCAAGGCGTCAAACGCCTCAGGGTTAATGTCTGAGAATGCAGCATGGGCTGGAAGCTGATAAGCTGGCTTTTCTGTGTATGTCTCACTGTGTGCTTCGAAATCATGGCAAACGGTGTGTAGGGTTTTCACGCTGGGTGCTGCAATGACCGTTTCATACCCTTCTTCCAAGCAGCGGTAATACGGATAGAAAACCTCCAGTGCTTCTACAGCATCACCTGTTACAATCAACACTTTTTTGCTCATCACACAGCCTCCTCATGACGATTTTTAAGGAATACACTCCTCCTGATTTCAATTCTTTGGCTGTACAGTATGCTCCTGCCTCCTTTCCTGCGAATTTACAAAACTTTCCTCGACAACAACTAAAACGCTTTCCAAAAGTATCTTGGATAATCCACTCCAACTGGCAGAAACTACAACAAAAGACTACGAGGCTGGAGGGAGACGGCATGCGAGTTTTCCGCCTAATCATTCAGATCAGCTTGTGCGTGGTTGCAGCTATTTCACCACTAGAATCCGTCGCCGGAGTTGCTCCGTCCGCCAATGAGCAAGACCCGGTTCTTCAAGAGCGCTTGCAAGTTTTTTTGCGCTTGGAATCGATGTACGGCATTCCGTGGAATTATTTAGCAGCCATTGATCAATACGAGCGAACCATGAAAATACGCCGGAAGAAGCAGGAGCAAGAAAACGTTTCACGACTAACAGCCGTGGACATTCCAAGCGATCGTTGGGCAGGTGCATTCAATCCTGATGCAGAGGATACGAATCCGGTATCCATCCAATTTTTTAAAGGCATCGGGATGGATGGAGATGGCGATGGTGTCGCAGATCGTCACAACGATCTCGATGCACTCACTACCTTCATTCACTACCTATCCCAATACGGCTTCTCCCATGAGGATTGGCAAATTGGTCTTTGGTCGTACTACCAGCGGGATCGTTCCGTGAAGACGATCAGACAGTTCGCGCAGGTGTATGCAAAGTATCACCATCTGCACCTGGATGAGCGGCATTTTCCTATCCCTGCGAGGTACGATTACAGCTACCGCAGTACATGGGGGGCACCACGCGGCTGGGGTGGTCGTCGGATCCACGAGGGGACCGATATTTTTGCGAGTCACGGCACCCCTGTACTCAGCACAGCGTACGGAGTCATTGAGGTAATCGGCTGGAACAGGTTTGGCGGATGGCGGATCGGCATGCGTGACATGGGCAATGTTTACCATTACTTCGCACATCTGTCCTCATTTAAAAAGGGATTGAAGCCGGGTGACATCGTGGAGCCAGGAGAAGTGCTCGGATATATCGGCAGCTCTGGATATGGGAAGCCCGGCACCTCAGGCAAATTCCCTCCCCATTTGCACTACGGTATGTATCGGGAAACAGGTGGCGCAGATTGGTCATTTGATCCTTATCCGTATTTACGTCGTTGGGAACGGCAAAAGAAGCGGCAATGAAGCCGCTTCTTTTTTATGGGCAGCTCTTTTCATTGACAGACATCATCTGTAAAAATACAATAAAATTAGAAAAACTGGACAGTCGTCCAATAAAGAGGTGAAAAAGTGACTACCCAGAAAAAAGCCGAAGCAAAACGGGCATTTTTGATTGAGCAAGCGACTGCTTGTCTGGCTGAAAAAGGGTATGCACATGTTTCCTTGCGCGACATAGCCAAGGAATCTGGCGTCTCACTTGGCATTCTGCATTATTACTTCGCAAGCAAAGAAGAGCTTTTGCTCGCTGTCATCTCTAGCTACAAAGGACGTTTCATGGAAGAGTTGGAACGCGAAGTGATCGCAGCTCCATCTGGTGAATGGTCAGCAGCTCTAGCTCGTGTCTTGTGCCGGAGTCTACAAGAGGATCGGAAGCTGCATCGGCTCTGGTATGACTTACAGGTACAGGCCATGTACGTTCCTGCGTTTGGTGAGCAGGTAAAAGTCATTCGGTCCCGTCTGCATCAGCTCATCTCTCGTATGCTCGTACGGTTGCAGCGCGAAGAACAATCCTCATTGACCATCGACGAAGACTCCGCAATCTCCCTCATTTACTCTGCAATCGACGGATTCCTTTTTCAACTTTTGCTCGATGAGTCACAGAAGCCGGAAGAAGCGATTGCCCGTTTTGAACAGACCTTTGCCTATTTGATGCATACACTCTTCTCTTCTGAATCTTTATCTCCTAAATCGAGGTGAATCATGATGGCAGTCATGTCCATGCAAAATCCCGCCACTGGAGAGCTGCTTGGTTCTTTACAGGAAGCGACTCCAGAACAAGTAGAAGACGCGATGGCACGTGCGCGTCTCGCCTTTCCAGCTTGGTCCACTACATCATTGGCTGAGCGTCTGGACTATTTGACACGGTTGCGGCACTATTTAGTCGATCACGGCGAAGAAATCGCCCGAAAAATTAGTGAGGCTACCGGAAAAGTTACATTGGAAGCGTACATGACCGAAATTTTCGTCACTGTCGACACGATTCGGTTTTATGAAAAACATGCTTATCAGATGCTTGTCGATCAGCCGGTACCAACCTCCCTCGTGCTGTGGCCGAAGAAATCGTTTATCCACTACAAGCCGATGGGTGTCGTCGCGGTTATCTCTCCGTGGAATTATCCTTTTCAGCTTGCCGTCATTCCCGTATTATCTGCCCTCGTAGCAGGCAATACCGTTATTTTAAAACCTTCCGAGGTGACTGCTTCTACCGGACTGCTCATTGAAGAGGTGTTTTCCGCTGTTTCTATGCCGAATGGAGTCGTTACCGTTCTGCATGGAGGACGCGAAGCTGGACAGGCGCTGGTAGCTGCTCGCCCAGATAAAATCTTTTTCACAGGCTCTGTCGCGACAGGCAAAAAAATTATGGCGGCAGCATCGGAGCATTTGATCCCGGTAGAACTGGAGCTTGGCGGAAAAGACCCGATGATCGTGTTTGAAGACGCTCATCTGGAACGGGCAGCAAATGGCGCGGTATGGGGGGCTTTTACGAACTCCGGGCAGGTATGTATGTCTGTTGAACGGCTTTTTGTCCATGAAAGGGTCTATCCTGAATTTCTCAAGCTGGTCACTGAAAAGACAAAAGCATTGCGCCTAAGTTATCCGAATCAGGCCGAGGTCGGTTCGATGACGTCTTCCCAACAAATCGGAATTGTCCGTGAGCATGTGAACGAAGCACTGGCTGCGGGCGCGACAGCAGTCACCGGAGGACTCCCTTCCTCTGACAGCATGTATATCGCGCCGACCATTCTCACAAACGTGACATCTGACATGAAAATCATGCGGGAAGAGACCTTTGGTCCGGTATTGCCGATCATGACTTTTGCCACCGAAGAGGAGGCTGTCCGCCTGGCTAACAGCTCACCGTACGGGCTGAATGCCTCGGTATGGTCAGCCGATAAAACAAAAGCAGATCGCGTAGCTCGTCAGCTCGAAAGCGGCAATGTGTGCATCAATGACATCATTATCAGCTACGCCAATCCCCATCTGCCTTTTGGCGGAGTCAAACAGAGTGGCATCGGCCGTTATCGCGGACCTTCCGGATTGCAAGCCTTTACGCATAGCATCTCTGTCATCCATGATCCGGGCAAACGCAAGCGTGAGTTCAATTGGTATCCGTATACGAAAGATCAGGAGCTCACCTTTATTGGATTGACGAACCTCTTGTACGGCAAGCTCCAAAATGTAAATCGTCGGACTTTGGGTGCGATCTGGCGCGAATTCAAGCGTCTGTTCTAACCACGCCGGATTGCTATCGCTCCTTATTTCAGTGTGCCAAAACCGACGATATCCACATGAACCTTAACGTTGATTTTCGCTTTTTTATAAAGGGCGAGACCCGTTTGCCGTGTCCATTTGCCATAATATTTTTGGCGAATGCTCTCTTCTAGCTGCGCCGGGTCAACCCCTTGCTTTTGAAAACGTACCAGCATCTCCATGCTTTCCTTTTTGATTCTTTTCTCAAGTTCTTGAACCATGGTCCGAAATTGAGCCCGCTTCTCCAAATCCTTGCTGCCTGAATAGCCCACCAGCATCCCTCTTACCCGAAGCTCGATGTTGATGACAGGCTTTTTCAGGCTGCCTTTGCTTCTTACCTTCGTGTTTGCTCGCACAAAATCGAAGACGACCTTTTCCGTTTGTTTTTTACCTGTCTTCGTCTCGTGCTGGAACTCGAAGCTCATACGGGGCAAGCGTTCTCTTCCCAAAAACCCCTGAACCAGCTTCCCCTCTCGCTGCGTGTACATTCCGATCATCCTGTCTACTCGAAAAAGAGCCGCCTTGATGATCTGAATCTCTCCGTTGCTGTGAATGAGATAAGGAAGATTGGGGTCCATCGTGTTGCTGGTCATCATAAAAACAAAATCGTGAATGGTCGAAAAAGAAGAAAAGGCCGTTTCCACTCGCGGACGAAGCAAGTTGTTCAAATACGTGTTGATTTCCGGCCTGTGGTTATAGGTTCCTTTGATGACATCTTTCGCTTTTCCTTTTACGACGGCAATGTATACATTTTCTCCTACAATCGGATTGCGATAGAGATCAAGGATGACTTTTCCGATCCCTACTTTGCGGGCGTATTCTTCACTGAACAAAATCACACGCAATTGCGAGAGGGACATGGTCCTCTCTGCTTTTGTTGCGAGATTCAGCATTGCCTCGCTCGTCATCGAGGCATGAGTCGAGTACACCTGTGTCGATTCCTTATTTTTGGAGGGAACCGGTACCGCTACGGTGATATCTATCTTTTCACGATCCACATAATCGAAGCCCATAACCCCAATCATGGCCATGTCTTCCAGTGCCGGCCGTTCGAGTTCACGCCCACAACTGCAAAGGCTGAGCAAGAGGATAACCGAAACAATGAGCCAGCTCGCCCTCTTCATGATACTCGCTCTCCTCTACCAAACCTCAAGGAATGCAGCAATAACAAAAAAATCGGCCACAAGATCAATCCATAGGCCATATAAATTGTCACCTTGTCATAAATGTAGCGTTGTTTTTCTACAGATAATGGCCCCACAATGAATAGAAACGAAATGATTGTCGGTACAAGTAGATGCCACAGCCTTGTCTTTTCTGCCATTTCTTCAAGACCAGTACGCGCAACCCACAAATAACCCGTACTCGTGCTGAGAATAAGGAAGACCCAGAGACCAATCCCGAGATTTTCGATCCGCTCCAAAAAAGACAGCTCTACAGCCTTAAACAAATTCAAAATGGGATAAATGAGATTGTCCATTTGCCATTCGGAAAAATAAGACACACTCGTGAGCAGAATCATGACGTACAACAAAACAACGATCCATACCCCAATCAGCACATGCTTGTGTGCCTTGTTCTTCTCTTGGATATATGGATAAAAAAACAAGACCACTTCATACCCAAGCATGCTCGCGTAAGAATTGTGAACCGTTTCGGCTATACTGCGCCAATCTGTATGAAAAAGAGGAAAAATATGCATCATTCCTCCCTTTTGAAATCCGTACGGCAAAAGAAAAATCATCCAGCCCGTAAAAAAGAACGTTAGCAGGCAAAAACGTGCGATCAATTTGACGCCGCCGTTTGTAATGTAGACCATGACTAATGTCAATCCTAGCAAGGGCAATGTGACAGTCTGATTGTTCAGCATGGAGGTTTGCACCAACCTGATATATCCTTCATTCGCAGTAGATACATTCAGAATGGCGTAGACGATAATCAGGATATTGAAACAGCCTCCCAGCCATTTTCCCAACAGCTTTTCGTGAATCCGAAAAAGATTATCCTCTGGATAGCGACGGCACAAGGCCATCATCGGGATTAGCGTTAAGCTGACGATGCATCCCAGCAAAATCGGAGACCACCACAGATTGTAGCCCATTTTGCTCGCATGATGAGCCAGTCCAAGTAAATTAACCCCTACCATCGTATTCATAATCAATCCGATTACCAGGATCGGATTCAGGCTGTGAATTCTCCCTCTATCCATCTACCCTAGTCCTCCCCAACTGGCCGGACATGCTTTTGCTTTGCCCGGGACATGCGGTTGCGATTGACGATAAACCTTAATGGTGCACGTACCAGACTATTCATCAAATCAGTCCATTGACGCGGAACCCCCGGAGCCATGTACGGCGTCCCGAGTGAAGTGAGATTGAGCAAGTGCGCGAATAAAAAGGCCAGTGCCAGTATCTGGCCGTACATGCCCAATGCACCTGCCATCAAGATGAAACCATAGCGAACGAGCCGAATCGCATTACTCATCAAAAAATTGGGTGGCACAAAAGAAAGCAGTGCCGATACAGAAACAAGGACGATCAAGATATTACTGGCTAACCCCGCTTGTACAGACGCTGTCCCGATCACGATACCGCCAACGATACCGATGGTCTGGCCGATTTTAGTCGGCATGCGTATCCCCGCTTCCCGCAGGATCTCGATGACAAGCTCAATAATGAGCACCTCGATCACAGGCGGAAATGGCACCCGGCTGCGCGATTCAGACAAAATCGTCAGTAAAGCGGGGGGAAGCATTTCCGGATGATACGTCAAGACAGAGACGTAACTGGATGTGAGCATAATAGTGATAAATAAACCGAAAAAGCGAATCATCCGCAGCAGGCTCGCCGTTGACCATCGATTATAAAAGTCTTCAGGGCTACTAAACATCTCCAGAAAGGAAGTCGGGCAGATCGCGGCATCCGGACTGCCATCCAGCATGATCACGATCCTGCCGTCCAACAAAGCTGCTGTTGCATTGTCAGGCCGACCCGTCAAGCCAAACTGCGGGAACGGAGAGTATGGCTTGTCCTCCAGCATTTGCTTCAATATAGGCATCCCGACAAATCCGTGGTAAATGACATTGTCGATCCTTTTTTTCACGCGCTCCACATTTTCCGCGTTCGCGATATTGTCCAAATAAATCACAGCTACCTTGTTCTGTGCCTGGGTACCAATCGTGTAGCTCGATACTTTCAGATGAGGCGTAGCCAGTCTTCTCCGAAGCAAAGACAAATTGATCTCCAGCATTTCAACAAAGGAGTCTTGCGGTCCAAGGACGGTCGCCTCCGTCTCGGATTTCGTAATGGAACGATGCGCGACCTGAAATGTATTCACATGCAGAATGAGGTCTCTTTCCAGGAAAAACAAGATGGTATGACCGCGTAGCAAGTTACTCATCAACGTCTCCATATCGTCAAAAAGACATTCCTGAGAGAAAGGAAGCGCCTGCATCGGATCTCTACCATCGGAACGCTGCAACGGAAGAAAGACATTCTCATAAATCTGGGACACATCCACCAGCGTATCGAGAAAAAAAACGTGTACCTCTTCGTCATTCATCTTCAATGACAAGCTACTGAGGTCATCCACGTTTTGCATGCATTGTTTTACCATATCGGGTGTAATTTGTTCGCTTCGCCGCGCTTGAACCGAACCGATGCGCCGCTTTGCTTGTATGGCCTGTACTTGCGCTCTCCACCAATCAGTCGGCTTCACGCTAGATCCCCCCTTTTTTCAGGAAAATCTTTCTTACTTTGGCCTGTCTGTGGTGATTTTATCCAAAAAAATAGAAAACGGGAGCCGTAGCCCCCGTTGAAACATCTCGTTCCCTATGAAATGATTAAGCGAACTGCTTAGATAAATTAGCCATTTCGATCGCTGCCGTTGCTGCTTCCCAGCCTTTGTTGCCTGCTTTTGTTCCCGCTCGCTCGATGGCTTGCTCGATATTGTCTGTCGTCAAAACACCGAAAATAACAGGTATCCCAGTCGATAGCGATAAGGACGCAACTCCTTTTGCGGTCTCATTGCAGACGTAATCGAAGTGCGGAGTGGAGCCACGAATGACAGCTCCCAATGTAACAACCGCATCATAGCGACCGGATTCTGCCATTTTTTTAGCGATCAACGGAATTTCAAATGCCCCCGGTACCCAAGCCACGTCTACCTGCTCATCTTCTACACCATGACGCTTCAAGGCATCGAGAGCCCCTCCGACCAGCTTGCTTACGATCAATTCGTTAAAGCGTCCTGCCACAATCCCTACACGCAAACCTGTTCCAACCAAATGTCCTTCGAATGTTCTCATGCTTATTCCCTCTCCTTATCCGTGCAGATGAAGCAGGTGACCCAGCTTCTCTTGTTTTGTTGATAGGTACTGTTTGTTGTGCAGATGCTCCGGCATTTGAAGCGGCACCCGTTCTTCTACGGTTAATCCGTAACCGATAAGCCCGCGGATTTTTCGTGGGTTGTTAGTCAAAAGCCGCATGCGTTGCACTCCTAAATCTCGCAAAATTTGCGCACCGATACCGTAATCTCGCAGATCAGCGGCGAACCCTAGCTTTTCATTGGCCTCAACGGTATCCAAGCCTTCCTCCTGCAGCTTGTAGGCACGCAGCTTATTAATCAAGCCAATGCCTCTGCCCTCTTGGCGCATGTACAATAAAATGCCGCGTCCGTTCGCTTCGATCTGTTCCAATGCAGCGTGCAGCTGTGGACCGCAGTCGCAGCGATGAGAGCCGAAAATATCTCCTGTCAAGCACTCCGAGTGAACGCGAACGAGAATGGGCTCATCCGGTCCGATCTCTCCCTTGATGAGAGCCACATGCTCTTTTCCATCTAGCTCGTTCGTATAGGCTGCCATCCGAAAATCACCGTGGGCGGTCGGTAGCTGCACTTCGATTTCCCTTTTCACCATCGATTCTGTCCTCATCCGATACGCGATCAAGTCTGCAATCGTAATCAGCTTGAGATCAAAGCGGCGTGCGATCTCTACCAATTGCGGCAGACGTGCCATGGAGCCATCCTCGTTCATAATTTCGCAAATGACTCCCGCCGGTATGCCCCCCGCCAAGCGAGCCAAATCAACTGCCGCCTCCGTATGTCCCGCTCTGCGCAATACACCGCCAGACTTCGCGATTAACGGAAAAATATGTCCCGGTCTACGGAAATCTTCTGCGGTCTTTTGATCATCCAGCATCGCCAAGACAGTCTGAGAGCGCTCGTGAGCGGATATCCCTGTGTGTGTACTCCCTTCATCGATGGACACGGTAAAAGCCGTTCCTTGCTTGTCTGTATTGGACTTCACCATCGGATGGAGCTGCAAACGAGTTGCGTGCTCTTCTGTCACCGGTACGCAAACGAGTCCCCTTCCATGTGTAACCATGAAGTTGATCATTTCAGGCGAAGCCGCTTCGGCCATGCAGACAAAATCTCCTTCGTTTTCCCGATCCTCATCATCTACCACAATGACCGCCTTGCCCTGACGCAAATCTTCTAATGCTTCTTCTATGCGATGAAACATACTTTCTCCCTCCTTCTCACGCGAAGCCATTTTCCTGCAAAAAGGCTAGACTGAGCCCGCCAGATTTCTCTGTACCGCCATGGTTTTGATAACCTAACAAACGCTCTACATATTTGCCGATGACATCTGTTTCAAGATTCACCAAGTCCCCAGGTCGTCTGTCTGCAAGACTCGTATTCGCCAGCGTATGCGGAATGATTGAAACGGTAAAACCGTTATCGTTTACGTCCACCACGGTGAGACTGATGCCATCTATGCAAATCGATCCACGGGCAATAACATACTTCAACAGCTGCTGTTTGGCCTCAATCCGAAACACGACAGCATTCGCATTCACCTCTCGTGAAGCAACCATTCCAGTCCCATCTACATGCCCGGAGACGATATGCCCGCCAAAACGGTCCCCCAACCGCATCGCTCTCTCCAAATTCACTCGCTGTCCGCTGCGTAATTGCCGCAAGCTCGTCTTGTTCATCGTCTCTGGCATCACATCGACGCTAAACTGACGATTCGTATAAGCAGTAACCGTAAGGCAAATGCCATTGACCGAGATACTGTCCCCGAGCTTCACCCCTTCGAGTACCTGCTGTGCGCGGATGACCAGTCGACTCGCCTGCTCGTTCCCTTGAATCGATTCCAACACGCCCACTTCTTCGACCAGTCCCGTGAACATGCTCTCTCCTCCTCACTTGCTACGTCTGATCCTCCCATTGTGGGTACCCGATGATTTGTACATCACCTTTCCCGATCGGTGTGACAGTAACATTTGTCAGCTGTACCGCTTCTCCCATCGTCGCAAAGCCTTGACCACCGAATGGCGAGGGCGCGCCGCTTCCCCCGATCAGCTTTAGCGCGATATGGCTCACTACCTTTTGAATCGCTCTCGCCTGCAAAAAGGAGCCGTTTACTTCCTGCCCGCCTTCCACTAGCAACGAGGTAATCCCCAGCTCTCCCAACGTATCCAGCACCTTTTCCACGCGAATTGGCGCTTCCGTCGTGATGACATTTACTCCTCTTGCCGCAAGCAGCTTCTGCTTTTCCCTTGGCGCTGCATCTGTCGTAAAGATCCATGTCTTCGTATCTGCATTCTGGACGACGCGGGCATCCAGCGGCGTCCGTAAATGACTGTCCAAAATCACTCGAACTGGCTGACTTCCAAAACACTGCTCTTCCTGGCGCGCCGTCAACAGTGGGTCATCAGCGAGAATCGTCCCAATCCCAACCAGGATCGCATCGTGCTGCCTGCGCAGTTCATGCACCTCTGCCCGAGCCTCTGCTCCAGTAATCCACCGACTGTGTCCCGTGAACGAAGCTATTTTCCCATCCAATGTACTGGCCGTCTTTACCGTCACAAATGGACGTCTGGTCTGGATGTAATGGAAAAAGACTTCATTGAGCGCCTTCGCTTCCTCTTCTCTCACGCCCACCGCCACTTCCAGCCCTGCTGCTCGCAGCATCTCCATTCCTCTTCCCGCCACTAGTGGATTCGGGTCGAGCGTCGCTACAACGACACGACGTACATCAGCTGCGATCAACGCCTCTGCACACGGCGGTGTTTTCCCGTAGTGACTGCAAGGCTCCAGCGTCACGTACACGGTCGCGCCTTTCGCTTTTTCCCCAGCCATACACAGTGCGTGCACCTCAGCATGGGGCTCTCCTGCCCGCAGATGCGCTCCCATTCCCACGATGGTTCCATCCTTCACAATCACAGCTCCGACCATGGGATTCGGGCTGGTTTGGCCTCTTGCCGATCTTGCCAGTTCCAGCGCCAGATCCATGTACTTGCTGTCCTGTTCCATACCGCACTCCTTTCTGTCCAGCATTCCAGCCAAGCACAACGCAAAAAGCCCTTGAAACCTCAAAGCGTTTCAGGGCATAGGGAAAGAAGCCTTACCTCATCCGTTTTTTGAAAAAAACAAATGAAGAAAGCACAAAAATCTTCTTCCATCCGGACTGTACCGTCGGCTCTGGGTTTTCACCAGATCAGTCGCTGCAAGCGTGGTCAGCGAGTCGCGGGCTCAGACGTACGTACGCCATTACCGCCGGTCAGGAATTTCACCTTGCCCTGAAGATTGTCGCTATGAAGTTTTATGAAAAATAAAAACGCCCATGAATATTATGCTCAGGGCGTTCAGAAAGAAGCCTTGTTTCTACCGTTTTTTGAAAAAACAGCGAAACAGGCCGTTCCAAATACCTTCTCCCATCCGGACTGTACCGTCGGCCTTGGATTTGCACCAAGTCAGTCGCTATCAACTGCTTACGATAGCGAGTCGCGGGCTCAGACGTGCGTTCGTCATTACCGCCGGTCGGGAATTGCACCCTACCCTGAAGGCTGGTATTCAGTTAGGCAAAGTATAGCACATTTTTCGCTATTGTCTGTAATCATTTATTGGAGAAGTGCACTTACTCTTGCTCGCACTCTTCGAGGACCGTCAGGAGTTCTTTCAAATCATTTATGTACGCCTTTGGCACAACACCATTTTGCTCCATGTCCTGCTCATTCCCTTGATAGGCAATAAAAGCGACTTGTCCGTCGCATGCCGCCTTTCCATCGATCCACGAATCCCCAATCATCGTCCAAGCCGAAACAGGCCAATCTGGCATGCGGCTGCGAATATAGTGAATGCCCGATGGGGATGGCTTCAAGACCATCATCTGCTCGCGGGCTACGATTTCATCAAAGTAAGAGGCGATTCCCGTCTCGTTCAAAGCCTCCTCTGCGGCGGCATAAGCGTTGTTGGTCAGGATATACAGCTGATAGCGGTTCTTCAACTCCTCTAGCACTTCTACCGCGTGCTGCTCCAATACAGCGCCATGCATCCCTTCCTTCTCGATCGCGGTTACCGCATCCCACATCGCTTGCTCCAACTCGCTCGTCATCTGCTCCGCTTTTCGCCCGATCTCAATAAGCTGCGACGCGGTATGCTTTTCCCACTCAAGTGTAGAAGGAACGATCCCATTGTCCACCCATAGCTGAAAAATGGCCCGCTTCATCTCGGCAAAGTTGATCCTGGATTGCAACAAAGTGTTGTCCATATCGAAAATAATGCCTTTTTGAAAGGTTCTGCTCATTTTGCGCCTCCTTTTTTGACAACACGCCATGCTGGTTCAAGAATAACGGAATAATCTGGTGGCTGCTCATTTTCGTTGACTTGGCTACTATCCTTTTTCCACAGCGACACGGTCAAATACTCCATGCTGTTCTTTTGGCTTTGAGCAACGACTCCTCCCAGCATGGTCTCGGTCGTTGACATCCCGTCTTTCGCACAGACTACGCGAAGAATTTCCCCGCTCTCAAGAGCATCCAGGATATTTCGTTCACCCATATCCACGATCTTTGAGAAAAGCTTTACCGATATGGCTTCGTACGTCTGACTCTGCCCCGACTGATGAAAAATCGGATCGTGGTCCATCTCCATGAAGGATTGATAGTGCTGCATGTCCTCCCAAAAAGCAAGGATACAAGCCTCCTACCGTCCATTGCAAATATGAAAAGGAGCTGTTCTGTGATTGATACTTCCATTTTATCAAAAAGAGGACAATCCCTCCGTCATTTTATAACGTTTGGGACAGTCCCTTTTTGGGTTAGATATTGAGTTCCTATTGCTTCTTCTTGGCGCTCTCTACTTCATACGGCACATCCTTTGGAACTCCTCCAGCTGGCCAATCCTGTGCCTTTTTGGCAAAGTCTGGACGTGGTTTGGACAAAATATAGGCTGCTAGGTCCGCTGCTTCTTGATCCGTTAGCGAGCCTTGCTTGATACCGCCCATTTCACCTAGAGGCATATTGCGCTGAATGTAGCCAGCAGCTTTGGAAATTCGGGCCATACCTGCACCAATATTGAAGGAGTTATCTCCCCATAGCGCTGGTCCAGAGTTTGGTCCTGTTCCTGAACCATCAGCTGCATGGCATTGCAAACACGATTTTTGAAAGAGTGCTTCTCCATTTGCCACATTCGGTTGAGGTACGCTCTTCATATCATTTTTCTCTATCCACGGACGCTCTTTAATTCCTACTGGTACATCTGTTGAGATATACGTCAGATAGGCAACCATCGCTCTCATTTCATCGCTGTTGTAAGGCAATGGCTTTCCGTTCATACTTCGTTGAAAACAACCATTAATGCGATCCTCAATGGTAAGCACTTTGCCAGACCTTGGAATGTACTGGGGATAGACTGCTGTGACACCCGTTAAAGGAGAGGTAGCATCCATTCCGGCATTTCCGTGACAACTGGAGCAGGAGAGCTTATTCCCTGTGTATTCAGGGATCGCTGTACTCGTTTCATTCATTAACTTATGTCCATACTTAATCGATTCTCCCAATGGCCCCTCTGGTACCTTGTCCATACTAGGCGGGGTGTAGGTATCTAGATTGCTCGCTCCAGTTGCCCCACTCGCTGTTTTATCTTTGGCCTCACTCGCTGTTGAGGTGGGTTGAGCGGTCGGCTGTGTAGCGCAGCCTGCAAAGACCAGCATCGCCACTACTACCATAGACAGCTTCTTCCAGCCTGTCTTCTCTTTTTTAATCATAGGTCTCACTCCTCCATGTTGATCGTGCATTCACTACAGGAGAGTAGCAAGAGGCGTGCCATACGATAGATGCAGGAAAACGAACGGCCTAACGCTTCCGAATAGCAAGAAAAAGAAAAGACCATGCCAAAATGTCATGGTCAGTACGCGACAAAATGTCACGGTCGCAGCTCATACTCTTCGATTTTTCGATACAGATTACGTACGCTGATCCCCAGCTTCTCTGCTGTCTTGGTCTTGTTCCATTGCAGAACGTCCAGCACATGCTTGATATGTTCTCGCTCTACATTTTTCAGTAAAAACGCCTCTTCCTCGCCAGTTTCCGCTGATGAAATGAGCTTCCTATCTGACGCGTTGTGAGGTACTGGCTGTTCGTGAGGAAAGAGATCCTTGTCGTCAATTTCCTCTCCTTTTGCCAAAACGACAGCCCGTTCGATCATATGAGCCAACTCCCGAACATTCCCCGGGAATGAGTAGGCCAAAAGAGCTGCCTGCGCTTTCACAGAAAGCGGTTTGACTGGATACTTTCGCTTGAGTCGATTCAAAAAGAAAGCCGACAGTGGCAAAATGTCCTCTCTTCTCTCTATGAGAGGTGGAATCGTTATATCCATGACATGCAGCCGGAAATAAAGATCAGATCGAAACGTTCCTTCTTCCACCTTCTTCTCCAGATCAGCATTGGTAGCAGCAATGATACGAACATCCACCTTGTGCAGAATCGGGCTCCCTATTCGGCGAAATTCGCCAGTTTCCAGAAAACGGAGTAGCTTGACCTGCAAAGGAAAAGGTAAGTCCCCTACTTCATCCAAAAAGAGCGTCCCCAGATGGGCAATCTCTACCAGTCCCTTTTTCTGCGCCGTTGCGCCTGTAAAAGCTCCCTTTTCGTGCCCGAACAGTTCACTCTCCAGCATCGTTTCTGGTATCGCCCCCAAATTGATCGGTACGAATGCCTCTGCTGCTCGCTCACTACATTCAAAAATGAGTCTCGCGATGACATCTTTCCCTGTTCCACTTTCCCCTTTTAAGAGAACGAGAAAATCCGTGCTGGCTACTCGCCTAGCAGTTGCTAGGACCTCTTTTAGCCTCGGGCTTTCCGCAACGATTTGAAACGTCGTTTTCCCGTTTGTCGATAGAGCTTCTTTCAACTGTTGGTTTTCCTCGGTCAGCAGCTGTTTTTCGACGGCCTTGGAAATCAAAACCTCCAATTCATTGAGGTTGTAAGGCTTTGTCAAATAATCATAAGCGCCGCGTTTCATCGCTTCGATAGCTGTTTCGATTGTTCCGTGTCCGGTCACAACAATGATTTGAATGGCAGGAGAGGTTTCCTTGCACCATTGCAAAAAGGAGAGGCCGTCCATCCCGGGCATTTTCAAATCAAGCAGAATGACATGAATCGTTTCGCTGGTTACTAGCTTCTGTGCGCTGATTCCGTCAGATGCTTCCAGCGTGGTATATCCCTTTCTCTTTAATCGACTGGTTAATAGATGGCGGAAATCTGCTTCGTCATCAACGATGAGTATACGTGTGTCTGCGTGCATCTTTTGTTCATTCCCCCTTTGCTGACGGCAGGATGACCGTAACAGTCGTGCCTTTGTTTGGTGTACTTTCGATCTCGATTTCTCCGCCTAAATTCGTCACAATCCCGTAGCAGACCGATAACCCCAGACCAGTCCCTTTTCCAGGAGGCTTGGTTGTATAAAAAGGCTCCAAAACATGGGGCAAATCTGCTGCGGGTATACCGCATCCATCATCTCTGATCCACAGACGGAGTCGATCATTCGATGGAGAATCAGTTGCTATCTCGATATTTCCTCGCTCTGTGGTCGCGTACAGCGCATTGGTTAACAAATTGAGCACGATTTGCTGAAGTTGTCCAGGCGTAGCGAGAAGATACGGAGCAGAAGCCAGCAAAGACAGGTTCACCGTTACCTGTTTGACACGTATTTCATGGGACAGAAGAATGAGAATGTCTGATAGGACTTGATGAATATCTACTTTTTCTACGGTAACGGGTGATTTCCCCGAAAAATGCAGCAATCGGGTCGTGATTTCCTTGCAACGGTTAATTTGTTTATCCATCGTGTCCAAGTATTGGGTAAGCTCACCTGTGTCCTGCAAATCTCGAATATCCTCGTCCACGAGACGGTCTCGCAAGTCTTGTCCATACACCGACAGAATACCTAATGGATTATTGATTTCATGGGCGATGCCCGATGCCAAGAGTCCAATAGCAGCGAGCTTGTCTGCTTGTGCAATAGCGGCTTCTAGCTCTCGTTTCTCCGTGATGTCCTCGATGACCTCTAGAAAAGCAGACGACTCTTTCTCCGGATGCAGAGGGAAAACCTGATGTCGATAAGAACGGACACGTCCATCCTGATCGACTCTGGAGGAAATAAGGTCAGTCTGTTTTTCGTTTACCATTTGTCGCGTTCGGAGCATGCAACCACTGCATGAACTGAATTGCTGACCAATCGTCTGATGGCAGTCTTTTCCCAGGAGATTAGAAGCATCCTGGAACCACGCCGATGCTGTTTGATTAATCCAGCGAATGCGAAAAGACTCATCTACGAGAATCAGCCCCATCCCCATACCACTGACGACGAGATCAAGCCGTTTCTTTTCTTCGAGAAGCTGATTGGTCTTCATCTCCAGACTTTGTGCCATTGCATTACAGGACGCTGCTAACCTGCCAATTTCATCTGAGGTCGTCACTGGTATTCGTACGGATAAGTCGCCACCTGCGATTTTTTGCACAGCCGATTCGATCTTTTCCATTAATCGACTAAACGAGACAGAGAACACAATGCTAATCCCCAGAACGATAAGTGCGATAAATAAGGTCGTAAAGAGCAGAGATTGTTCCAATTTTGAAAAGGCAGCAAACGCCGTTTGGCTTGACTGCTCCAGCATAATGACCCAATGTGTGACCGAAGAGCGCATGGCATAGTTGACCATGACATCTCCATTGGAAGCTTGATACGTACGGATAACAGGCTTTTCCGTTCGATCTGGTAGTGTCCAGGAGGGAGGAACCGCTTGTTCATAATAGGTCAAAGAGCCATCAGAAGGCTTGCCCAGCATAAATGGATCGGCAAACCTATCGCTTTTCCCATCTGTGACGAACAAATAGGCCTCGTTTTCATAGCGAGCTCGCAGTGTGATTTGTTCGAGTAACTGTTTTACATTGAGCTTTGCATACATGCCGCCTTTTACACCGTTGGCAGATACATGAGGGATCGCGACAGTTACCAGCAGCTTCCCTTCTGCTGATCGGACAATGCTTCCGATGTATGGTTTTCCCGACTGGATCGTGGAAAGAAGTTGGTTGTCTCTCTCTTTGGGTGTGTCCTGCCTATGGTGTTTCCAGCGATTCAGCAAATACTGCGGCTCTCCATCCTGATGAAAAAGCGCGACTTCCTCCATGTAAGCTGACGTTTTCAATAACGTATTCAGCAAGAAATAAGCATCGTCATCGCTAGGGCGCTCATTGAGAAAACGCTGCTGAACCACCTGCATGGATTGGGACGTATGTAAAAAAAGCATATCTAACTGCGCCAACGTATTTTCCACGTAGATCTGATTGGCTCTGTCTACCTCTTCTCGAACCTTTTCTTTACTGGTATGCAAATTGAAATAACCAAGAATCAGAAAAGGGATGATGGACATACATAGCCCAAACAGGAGCATTTTTGTCTTCAGTCGATTGATTCGCGGTAGTCTGCTCCTCCTCATTTGTTCCTCACTCCATACCATTCTTGTGCCAGTGACCATTGTTGGTCGGTTACGGTAATGGGAAGCTTGGACAGGGAAGTGGCATTGACAGCTAACCGCACGTCATCCGGCCATTCGATTGACAGAGCGGTAGGAGGGACTCCATCCAACACCCGAGCCACCATATGAGCAGCCTGCATGCCTTGTGCATGAAAAGAAACGCCGTAAGCGGCATACAAACCAGCCTTCACCTGCTCGGGGTATGCGCCCATGACAAACAATTGCTTCTCGATCAAAAGAGGTAAACAATCGATAAGCGCATCTTCCAGAACGTAGCTAGGTAAAGGAAGCATGGCATCGTATTCTCCTGGAGAGAGCCCACTGAGCAACTGCTCTAAGTCTTTTGGGGAGGCAACCTGCTTCACCTGTAAACGAATGCCAAGCGAGGCAGCAGCTGACTCTGCTTCTACGATGGCTTGCTCTGTCGTAGGAGCATGAGAATCGGCAATGACCAGAAAGCGCTTGGCGTCAGGCAACAAACGAGTTGTCAGCTCCAATCTTTTCCCGATGACATTCATTTGGCCATTACTGATGCCACACGTAACCGTTCCCTCGGTCTCAACAAGCGGTAGCTCTGCCATTGAGGCGACACCGATAAAAACAATCGGAACCGTCGCTGTCCCCTGTTGAATCAAAAAGGTCTCGTGCGCACCTGTCGTTACGATTACATCAGGCTTTTTTGAAATCAAGTCCTGGACAAGGGAGCGCTCCTCTTCTAGCGTCTGAACCGCATTCAAATAAACGGGCACATACTGAACACGTGCGCCTTCACTGAGACCTAACGATTGCAATCCCGCCTTTAATCCCGCTACTTTATCTTTTCTATCCTCATTGGCAATCACAATTCCTATCGTGTAAAGATCGACGTCCTGTTTTTGCTGACTACTGGACCAATCGAGCAGAGTTCCTGCCACAAACAAGATGAGAAAGAGGATTTTCCTTTGTTTCTTCATAGGTATCACATCCAACTCTCATCATAGCGGCAAATGATTGCAGAAAATGTGAATAATTAACAAACCTTGGTGAATGGATACGGATTGATCCAAATAATATGTTTTTCATATTAATCCTGATGATTTTATATATTTTCCATATTTAATTTCACTTGTTATACTCAGTTTGAAATTCGAAAGGAGGAAGGACTTCATGGAATATCGGAGACTTGGCAAAAGCGGCTTGTCCATAAGCGAAATTGCATTGGGAAACTGGATCACTCACGGTGCACAAGTAGATGACACCACAGCACAAGCCTGCGTAAACGCTGCATTAGACGCTGGAATCACTACGTTCGATACCGCTGATGTGTATTCGGAGACGAGAGCGGAAGCAATTTTGGGTGAGTCTTTAAAGGGGATTCGTCGTGAGAGTATTGAGTTGTGCACGAAGGTTTTTCATCCGACCGGTACCGGAAAAAACGATCGGGGGCTCTCCCGTAAACACATCATGGAAGCCTGCCACGCATCCCTTCGCAGATTGCAAACGGATTACATTGACATCTATTATGCACACCGTTTTGATCCAGCTACATCTCTGGAAGAAACATTTTTGGCCTTTTCCGATTTGGTTCGGCAGGGAAAGGTGCTTTATGTAGGGGTAAGTGAATGGACGGCAGAGCAAATCAAACTGGGAGCGGCTTTGGCAAAGGAATATCGAGTTCCCTTTGTAGCCAGTCAACCTCAGTATTCCATGCTGTGGCGTGTGATTGAAGCCGAGGTCATACCAGCTTGCGAGCGTGAAGGAATCGGACAGATTGTCTGGTCACCACTGGCGCAAGGCATTCTTTCTGGAAAATATGCACCCGACAAGCCACTACCAGAGGGCTCCCGAGCGGCTTCGACCGCTGGTTCTCCCTTTTTCGATAAACTGGTCGGACAATGGCTACAAAAAGAAGTTCTTCAGGTAATAGAGAGAATCAAGCCGATGGCACAAGAAGCCGGTTTGACGCTTCCGCAACTTGCCATTGCATGGGTTCTTCAAAACCAGCATGTATCCTCCGCTATTATTGGCGCCTCTACCCCCGAACAAATCAAAGAAAACGTCAAAGCTGCAGGAGTCAAACTAGATTCTCAGGTCATGAAGCAAATCAATCACATGTTAGCTGGCATCGCAGAGTTTGACCCCAGAAAAACAGGCTAAGCTGTCGTTTCTTCCATCACATCCAGAAAGTTTGCCAGAACAGACTCGCTTCTATCAGTTTTCCAAGCGGCATAGAGTGGGACGAGAGGTGGCTCTTCGATAAAAGTTCGGAACACGACATCACTGCGTTGGAATACAGCTACCGAAGAGGGAACAATGGAGATACCTATACCAGCAGCTACCAGATTCACAATGGTATACATTTGAACAGCTTCCTGCACGATGTGAGGCAAAAATCCATGTTGCCTGCAAAAGTCTAAAATGAAGTCGTGAAAAGAAGCCCCCATCCGATGCGGAAACAAAATAAAAGGCTCGTCCGCTAATGACTGTACAGAAAGGGATGGCTGTAAGGCAAGGGGATGATTCTTCGGCAATACAGCAACAAGTGTTTCGTTGGTAAACAAGCGAGAAGTGATATGGATGGACGGTTCTGCCACACGAAGGAAGCCAACATCAATTTTTCCGTCCAGTAAAGCTTTCTGTTGCTCGGCAGATGTCATTTCTAATAGAGACAGCTCCACCTCGGGAAAACGCTCCCGAAATCCCTTTATGACGTTAACTAACATACCGCCTACTGCCGAATCTACAAATGCAATGGACAAATGTCCAATTTTCCCTTGGCTTGCCCGTTTTGTCCTCGTAACGGCTCGTTCCAACTGGGAAACAATTCTTCTTGATTCATCCAAAAAAATCGCGCCTGCTGCCGTAAGACGAACCTGTCTCTTGGTCCGCTCCAACAGCTTCACACCGAGTTCTTCCTCCAGACCTTGAATTTGTTGAGTCAACGGTGGTTGTGTCATATTCAGTTTACTCGCAGCGCGATTGAAATGCAGTTCTTCTGCAACTGCAATAAAGTAGTGTAGTTTTTTCAAGTCCATAGACGCGATTTTCCTTCCTAATACGTGATCTCGTCAATTCATAGTGATCAATCAGTTAATGAGCGCAAATATATTCCCTCAGTAGTACAAATCGTTTGGAGTAGCTCCGTGTATTTATCATCATCAGAATACAACGGTAACGTAAAATCAAAATTTGACCATACACAAATCTTCATATCTTCAAATACAAACACGGTAGAAACTTTCTCACGAAGCCCTAATTCAAGGAATAATTCAAAATCATGTAGATTATTTATTTTCATGCTCTTACTACCAGATGCTTTCAATTGTGAATGAATTTCTTTAACCCTTATTTTTTTATTCTCACTATCTAGAGCATCTGCTGCTATTTCCACGTTTACATTAGGTAATGCTGTTTCAATCCAAACTGAATTGTACGCCCAAAGTTTACGGAATACCTGCTTAAATTTCTCTTCTTCTCTTAGATAGGATGGAAGTAGGCTAGGATTATCATCCGTCCTATCAAAAAAGATATTTACCTGTTCAAAAACAGTTTGATTTTTTATTTGCAAGGGGAATCTATCCAGATTAAAGCTTTTTTGCGGGAAACGTTCCGCCACAAGATGACTATGATCTAAGAGAGCTGTATCACACTCTGTACTTGTTCCACATACTCTGAAGGAGACCATTTCTTTCCCCATATGCCCTCAACTACCTTAGTGATATTCATCAAATTTCCTCCTCAAACTTATTCTCGAAGGATTTTACCTGTATCATCCAAGTCTACATGCTGGGTGCGCACAAAAAAAGCGACAGCAATGCGCTGTCGCTTTTTCCTATTCCGCGATTACGGAGTGCTATTCGGTACATCCCCAGGAATCCGCGGCACATCCGGCTTGCCTTCCGGGTTGTTGTACAAATACGTCGGGACATCGCCAATGATCAAGGAGTGGGTGATCGGGATTTTCGTCGTGACCGTCTGCTCCTCAGTCGCAAAAGGGATAACAATGCGCAGATCGACCTCCACGAAAATATATACCGTCGCCAGCACCATGTTGATGCCTGCTTCCTTCAGCTCTGTCTCCAGCTTAGTCTTGACCGAGCCGATGGGCACGAAAGTCACTGGCAAATTCGGCCCCATCGATGCCAAAAAGGAGTTTCCGGTAGCCAAACCAAGCGGGATCGTGCGGTCTACTTTATCTTGCTCGAACTCTTGGAGCTTGTTCTGGACTCTCGCTGTTGTTTCGCCCACGATTCTTGCATATTCCTTGAAGTTGAACTGATACGCCTGAATCTGCCCCTCGTTGTTCTTCTCGATTTTGACAATCTGGTTGAAATCGACGCCTTGCTGTGAAATCCGCTTGGTTACGGCATCTGTTATCGCTTCTTTCGCCAATTGCTCAGCTTTTTGCGTAGCCAGAATCAAGAGAGTAGGCTCCAATCGATTTTGCAAAAACACAAGTGTCTGTATCGTCAAAACAAAAAAGATAACCAACGCGATCAAAAACGCTTTCGTACGTGAAAGCGGGTTTCTCCAACGCCGCCGGGGTCGAAATACGGCCAATCCCGACACCTCCCAACTGGTACATCCTATGGCTAGAAGGTGAAAAAAAGACTACGTGTATCAGGAGGCCGATTTCGATTTTTTGGGAGAAATAACAAGGTACAAGCCAAATCCGATCAGCCCTGCGACAAACATCAATTGGGCAAAGACCAGCATCCCCAATAAAGTGAAGGCACCCGCCAAGAATGGAGCCATGAGAAAACCTGCGAAGTACCCGCTTCGACTCAAGAGCCCCTGCACCCCCATCACCTTGCCGCGCAGCTCATTTTGGGCTTGTTGCAAAAGTGTGCTCTCATAAACCTGTGCTGCGCCGGAAAATAGACCCGCGAAAATCAAGAGCAATAGCACAGACACAGCATGGTTTGCCGCGAATGCACCTACAATCCCCACGGAAAAAACAGCATAAGCAACGAGCATCCCATTCACCAGCTTCACCTGCAAACGAACTGCCACATAGGAGCCAATCAAACCACCGACGCTCATCGCCGTCCACATTAATCCGTGCAAGGTAGCGTCACTACCGTGCAACTGATCCGCCAAAAAAGGCAACCCGTAATTATACGCAGATGTACTCAGCGATACGAGAAAAGCTAATAGACTAATCGTCAGAAGCACGGGTGTTTCCCTCAAATAACGAAGGGTGACACGAAAGCCACTCGCTGCTTTTCCTCTGATATCCGCGTCAGATGACGTAGCTAACGCATTGTCCCCCTTCTCCTCCCAACGAAGTTTCATCAAAATCCATGCAGAGAAAAGAAAGCTGGCAGCATCCAAAGCGATCACAATCGTATAACCATAGTAATCTGTCAGCCATCCTCCCAGCATGAAGCCCATGATGCCTACCAATGACTCCAGCCTGACCTTTAATCCATTGACCTGAACCAGTTGCTCACTCCCAAATATTTGTGGCAAGGATGCCTGAAAGCTAATATGAAACAGCGTATACAGCATTCCATTGAGAAAAGCCGCTGCGATTAATACATACGGTGTCGGATAAAATGCGATGGCCAAAATAGCAAGACCGGCCCCCAGGTCGCTTACGATCATGGTACGCCTTCTGTCCATTCGATCAGCCAACATGCCTGCCAGGGGACTAAACAGCATCCCCCCTAGCTGTCTTGCAACGAAAAAAGCCGTCATCCAATAAGCACTATGTTCAAATGTAAAAATCAACGCGCTACACGCGATCAAATTCATCCGTGATCCTAAGGATGACAATGCATTGACATACAAATACCATTTCTTATTCATCTACATCCAAACCTCCCGATCATGACAGGTGGTTTGAATCAACGCCCCCCTCTAGTGGGTGCGTACACTGATTATGGCAGTTGACATGCGCATGCCTCCTCTTGAATGAAAATCAAAAAAAGCTTATGTTACTCGAAACAATCGGAAGGGGGACGTTCCCCAAATCGTCCTGTACGGCATTTGTTGCCGTACTTCCATAATAGGTGGTGGGTCAGCAGATTGTCGATAGCACAAAAAAGGACGCTTTTTCTTTAAAAGCGCCCTAAATTCAAGTAATCCTGTTGATTTACAATGTAATAATAATGGTAAATAATTCCCTTTTGGACAAGCTCAGGCTATCACTACTCTTGAAATTTGATCATATGGTGTAGGGAGTATGACTTTCGTTTGGGAGGTTTTTTATGAATCTGGAACGTCTGGAACAAGCATTTGGGTCCCTCGTTTCACCTACTCCTGCCCAGCTTAGACACGCTCTCATTTCCCTGTCTCCGTGCATGGAACAACTCGGTCCATACATCCCAGAGCCACTAAACCTGCCCTATGGACGCAAAGTATTATTCTCCACGCCACATGTAGAGGTTGTCTTGATCCATCTACCGACAGATCAGGAATCCATTCCCCATAATCACGGTGACTCTTTTGGATGGGAATTGGTAGTCTCAGGCACGCTAACGAATATGATTTATGTCCAAACGAATAATGAAAATGAAGTACAACGAGCACAAACCACTCATGTCAGTACGGGTGAATACTATTTTGTAGAGCCTGGGGAAATCCACGCCATTCGCAACAATGGACAAAGTCCGGTTGTTTCCGTAAACGTCTACAGTCCTCCATTGCGTAATTGCCGTCACTATTGTTCCCTTTGAACTGAAAAACTTACTATCTTTTACAGGTTTTCTGTTATTTCCGATAGCTCATCCGCAGAGCTGGCTACCTGTGCCACCGCTTGGTTCATATCTTCCATGACTTTGAAGAAGTTTTCCAGCTCCCGCTGAATCCGTGAGCTCTGTTCTTTACTGTCTGAGACAGCGCTCATGATTCCTTCAAAAAAGGCATTCGTCTCGTTTACTACCGCAGTGCTCGATTGGACCAGCGCCTGAATTTCTACCACGACAGACGAGAGGACCACTGTCTGTTGGTTCGTCTTCTCGATCAGCTCACGCACACCGAAAACCGACTTTTTGGTCTGTTCTGCCAGCTTGCGTACCTCATCGGCTACGACGGCAAATCCGCGTCCCTGTTCACCCGCACGTGCTGCTTCAATCGCAGCATTTAGCGCCAAGAGATTCGTCTGCTCAGCAATTGCCGTCACGACCTCTACAATCCCTTGGATTTTTTCTGCGTTTTTCTCCATCGCGTTCATTTCTTCCGAGATTTGCTTGACGCTGCTCTGAATCAAGCACATTTGTTCCTGTTGTTTTTCCAGCTTTTCTTTGCCTTCACGGGACAGGTCTTGTGCTTTCGTGGAAAAGCCCGTGCCATTTTCAGCAAAACGAAGCACTTCTCTCGACTGTTCTGTCAATTGTACAACAGACGCGCTGTTTTCTTCTGAGACCGCTGCCAGCTCATGCGCAGAATTGGTCAGGAGGATTCGCAGCTCGTCCTTTTTGTCTTGTTCCGCTCGCCGCGCCTTTTCATGCTCGTTTTCGTATTCCTCCAGCACAATTTGCTGTTCGATGCTGAGAATCTTCGTGACGGCCGTGAGGGCTTGTACGAATTCGTCCTTGTCCGCGATATTTTTATGCAAGAGATCAATCAAGGAAACCATCATGTTTTGAAATGCACTCAAGTACCATTTTGGTTCCAAGCCTATTCGCATATGAATAACAGCAATTCTACTGCGCTGTTCAATGTAAGCGCTGTCGATGCGTCCGCTAAACATTTCGCAGATATGGCGGTTCAACGTTAATTTCAACCGTTCAATCGTACTGTTTTGGTTTACAATCTTCATTAAAAGCGGTTCTTTTTCAATACTGGTATAAAAATAGTCGACAATAGCGTCAATATTTTGAATGATAAGTGGCTGAAGTGCTTTCACAATGGCCAATTCTTCTTCGGTCAAATTGATCATTGCTAGTTGCTTCGCGAGGGTACTTTTCCCTCCAATGTGCACTTCCCCCTTTTCCTTCACCCCCTGAAAAAAAGATTCACTTTTTCCTTTCCCTTTCAATCCAAAAAAGGTGGAAAACGGACATGTGCTCATAGCCTGAACTCCTTTTATCCGAGTACATATAACTCTGGAATATCCTTTCAATTATATACCCCTTTGCAAACGGGTGTAAACCGCCCACATGGGCTATGGGCGGTTGTTTGAGCCTAGCAAACACCTACATTCCGCTTTCCTCACGACTGCCCGTTGCAGCTTCCAGCTTGTCTTGTCCCACTTCCAGTACGACTCCACATACGCGATCGTATCGGCGTTGGCTACACCGCTGACTCTTTGTTCTCCTTTTAATTCACAAATACCATCACGATTCTCATCGATGGGCATGAGTACGCTGAACGTGTTAGGCATGACCTCTACTGAAGAAACTAGCTTCCCGTTCTTGTATACCCCATTTTCTTCATAGATTTTTTTGCGATGTGACAAATCCAGAACGACAGTCTCCCCCGTCTCCTTGATCGTCAATGACGCTTTGTAATGATCCTGGTAGGAGCCCGAAATCGTCAAGGGCTGAGGAACAGGCAGAATCGCCGGCTTATTGTCCTTGTCTGCGAACAAATAAAACTCAGACGTCCCTGCACTACCCCCAGTCGGCGCCTGAAGTAAAATTTGTTGCACACCCCCGCCAGTAAAATCACAAAAGAACATCTCCGGCTGATAAGCGCCATACGGTGTTGTAAAAAAGGTTGTTTTTTTCGCAACGGGATCTTGAACCATGATTTTTAGGTGCTCGAAGTAAGGACTGTCTGCCGCAAACCTCTTTCCTAGCAACGTAACGAAATCCGGCCGACCATCGCCTGTCACATCCTGCCGTTTGATCTGGATTTGCTCGAACACAGTTGGAGGAGGCTGTACGTCTCTCCCCTCCAAGGCAAGAGCGCCTTGTCCCCACCCGGCTCCTGTCAACATCCATACGAAACAGCCAATCATACCTACCCTCTTGTTTGTCCACATATCGATACATCCACCTTTTCATCTGTTCAGCTTACCTGTAGTATGCAAAAAATGGCTTTGGTCAAACCGTTCGAAACGGTAAAATAAGAGAGAGGGATCGCAGAAAGTGAGGAACACTATGGCAATGAAACGTGCGGTATTATTTGGAGCGACCGGACTCGTCGGCCGTGCATTGCTACAACATCTCTTAAAAGATGACGCATATGGAAAAATCATCGCTGTCGTCCGCAACGCGCTCCCTTTCACACATCCTCGCTTGCAGACAGTCGTCATTGACTTTCGTCAGTTGGGGGATTGCCGACAGTTTTTAGAAGGAGCAGACATCTTTTGCTGCTTGGGGACAACCATGAAAAAGGCTGGTAGTCGTGAGGGTTTTCGCACAGTGGATTATCAGTACCCGCTCGAAATTGCTCGATTGGCAAAAGAAGAAGGAGCCAGCCAGTTTCTCATCATCACAGCAATCGGCGCAAATAGCCGATCCGTCTTTTTCTATAATCGTGTAAAAGGTGAGCTGGAGGAAGCACTGCGCGAGTTGGCGCTTCCGAGTCTGCATTTGTTCCACCCTTCCCTTTTACTGGGCCCGCGACAGGAACACCGGCGATCGGAAGAGCTCGGTGCGAAGCTATCACACTCACTCTCGTTTCTCTGGATCGGACCGTTACGCGCCTATCAACCTGTCACTGCAACAGATGTCGCAGGAGCCATGCATCACATCGCCTCTCTTGGACTGGCAGGTGCGCATGTGTACGAATCAAGGGAATTACCACAGTTAGCCGCAGCGGGAAAAAGGACGAGTTGACGTTCATACGTATAGGATGAAGACTTTTATCGAGGAGGCGAATTGGCATGACGACTCCCAAGCAACAGCGTGCATCACAGGCTCCGCCTAGCCGCCGAGCACTTCGTTCTGCTTATGAACTGATTCTCACACAGATCTGGCCCCGTCTACCCGCCGCAACCGAATCCACTAGCAGGAGAATCGATCATGAAGATCAGACTCGTACAAAACGGAATCATCACTGAGATAGAAGACGTCGAAGAGGCTGCTACTCCACCTGTGAACGGGTTTTACTGGATTCATGCCGCACCATTCGATTTGGATATTTTACAGCCGCTGTTCGGACTGCATCATCTGGCTGTCGAGGACTGCATCGACGAGGAAGAACAGCGGCCCAAGCTGCAACATTACGATGATCATTACTTTATGGTCATCAATGGCATTACCTTCCACAATCATGATATCTTCTTACGCGAGATCAATATTTTTTTGGGCAGCAGCACCATTATCACCGTAACGAAGCAGGAGGCCCCCGAATTCACTACCATGCTGTCAATCATCCGAGAAAAAGAAGTCAATCGGCCCGATGCGTTTCTGTACTACTTGGTAGATCAAATTGTCGATCGTTATTTTGATGTGACAGAAAAAATTGAAGACCTGCTTGAAAACCTGGAAGAACAAATTTTGATGCACACGAAAAAATCCCATCTGGATCAAATTATCGGGCTGCGCAGTGAAATCTTGTACGCCCGTAAAATGCTCGTTCCCCAGCGGGATTTGATTGACGCCCTACATAAAAAAGAACTCCCGCTGATTCAACCTTATTTGCGGAAGTACTTTGGCGATATTGTAGAGGATGCCAGCAAAATTGTAGAGAGCTTTGAAGCTTTTCGCGAACTCATCGGAAACTTGCGCGAAGCGTATCAAGCGGCGCTTGCTGGCAGAGCCAACGATATTATGCGTGTTTTTACCGCCTTGACGACGATTTTTATGCCGTTGACGATTGTGACCGGTATATACGGGATGAACTTTGATGTGATGCCTGAGCTGCATTCACCCTATGGCTACTACATCGTGCTGGGAAGTATGGCGGCGATCGGCACGACGATGTTTATCATTTTCAAAAAGAAAGACTGGCTCTGATTATACCAAATCGCCACAGGCGATGATCATGAGCGTCAGCATTTTGGACAAGTCACACTCATAGGGTTGCTCGACATCCCGACCTTCTTCATCCACCAGGACTCTGACGATCGGACGGCTCGGCATTCCTTTGTTCGAATCGACGACGACACCAGACATACCATTGTTCAGGCTGACGGTCAGACCAACAGGGTAGAGTGCAATCGTATTTCGCAAAGCCTCTACATACACATGGTCAAACAGTTTGCCTGAACCGGAGTAGAGCACCTCCATCGCTTCATGAGGGAGCATTCCGCGACGGTATACCCGATGCGACGTCAGAGCATCGAATACATCGGCCACTGCCATCAAGCGACCAAACGGATGAATCTCTTCTTTTTTCAAGTGCCGCGGATAACCGGAGCCATCCCAGCGCTCGTGATGCTGAAAAGCACAGTGGGCTGCAAGCAATGGGATGTCGTCTTGACGACGCAGCATTTCAAAACCGATCTCTGTATGTCTTTTCATGATTTCAAATTCTTCTTGCGTAAGGCGGCCCGGTTTTTGCAAAATGTCGTCTGGGATATGCATTTTTCCTATGTCGTGGAGCATACCGCCAATACTAATCTCCAACACATCTTTTTCCGAACAGCCAGTATTTATAGCGAGAGCTGTGCTATACAAGGCAACGTTAAATGAGTGCGTGAATATGTAATTGTCGAAGGCGCAAGCATCTGCCAATAAATTCATGGCTGAATCACTACTGTTCAATTCATCCGCAACGGTTTGCATGACATCCCGCAGCTTACGTCCCAAACCCTTGTCCGAAAAAAGCTGCTGCCATTTATCCGGGACTTGATGAACGGTTCGGAATGTATCGTGAATAATGGACATTGCTTGTCTGCGAGTATTTTCGGAAATGACTGTCTCCACAATAATATCATCCGTGCGCTTGTCTTGGATGTAGAGACTGTTCACGTTTTTGTTTTTGAGTCGAGTTATCATTCGTTGGGTTAGTTCTACTCCAGCGCCAACGAGAATCGTTCCGTTCTCTGTATAGATGGAACGAGCCAGTTTATCACCCGGCTGGCATTTTTGAATGGATTTCAGTCGCATTTCCTTTCCTTCGCCTTTCCTCAGGGTATCCCTATTATAGCGTGATTCGACTTGATTCTACATGAAATTTTTTCTAGATTTTCTTTTTATGTCTACCGAGGAAAGACACTGGAGACGAGTTTGTCTGGAAGAATCCTTGTTTGCAAGGGAGATGATCGTATGTCGCTTATCGAAAAAGAATTAACGCAGCCTCTTTCATTATGTGATCAGGATGGCCGCTTGCTTCCCGAAGCGATTGGTTGGTCCCGTTATCCGTTGCATGACTGCCAGTTTAGCGGGCATTGGCTTCGTCGGAAAAAATGGAATTTTTGGTTTATCACCGCGCCTGAATGTGCGATGTCGATTGCGATGGTCAATCTGGATTACGCTGGCATTGTCTTTGTCCATTTTATTGATCTAACGACAGGGGAGACCGCGGACAGTGCCGTAACGGTTCCTTTTGGTGCAGGGATTCGACTGGGTGCCACCGTAGATGAGCCTTGTCATTTTGTGAGTCGCAAGCTCTCTGTCTCCTTTCAGCCAGGAGCCAGCGGAACGAGCGTAGAAGCGACTGCCATATGTCCCGGCGATAAAACTCTCTCGCTCGACATCGTGATTGATCCGCCATCCGAATCCTTAAATGTCGTGATACCGTGGAGTGCGGAGCGCTTTCAGTTCACTTCGAAGCAAACGGCCCGGCCTGTGCACGGCACTATTGCCTATAACGAGAAAACCTATTTGCTCGATCGGCAGAATACCTTTGCCAGTCTGGATTTTGGACGTGGCGTTTGGCCATACCACACTCGTTGGAACTGGACGACCTGCTCTTTCCGTCACGCGAAGGGTGTCGCAGGCTTTAACTTTGGCAGAGGCTGGACGGACGGAACGGGTATGACGGAAAATGGCTTGATGATTGATGGTGTCCTCTACAAGCTGAGCGAACAGATTCGTTTTTCCTACGATCCTGACAATCGGATGCTCCCTTGGACGCTTGCGAGTGAAGAATCTTCTGCGGTACGCCTCACCTTTACGCCGCTCTTTGCTCGAACCGAGCACAAAAATTTTGCGTTGGTGCGAACCACTTTGCATCAAGTAATCGGCCGTTACGACGGGACGATCTCAACAGATGATGGAAAAACCATTGCGGTGCAAAGCAAGATCGGAATCTGTGAAGAACAATCAGCCCGTTGGTAAACAAGGCCAGAAAAAACTAAAAAACCTTTGTCATGGGACAAAGGTTTTTTCTTATGGGCAAACCATTCTTTGTTTACAGCATTTTCACAACAGCATCCCGACCAGTCATACCAGCCGTAATCCCCTTCTGCTCCGCCGTCGTCGTCACAGACTCCAGCGGCGCATCCAGCAATTCCTGTATGGTCTTGACCCCTACCGCACGACCGGCAAGAATTTCCCTCGCTGCTAACCGCTCGTTCAAGAGCCCCACATCCAGTGCTCCACACATAATGTAGCCATGATCGGTCGTTACAGCCAATAGCGTCGTCTTGGGCAATCGAACGGTGACAGCAATAGCCGTCCCCTCTGGAAAGTGGATTGGCACTACCTCGACCATCAAGATTCCTCCTTTTTCTCTCCTGTCTGTTGGCGTTACCATCCTATGACATTCAGAAGAGAAAGGTGAGGTCTCTAAGAGGTAGTTCAAAAAGTTATCTTTTGATCACGAACTTGATCTTACGTTAATGCATGACGCTTGTCGGAAAGTGCTCATCCTCCATCGCGACTTTTCGTTTCATGACTTCAATCATATACGTCGCGAGCATATGAAACAGCTCTTCCTCGTCCATTTCCTCGACCAAATCCAGCAAATCATCCCGAGACTGCTCCGCGAGAATGCCGACGACAACTGCTGTAATGTCCTCTTCATCGCCATTAAAATGTCCTCTGTACAGCTCGTATACTTCATCTATGAAGCGCATCACTCGTCTCCTCCCGTTTTTCGATAGCATTCCCGAAAAACCGGTCTCTACGATTGGTTTTTTGACGTTGACGATATCTTTTCCCAACGTGGACGAAACGCATTTTGCAGCATCTGTTGATCCTTTATCGTGGTGGCGAGCACTTCACGCAGCATCTCGGGCAAGAAAAATGTAACCTCACTGCCGAGCAGCAAATCGGGAAACATGCGATTGTACATAAACATGTCGATCGTCCCGACTCGATACAGACGCTCGCGATCAAGCGGTTGCCCGTTGACTTCAATCTGGATAATTTGCGGTTGGTCATCCTCACTGTATCGGATGTGCAATCCGTCCACACACATCCAGCCTTCTATTTTGCCGCGAAAACCGTACCCTCGCAGCTCCCGATGAACCATTTCCGGTTGAATCGCTTGCTCCAGAACAGTGGTGAGCTGCTCGCCTGTAATCGTGACCGCACAGGCATTGATCGGGTGAGGCATACTGTGCAGCAAATCGGCAAAGGACAAGCTACCCCGCGGCAAATCAGCAAGTAACAGCCCTCCATTTGCCATGCCAATCTCAGCACCCGTCCATTTACGAATACTCGCTGCGATGAAGGAACCATAGGGGGTCTCCTCCGTCCAGCCCATGTTCATGTCTTGCTCCAATTGAACAATCGGCTGAAACAAACGATTCTCTGCCCATACTTTTTCACTCTCAATGAACTGGCTCAATGATTCGTCTGACTGGTACTGTTCTGTGTGAAAAAGCTCTGCGCGCACGTCTTTGATGCCATTATGAATCCCGTCCCAGACGAGCTCTACATGACCGACATACTCGCCAAATCGCCCCGCTTGTGTGATTAAGGTACCGCCTATACGTTCTCCATGAGGCAGCGTCCGGTGAGAGTGTCCGCCCAAAATGATATCGAGCCCATCGATTTCCTTTGCCAGCAGACAATCTGTCTGATAGCCAAGATGCGATAGCAAAATGACAACATCCACAGACAAGCGCAGTGCCGCAATCTGCTCACGCAAAATCGGGATCGGTTCCTTGATCTCCCATCCCATACTTTGATAGGAAGGGCCAAAGGGTATCGTCATTCCCAAAATAGCCAACCGCAGCTCGCCTACGGTATGAATGGCGTATGGTACAGCCCAAGACGGGACAGAATTTGTTGGCGGTTCAAACAGATTGCCTGTAATGATCGCAAAACGCGCATCTGTGTACAGTTCATTCAGCTTGTCTTTTGGGAGTGTGATGCCTTCGTTGTTTCCAATCGTCGCGTATTGAATCCCGCTTCTGTTCATGATCTCGACGTTACTTTTCCCAAAGCTCGCTTCCGATCGGATATCCATTCGATCCATATGGTCTCCAATATCGACCGTCAGCACATGCTCTCCCCTGGCCTCCCACTCTTCTCGGTGCTTCCTCAGGCAGGTTGCAATTCGCGGCATCGTATCAAAATGGCTGTGCAAGTCATTCGTATGCAAAATGTGTAAGGTACAGGTGTCAGCCACGACTTTCCCCTCCCTCTCGTCTCATTATCCAAAAATCGCTTCTCCGATCATTTGTATGGCAATTCCCAATATCAGAACACGCAAAAATAGCACGATGGTGCGCCCCTTCATTTTACTGGCAACAATCGCTCCGAGCTTTCCGCCCGCCCATGCTCCTGGCGCGAGCATCGCTGCATACAGCCAGTGTACGTTGTCGTGGAAGATATTCGTGATGGATCCAACCACCGCGGATAAAAAGATGACCAGCATGGATGTAGCGGTAGCAATGTGTGGCGGAAAGCGAAACAAAATGATCATGGCTGGAACCATCAGGATGCCGCCACCCACGCCAAATAGCGACGAGGTAATCCCGACAAAGAAGGCAATCGTAATCACGGACCATTTGCTATACCCGTACACATATTCATTT
Organism: Brevibacillus sp. AG; assembly: GCF_028369215.1. Lineage (NCBI taxonomy): Bacteria > Bacillati > Bacillota > Bacilli > Caryophanales > Paenibacillaceae > Brevibacillus > Brevibacillus sp. AG. Next base: position 216,770 of record NZ_JAQMYO010000006.1, on the reverse strand, counting down.
CCTTCGTTGTCGATGAAGTGGCGTTGGACTTCCCACTCCATGCTGCGTGGTTTGATTTTGTCTTTGACCATCAATACGACGAACATGGAGAGCTGAAACAAGCCAAACAGCAGCGAAAAGCCCCCCACTGCTAGTAATGTATTAAGATACACGCCCACAATAGCACCCGGCGCACTCCCGATAAAAAAGAGCAAGGCACTCTGCTTATCTACTTTATTTTGCTTGAGATAAGAAAGGGAAGAAGAAAGGGCGGTTACCGCAATCACAATCAACGAAGTCGCCGCTGCTACTTGCGGGTTCATCGATCCAGGCATGTACCAGTTCGCAAAATACAACAGAGCAGGCACGAAAAAAATCCCACCACCCAGACCCGCGATACTGCCAATGACGCCAGCCAAGACTCCGATGATGACAAATAAGATGGCAATTACTACAAGCATGAACTCCCCTTCTTTCTTGCTACGTGGAGAACAGGTCCATCTGACGAGGATTCAGACCAGTAGGTGCAAGGCCAAGCATCTCCGAAAACTGCTTCGCATTCGCTGCTGCATCTCCTCCAGAGTTATTGTTGAACAAAATGCAGACTTCATCCGCTTGCCGTTCGAGCAGTCTGATGTGTTCAACCCATTCTGCAAGCTCTGTCTCACTGTATCGATATAAATAACGGACATCCCGCCAATTTTGTCCCTCTCCGGGATCTCGCCAGCCCGCTTTGTTGCGCCCATGAAAGCGAACCAACGCCAAGGTTGGCTTCGTCACGGCAGGAACAATCGGGACCGAGCCTTTTCCCACTTGTGGCTCATCACATACAACATGTGTCGCTTCGATGTTGTGCAAGAAATCCAGTGTTCGCTCCGAATACCGTGATTCAAACCAGCTTTGATGGCGAAACTCAACCGCAAACGGATACGCCTGCATGGCTTGGCGACAAGCGGTCACATACTGGACATGCTCTCGGGTACAATCAAACCACGGCGGAAACTGAAACAGTAACGCTTTGAGCTTGCCAGCCTCCACGACCGGCTGAATGCTCTCTTCGAACTGACGAAACAATTCCCGTCTGCTTCCCGAAGCGTCCCCCCGTTGATGCCCCGTCATCCCTTGATGAGGCTTGACGATAAAGCCAAATCGTTCAGGTGTATCCTTCACCCACGATTCGTAATTTCGCTGTGGTAAAATAGCGTAAAAAGAACTATCCACCTCTACAATTGGAAAGTGGCTGGCATATACCGACAGCTTGTCTCGATTGCGTACACCTTGTACGTACAATTCGTGCTGATCGCCCCAGCCGCAAACTCCCACTTGTATCGTAGTCATCGAATGCTAACCTCCAAATCATGGTCGAATAGAGAAGAAGGACGGAAGCCGAATGAAAAATCCCGCTTGGTTGGGTGAACCCTTTGCGATTAAGGATAACAAAATATTCCTGACGAAAAAAGTAGCGAAACGCCTCCTGGCCGAAGCACAAGAGGCGTTTCCTTATGAGTATTCTGCTTTGCTCGCAGGTCGTGGAGCAACGATTACGGCCTGTGTACCGATGCCCGTCTCACCCGACAAGCACGTGTTCGCTTGGGATGGGAAAACATTTCTTCAAGCCTTGCAGCACATCCGCAAGCACAATCTTCAATGGTTGGGGGTCTTGCATACACATCCCCATACGCCGCCAATCCCTTCTGCACGCGACATAGCTGGCTGGCATTATCCCACGCTCAGCTATTGGATTGTGGGACTCGCAACCGAACAGCCAGAATGGCGTGTCTATCAATGGGTACAGGATGGAAGTTGCGGCTCATTTGCAGCACGCGACTACATCTTGACAGAAGTGGATTGTGACGATGAGGAAACCAATGGTTCCTCGGCTCCAAAAAACTCTTGATACAAAGCAATCACAGCACGATCTGCCTCTTCGGCTTTTACCCCAAACATCATGCTTACTTCTGATGACCCCTGATTGATCATTTCCAGATTGATTTTCGCAGCAGCCAACGCAGCTGTGGCTCTCGCTGTTGTCCCCACAGATTGACGCATGCCCTCCCCGACAATCATGACGAGTGCAAGACTATGCTGAACAGCGACATCATCAGCGAACAGCTCTCGGCGGATGCGTTCTACAATCCGCTGTTCCTTCTCTTCCGTGAGATCGCGCTCTCGCAGAATGACGGAAATGTTATCAATTCCAGATGGAGTATGCTCGTACGAAAGCTCTTCCTCCTCCAGAATTTGCAACAGCTTGCGGCCAAAGCCAATTTCACGGTTCATCAAATACTTGCTGACGTAAATGCTGCAAAAGCCGCTATCACTTGCAATACCCGACACCCTGTTTGTAGCAGATCCTCGCTCGGCCACAATCATCGTACCAGGCGCAGACGGATTATTCGTATTCTTGATGCATACGGGTATATCTGCTTGATACGCAGGAATCAACGCTTCCTCGTGGAACACACTAAAACCGGAATAAGACAGCTCCCTCATCTCTCGGTACGTAATCTCTGTCACCTTTTTCGGATCGGCAATCAGGTTCGGATTGACCACATACACAGAATCGACATCGGTAAAATTCTCGTAGACCTCTGCCTGAACCGCCGCAGCCAAAATCGATCCCGTAATATCCGAGCCGCCGCGCGAAAAAGTAACCAGATCTCCGGAACGTGAATAGCCGAAGAAGCCAGGGAAAATGACAATACCCTCCCGCTCTCGCAATGTCGCCAACTTGGCATACGCTTCAGGGAGGATATGAGCATTGCTTGCTTCATCCGTAACCAGCATTCCTGCATCCTTTGGATTGATGTAGGTCGCGACCTCGCCCAAGCTCTGCAAGTAAAGAGCGACAATTTTGGCGCATGTATCCTCTCCCGCAGCTTTGACCGCATCCATGAATCTTTCCTTGGACAAGCCCGCCTTGTTTGCCAGAACCTCCCCGAGCTCCACTTCAATCGCTTCACCAATCTCGGCAGAAAGCCCGAGACCTGCCACAATCTCCTGATAGCGCAAGAATATTGCTTGTTTCGCTTCCTCTGTAGGCTCTCCAGCCAAAAATCGCTCAGCATATGCAATTAACAAATCAGTAACCTTCGTGTCTTCCTTATGCCGTTTCCCAGGCGCCGATACAACAATGAATTGTCTGTCCCGATCCGTCAATGCAATTTGGCATACTTTTTTTATTTGCTCGGCATTCGCCAGTGATGTTCCCCCAAATTTTGCTACCTTCATGATCGATTCCTCCATCTAACTCTCACGTCTTATGCTTTTACTAGCTTAATTTATCCGCACAAAAAGAACAAGTGTCTTTTCCATAAGGACAATCAGGAATAATCATCAAGATTTGTCGCATAGTAACGGGGAGTACATCATCGTGTACAGCTACCTAGCAGGAAAGTCTCTGATAAAGAGGTGAACGAATGAAAAGGCATATCCTCTTTTTCCCACTTTTGCTAGCTGTCATTCTTGCTCCTTCCTTCAGCGAGACAGCCAATGCAATCCGGGAAAAAAATCGCGAGTATTACGAAACAAGAGGAGATATCGTTTGGGAAGTGCCGACAGAGAGCAAGGTGATTGCCCTTACCTTTGACGATGGTCCTGACCAGGTATACACTCCGCAGATTGCAGCGCTGTTGAAGCAGTATCAAGCGAAATCTACCTTTTTTGTCGTAGGAAATCGTGTGAGCCAGTACCCGGAAATCGTCAAATCTCTCGTGAATGATCAACATGAGATTGCCAATCACACTTACAGTCATCCAGATATTCGAAAGCTGTCAGCGAATCGACTATTAGAAGAGGTGCAAAAAACGCAGGAGACGATTTATTCGGCAACAGGGGTTCGTCCCACCCTCTTTCGTCCTCCGGGAGGATATTATGACGAGAAAGTCGTCGATACAGCCAAGCAAGCCGGTTTTCTCCTGATCATGTGGTCGTGGCATCAAGACACACGTGATTGGAGCGATCCCGGTGTAAAAAAAATCGTCAACAAGGTTTTGAACAACGCACGGAATGGAGACATCGTGCTATTTCACGATTACGGAGGCAATCGCAGACAGACCGTACAAGCCCTCGAGCAAATATTGCCTGAACTGAAAAATAGAGGGTATACATTCGTAACGGTCAGCGAATTGTTGAGAGGATATGGACGTGCCAAGCAGGTAGACTATCCTTGATTTTCTTCCCACGAAAAAGTGCCCCTCGCTATAAAGGGGCACTTCTCCTCTGATCAGTTTGATTATTTGTTTTCGTTCTCCAAAACAGAATCCGTCTCTACCTGAACTTTTACGGGTACAGGCTGTTGCTGTGTGGGTACGGTACCACCCTTTTGCATAAAGTCTGCGATCATCTTATTCATATCCAAACCAGATACGTCTTTCAGCATCTCTGGCAGTTGGGCCATCAGCTTCGTAACATTCCCGCTCAGACGATTGACGCCATCTCCCTGACCGCCTCCTGCATCCACGATCGTTACCTTGTCGATCGCCTTTATTGGCTCGGCAATTTTCTCAGCCAGCTCAGGGAGCATTTTCGCAATAATATCGAGTACAGCCGCATGACCGAATTTTTCAAATGCTTCAGCCAGCTTCTCTTTCCCTTCTGCCTCGGCTTCGAGCTTGAGGCGCGTGACTTCTGCCTCAGCGCTACCACGCGCTTTTTCAGCCTCGGCAATCGCCAAACCTTCCAGACGCTTCTGCTCCGCATTTGCTTTTGCTTCCGCTTCAATGCGGTACTTGATCGCGTCTGCTTCTCTCAGCTTCTTCGCTTTTTCCGCTTCTGCCGCCTGTTCCACAGAGTAGCGGTCGGCGTCGGCCTTTTTCTTCACTTCCGCATCATATTGCTTTTCGCGGCGAAGAATTTCTTTTTCCTCCAGCTCGATTTCCTTCTGCTTGCGGACGAGATCGACCTTCATCTCTTCTTCTGTAACCTGCTGTTTGGCGACAGCTTCTTGCAGCTTGTAGGCTTGGTCCGCGCTCGCCTTCGCTTTGTCCTGCTCTTGCTTAAACGCCGCTACCTTCAGCTCTTTTTCCTTTTCTGCTTCGGCAATGTTCGTTTCCTTCAACAGCTCTGCCTTGCGTGCCTCTTCCTCTGCCTGTGCCTGCTTGATCCGCGCTTCTTTGTCCGCATCAGCCTGCGAAATAGTCGCATCTCGCTTCACTGCAGCGATTTGCGGTATTCCAAGGGCAGCTAAATAGCCGTTTTTGTCCCGGACATCCTTGATCGTGAAGCTGACAACGGACAGCCCCATTTTCTTCAAATCCTTTGTCGCTACCGATTGCACCTCTTGCGCGAATCGCTCACGGTTCTTGTAAATTTCCTCTACCGTCATACTGCCAAGGATTGCCCGCAAATAGCCTTCGAGTACCTCCTGTGCCTCTCCGCGCAGTGCCTCGTCACTCTTGCCCATAAATTGCTCGGATGCGGTGGCGATATCTTCAATCGAGCCGCCTACCTTGATGATCGCTACGCCATCTGCCATGACAGGAACGCCCTGCTCGGTGTACACCTCTGGCGTCGATACATCCAGCTTATGAGACAGAAGACTCAGAAAGTTTGCTTGTTGAAAAATAGGGAGGATGAATGCGCCGCCTCCGCGGACGATCTTCATTTTGCGGCCGGATTCGTCACTTAGTACATTTTTCGAGCCGAGATAGCTACCCGTCACGATCATGGCTTCATCTGCACCCACTGTTTTGTAACGGGCCCAAAAGGCAATTCCCAAAACGAGAAAGACTGCGACGACAACACCTACTATCGTCAAAACACCAGGATCTACCATCACTTCTCATCTCCTTCGCCAGATTCAGTGTAAAAGGGGATCACATACAAGACATGGTCACGCACCTCGACCACGACGACACGGGTTCCTTGCGGGATAATCTCGCCCTCAAGACTCGCCGCCATATGGTAAGTAGTTCCACTAATCATCGGCAGCAGCACTTCTCCCAGTCCTTCTGCTGGGATCGTTGTCCCGACTTCCCCCAGCTTTCCTCCTAGTTGACTCATGGAATAGCTCGTGGAATTTTCCGCATGGCTCATCGGCTTTACCCACAGGAAGTATGAGACAAAAGCCAAAGCGATGCCAATGACAGCAGCCAGCATCAACACGACAAGCGTACCAATAGAAGTGTATCGAGATAGCAAATACCCCGCTCCACCAAAGGCAGTCATGCCACTGACCAACAAAATGGGCTGTGCAAAAGGCAGATGCAGATGTCCCAGCCAATCCGAGAGCGTATCGCCAAATAACAGCGAGATGACCGTGTAGATTAGACCAAGTACAAGGCAGACCATGTAGACGGTTTCAAGTACGCCCACGACTGTCCCCCCTTTCTAAAATTGCCTCTATAGTGCATACGAGTGAGATGGGAATTAGTTTCATAAATAAGGAAATAATCCCTTTTCTTATCGCTTTTTCTGCTGAAGGACTCTTTGGATACGGCGAATTCCTTCCTCGATATTTTCCGGGCATTCCCACGAATAGGTCAGTCGCAGCCAGCCCGCTTCCGCTCCATAGACGCTACCAGGTGTAAATACGACACCTTCCCTAATCGCATCATCTAGCAATTCCTTTTCGTCCCTGGGAGCAAGCAACCGACACCAAATATGATAGCTGCCGCCCGGCTCATTCCATACGGCGTAATCGGTGAGATGATTGTGCATAGCACGTATTATCGCTTGTTGCTGTTCCAACAAGTAACGAGACATTCGCTCCTCCTGGTTGTTCCAGATCTCTCGCTCAACGAATTGCCGGGCGAATTGCTGGGAGACGCTGCTCGTGCCAAAGTCCATTTGTTGCTTGGCATCGGCTAGTCTTTCTACGACAGATCTTGGTCCTACCAGCCACCCAATCCGTAAGCCTGGCGCAATCGTTTTCGAAAGGCTCCCGACATACAGAACAGCACCTGTCTTGTCGATGGCTTTGATCGGCTTGGGAGGTCTAGGGCTTCCAGCCAGTGTCAGTGCGCCGTAAGCGTCATCCTCCACAAGTGGCAAGCGCAGCTCCTGACAAACATCGAGCAACTGGGCTCGCCGTGCCTCGCTTAATATCGTCCCGGTTGGATTATGATAGGTCGGGTTCGCGAAAACCATGCGAATGCGATGTTCTCGCTGCAAGTCGTAGACAGCCTCGGGTACAATACCGTCCTCATCCATCGGCAAGCGAAATAAACGCAGGCCAGCTGAACTGAATAAGGGAAGAGAATACGAATAAGAGGGTCCCTCCATTGCGATTGCGTCTCCGGGATTCAAGAGACATAGTGTAATTGAGATGCAGTGCTTGCTGCGCTCCTGACGTCACCAAAATTTCGTCGGGAGAAGCGTGAATGCCGTAGTTTTCGTGCAAATGCACAGCTAGTGCCTCACGCAGACGTGGCTCCCCCTTTGGATGCGCGTAGCCCAGCTCAAGCTTGATCTCGTTTTCTTCCCCCTCCGTAGTTGGGATCAATGACGGGATCATCGTCGTCGCCAATTCTGCCTTTGCCAGATTGATGATCGAGGAATCGAAGCATGCATCCTGTATTCGTTTCGCGAGTGGATAGGCTGGCAAGAATGCCCCACCATTTGTGTAGGTATACCAGTTTGGCATCTGTTTGACGCCCCATAGATCACGACTGACCCAAGTACCGCTCCCTTGCCACGATTGTAATATACCTTTGGCTCGCAATTCTTCATACGCTGCCGATACAGTCCCACGATTGACGCCAAAGCGCCGTGCCAACACTCTTTCTGGCGGCAGAGATGTACCAGGGGGCAGCACTCCCAATACAATCTGTCGTTCCAGCTCTTTGGCGATTTGCATATAGATCGGAACTCCCGCGTCTTTGTCCGGCTTCCATTCCATCCCTATCCGTCCCCCATACTTGCTGTTTTCTTCACTTTCGACAAATTGGCTTACTGCTCCTGCTGCCAATTGGCTCTACCGTTTATGCTTGGTCGCCTCTAAGATGGAACAACAGAAACTTTACTTCGACAAAGGATGGGATTCGGATGAGCGGACAGCTTCCGATCGAGAAGCAGGACGTACAAAAAGAGCAGTCAACCACTCCTGAGCAGCTGCATACAGAGAAAACGGGCTTGCTGTATGGCTTCATCGGGGTGCTTAGCTTCAGCTTGACCTTGCCTGTAACGAAGGTGGTTGTTACCGTGCTCTCTTCCCCTCTCGGCAGGGTTGGGACGAGCGTTGATCGCAGCAGTACTAGCGGCTTTGGTACTCAGCATCAAACGAGTACCGTTTCCTACCTGGCAAGAGACCAAGAAACTGTTGCTTGTATCTGCTGGCGTAGTAGCGGGCTTCCCGTTTTTCTCGTCATGGGCGATGGAGAGAGTGCCTGCTACGCACGGCGCAGTCATCATTGCACTATTGCCATTGGCTACGGCAGGCGCAGCTATATTTTTTTCAGGAGAACGCCCTACCCGAAAGTATTGGATTTCTAGTGCGATCGCCTGTGTAACGATTCTCGTCTACGCGATCAGTTCTGGCTTTGGTGCCCTCCAATGGGCGGATCTCGCCTTGCTCGGGGCGGTCATCAGTGCGGCGATCGGATACGCGGTTGGCGGTGAGCTCTCCAAGACAATGGGCGGTTGGCAGGTCATCAGTTGGTCGTTGATCTTTGCCTTTCCTTTTCTCGTCGTTCCGCTCTCCGGTCCTCTGCTCGCTGACTTAAAACAAGCCACTTGGCCTGTCTGGATCGGTTTTGGCTATATTAGCGTAATCAGTATGTTTCTCGGTTTTTTCGCCTGGTATCACGGACTGGCAATCGGCGGCGTCTCCAAGGTCAGTCAAATTCAATACCTTCAACCCTTTTTATCAATCATCGCAGCCTGGCTCCTCCTGTCCGAGCCATTGACACTTGGCGCTGTTCTTTCGGCTGTCATTGTCGTGTTGGCTGTCGCAAAAGGAAGAAAGGCTTCCATTCAGCAAAAAGCGTAAGTAAAAAACACCGCTCCTCTTCACTAAGAAAAGGGCGGTGTCTTTCATTTTTATTCTGCTCGGCTAAACATATTTCCCAGGTACATCGGTTGATAAGTGGGATCAGACAAGACTTGCTTGACTTGATCCGGGCGTGTCTTGTGGTCGTTCGGCAGTTGCTTCCACTCGTCTAGCGTGACCCAGCCAGCCCATTCGATTTCTTCATCGACGATACCACCTGGCGTAGGGTTCGTCTCTTCACCAATGAGCTTCGCCAGAACTCCCACTCCGACTGTATGCTTGCCGTTCCCTTCCTGATCGATCCGATCGTCTATCCAGATCAATCGCTCCATTTCCACGAGGAGTCCGGTCTCTTCCATCACTTCTCTTTTCGCCGCATCTGGAATCGCTTCTAAATATTCTACGATTCCCCCTGGCAGGTTGTAAAAGATGCCTCGTTGTGTCTGCTCACGGATGAGGAGGACTTTCCCTTCGTGTTCCACTACTACGGTGACTCTCAAGCGAATCGCTGACATTTCGCTCGCTCCCTTCTCAGATGGCAGGCGTACGCGTAACATTCAGGGAATCGACACCGGAGTGCGCTAACCATTCCTGTAATGCCATAAGTCCATATTGTTCCAAAAACTTTGCTTCAGAATCCGCGATTGCATGAAGCATCATGAACCTGATTACGTCCTTGCCGTTTGTATAATATTCAAGTCCAGCCTCTTCATAATAGGCAGGGGTCAGTACCATATGATTCAAAACCGATTTTTCCACGATTGTATCCCCGAGCGAAAAGATGCTCCCAGACTCCATGCGGGTCGTTTGACTCTCCCACTGACGAATTACCTGGGCCGCTACTCTCGCCAAATGCGTAATCATTCTCTGCTCAAACTGATAAGAATAGACGAGGTACTCCGTTGCCCCCATCTTGTGCAGCTCAAGTGTGGCATACGTCCACCAACCTCGATTGCGTGTAGCCGGATAGACGGCAATCAGGATATCCGCATCCTCGGATTGATACAGCTCACCTTGACTCCCAAAAAAGCGGTGGCAATGATCCATTAATTGCTTTACCACTATCATATGTGCAACCCCGCTCCAAAAAGTATGAAAACCTCTACGGCTGCCTGCTCATAGAAGAGCAACTGCATCTTTGTGAAATGGTTGTGCTCGCCCGAAAAAAGCATGCCTGGATACGTAGGCATACTTCGATGATGTTAGGCAGCATTTTCTTGTATATACGAACATTTTATCATTGTGTGAAGCGAATGTACATGTTTGAACACGCGCAAAAAAGCCCATACAATTAGAATATTGTTACCTTTTTCCCTCCCCCCTCGTCTTGTTAATAGCAATTCCACTTTTCAGGAGGAATCAGGCACTTATGAAAAACAAGACAGCTTGTCTCGTCCTTTCTATTAGTCAAAGCGTATATGCCATTTTCTTATTGCCTTGGGTAATTTCTGTTATTTTTACCATTGTGCTTCTACCTGAAGATGAATATGATACTGGAGCGCCGGAGGTGTTCTATACGATCCTATCGTATCCGCTTGTACTACTTGCCTCAGCGATGGGCAGTTGGTACTACTATCACAAGTTGAAATTCAAAACGAGTTACGCACTCAACGCCATTCCTTTACTTTGGGTCATTCCGATGTCGGTATTTATGATCTTATTATGGAAATTTAGTTCGTCCTCGTAAAAACAGCCCTCCGGCGAATTACCTCCAGAGGGCTTATGCGTTTCCCCTAATAAAGCAGGGGCAAATAAAAAATACGTGTCTGAACGAATCAGACACGTATTTACCCGTTAAAAAACGATTATCCAATAGAGCCTTCCATCTCGAACTTAATGAGACGGTTCATCTCTACCGCGTATTCCATCGGCAACTCTTTCGTGAATGGCTCGATGAAGCCCATTACGATCATTTCAGTAGCTTCTGCTTCTGACAAACCGCGGCTCATCAGGTAGAAGAGTTGATCCTCGGATACTTTGGATACTGTCGCTTCGTGCTCAAGCGTGATGCTGTCGTTCATGATCTCGTTGTACGGGATCGTGTCGGACGTGGACAGTTTATCCAGAATCAGCGTATCGCACTTGATGTTGGACTTGGAGCCTTCCGATTTGCGTCCAAACTGGGACAGACCACGGTAGGTTACTTTTCCGCCATCACGTGAGATCGACTTGGAAATGATCGTCGATGTGCAATCTGGCGCCAAGTGAATCATTTTCGCACCTGCGTCTTGGTGTTGTCCTTTTCCTGCTACTGCGATGGAAAGAACAGTACCTTTTGCGCGAGGTCCTTTCATGATAACTGCTGGGTATTTCATCGTCAGCTTGGAACCGATGTTACCATCGATCCATTCCATGTTCGCATCCGCGTAAGCAACCGCACGTTTGGTAACGAGGTTGTATACGTTGTTGGACCAGTTTTGGATCGTGGTATAACGGCAACGAGCGCGTTCTTTTACGATGATTTCTACAACAGCAGAGTGCAAGGAATCCGTGCTGTAGATTGGAGCTGTACAGCCCTCTACATAGTGAACGAAGGAATCTTCATCCGCGATGATCAGCGTACGCTCGAATTGACCCATGTTCTCGGAGTTGATGCGGAAGTATGCTTGCAGCGGAGTTTCCACTTTTACGCCTTTTGGAACGTAAATGAAGGAGCCACCTGACCATACTGCCGAGTTCAGTGCAGAAAACTTGTTGTCTGCTGGAGGAATCACTGTCGCGAAGTATTCCTTCACGATTTCTGGGTGCAGTTTTACTGCGGAATCCATGTCGCAGAAGAGAACACCCAGTTTTTCCAGGTCTTCCTGCATGTTGTGGTAAACAACCTCAGATTCGTACTGAGCAGATACACCAGCGAGGAATTTTTGCTCTGCTTCTGGAATACCCAGCTTATCGAAGGTTGCCTTGATTTCTTCTGGTACCTCATCCCAGCTACGGCCTTGCTTTTCAGAAGGCTTTACGTAGTAGGTGATGCTGTCAAAATCGAGGTCATCCAGGTCGCCGCCCCATTTTGGCATCGGCATGCTGTTGAAGATGTCCAGCGATTTCAAACGGAATTCCAGCATCCAAGCTGGCTCATCCTTGATCTTCGAAATTTCTTCGACGATCTCGCGGGTCAAACCCTTTTTCGTACGGAATACGGAAACGTCTTTATCGTGGAAACCGTACTGATACTCCTGTATTTCTGGGCCTTTAACAGCCATCGTTGCTCACTCCTTCGTGTTCATATCCCTTACCCATCACTATTCCTGCTCTGCCTGTTTGACGCCTTGCTCCAATGCTTTCCAAGCCAATGTCGCGCACTTGATTCGTGCTGGGAACTTGGCTACACCAGACAAAGCTTCAATATCGCCAAGATCAATCGAGTCATCGATATCTTTACCTTGCATCATATCGGAGAATTTCTGTGACAGCTCCAGTGCTTCAGCAACTGGTTTGCCTTTGATCGCATCCGTCATCATTGATGCAGATGACATGCTGATCGAGCAGCCTTCTCCGAGGAACTTGGCATCTACCACCTTGCCATCCTCCACTTTCAAGGAGAGCGAGATGCTGTCGCCACAGGTCGGGTTATTCAAATTTACAATGAGACCTTCGGATTCTTCCAGCTTCCCGCGGTTGCGCGGTTTCTGGTAGTGATCCATAATGACGCGGCGGTATAAATCATCAAGAGAAGACATTGCCGAAATACTCCTTCGTCTTCTTCAAGCCCGCGATCAGCACATCTACTTCTTCTTCTGTATTGTACAGATAGAAGCTTGCCCGAGCGGTAGCCGTCACATTCAGCCAACGCATCAGCGGTTGTGCGCAGTGATGACCGGCACGAACTGCGATTCCGTAGCTGTCGAGCACCGTCGCCAAATCATGCGGATGTACCGTATCCAGGTTGAATGTAATTAAGCAGCTGCGATCCTGCTGTGGGCCGTAAATCTTCAGTCCTTCAATCTCGCGCATTTGTTCCATCGCGTATTTCACGAGATGTTTTTCATGACGCTCGATATTGTCCATTCCGATCTCTTCTAAAAAGTCAATCGCTGCTCCCAATCCGATAGCTCCTGCGATGATCGGTGTACCTCCTTCAAATTTCCAAGGAAGCTCCTTCCACGTGGAGTCGTACATATCCACATAGTCGATCATTTCTCCGCCGAACTCCATCGGCTCCACACGCTCCAGCACCTCACGCTTGCCATACAGGACACCTACGCCTGTCGGACCAGCCATCTTGTGCGCGGAAAACGTATAAAAATCGCAATCCAAATCCTGAACGTCGATTTTCTTGTGTGGAGCACCCTGCGCTCCGTCCACAAAGAGAAGTGCACCATGCTGATGGGCGATTTGGGCAATTTCCTTGATTGGGGTAGTATCCCCCAATACGTTGGAAACATGGTGAATGGCAACGAGTTTGGTATTGTCCGTAATCGTTTCCTTAACCGCTTCCAGAGTAACGGTGCCGTCCTCTGCCAGCGGAATGAACTTAAAAGTCGCTCCGGTCGCCTTGGCTGCCTGCTGCCAAGGAATGAAATTGGCGTGATGCTCCACCAATGTGGTCACGATTTCATCTCCCGGCTTAAGGAACATGCGAGCATAGCCATACGCTACCGTATTACAAGCAGATGTCGTACCACGCGTAAAGACGATTTCTGCGGCTTCACGGGCGTTGATGAAGGCGCGAACTTTTTCACGCGCGCCCTCGTACCCATCTGTCGCTATGTTGCCCAAGGTGTGCACGCCACGGTGCACATTGGAGTTATACTCCCTGTAGTATTTAGCCATCGCCTCAATAACCTGAATCGGTTTTTGAGAGGTTGCACCATTGTCCAAGTAAACGAGCGGATGTCCGTTTACTTCCTGGTCAAGGATGGGAAAATATTTCCGAAGCTCCTTGGCGTTCATTAGCCTAACTTCCTTTCAAGCGCCTGACGGAGTCTGTTTTTCACTTCTTCTACTGGAATCTCAGCGACAACTGGCTCCAGGAAGCCGAGAATGATCAGACGTTCTGCGCCTTGACGGGAAATACCACGGGACATCAAGTAGAAGATAGACTCTTCACTAAAACGTCCTACCGAAGCTGCGTGACCCGCTTTAACGTCATCCTCGTCGATCAACAGGATCGGGTTGGCATCACCGCGAGATTTATCGCTCAGCATCAGGATGTTTTCCGCCTGTACGCCGTTTGCCTTTTCAGCGCCTTTTTCGATTTTCGTGATACCGTTCAGGATACTCACTGCTTCATCCGTCATAACAGCCTTGCTCACCATGTCAGACTCGGTGTGCGTGCCGATATGCTGAACTTGGGAAGTGAGGTTTTGGCGTTGGGAACCAGTACCTACAGAAATGGATTTGGTCTCTGCGATCGAAGCAGTTCCCTTGAGGATGGTGGTATTGTTGGCAACGGTATTGCCATCGTTCATCTCACCCAAAATCCATTCCATTTTTCCATCGCGCTCAACGGTTGCACGACGGAAGCTGTAGTCGTGAACGTCTACAGACAGAGAACGTACAGAAGCTACTTGCACAGATGCGCCCGCGCCTACATATACTTCAACAAGGCTGTTCGCAACCATGCTTTTGCCTTCGCCAGATACATATGTATCCACGTAGGTTACTTTGCTGTTCGCTTCTGCCACGATCAAAACATGTGGAGCCAACAGAGCGTTGTCGCCTGCGATTTCATACACAGCTTGCAGTGGAACATCTACTTCCACGTTTTTCGGAACGTAGAGGAATACGCCACCATTCATAACTGCCGTATGCAGAGCAGTCAGCTTGTGCTCATCAAGTGCGATTACGTTCAGCAAATATTTTTGCACGAGATCGCCATGTGTTTGCAGTGCATCAGCAAACGTCGTGAAAATCACGCCTTGTGCCTTCAGCTCATCGGATACTGCTTGAAAAACGGTAGAAGCATTTTTTTGTACCAACAGGTTTTTCACGCTGTCGACATCGATTTGTGCTTTTACCAAATCGCTGAGTTCATTCGCCGCTGCCACCTTTGCAGTGGTTTGGAACGGATCGAAATCAACGGTATTCCATTTATCAATCTTCGTTTTCTCCAAGGCAGGGAGCGCCAGCTCTCCCGCCGCCTTCAGTCCAGCGAGGCGCTTTTCCAGGAACCAGGCAGGCTCCTGATTAGCTTTGGAGTACTGGGTGATCGCCTCGGAATCGAAGCGTAGCTGTACATCCACACTCATTTCACTGCTGCCTCCTTCATCCTACACGTTGGCGTTTACGGTTTCGTCCTCGATGCCGAGCTCTTCCTTGATCCAGTCATAGCCTTCTGCCTCCAGGCGTTCAGCAAGCTCAGGACCACCGGACTTCACGATACGACCTTGCATCATGACGTGTACGAAGTCAGGCTTTACATAGTTCAGCAAACGCTGGTAGTGCGTAATAATCAAGAATCCGCGGTCTGCGGAGCGCATTTCGTTTACACCAGCTGCAACGATTTTCAATGCGTCGATGTCCAAACCGGAGTCGATTTCATCCAGAATACAGATAGCTGGCTCCAATAGCATCATTTGCAGAATCTCGTTACGCTTTTTCTCACCACCGGAGAAACCTTCGTTCAGGTAACGGTGGGAGAAAGACTCATCCATTTCCAGCGTGTTCATCTTTTTGTCCATCTCACGGATGAATTTCATCAGGGAGATTTCGTTTCCTTCGCCACGGCGTGCGTTGATCGCAGAGCGCAGGAAGTCAGAGTTAGTTACACCGCTGATTTCGGACGGGTATTGCATCGCCAGGAACAGACCTGCACGTGCGCGCTCGTCTACTGCCATTTCCAACAAGTCTTCGTCATTGATCAGCACTTCGCCATCGGTTACCTCATATTTTGGGTGACCCATCAATGTGGATGCCAATGTCGATTTACCGGTACCATTTGGTCCCATGATCGCGTGCACTTCGCCGCCCTTGATCTCCAAATTCAGGCCTTTGAGGATCTCTTTGTCCTCGATCTTGGCGCGAAGGTTTTTTATTTGCAAATGCGGTACTGCTGTCATCTGAATTCCCTCCATACACGTCAAAAGTGAGTTGGTAAATTCTCAATCCATTCTCAATAACTATCTTATAATAAGAATAATTATAAATCAAGGAATGAAACATATCTGTATTTTTTATATCATTATATTTAGAAAGTCCGTTTTTGCTCATGAATCCTTCCTAAATATTGTTGCTTCCGCAGCATTTTTCCCTATGTAACTTTTGGACATACGTTTCCGTCTAAATTCTAGGTAATTTTTTCAAAAAACACCACTGGATACCTAGAAAGGGATGGAGCATTTTGAAAAAGAGTAACAAGAAACTCGCTATTGGACTCGCTATTGTCTTACTACTTGTAGGTGGCACCACAGTCTTCGCAAAAACGGGCACAGAGAAAATACCTGCTCGTTTCTCCAACATTAAATTGATAGTCAATGACCAGGTCGTCAAAACGAAAGCAGAACCATTCATATATAATGGAAACGTTTATGCACCTGTAGCGACTGTTGCCAATGCACTCGGCATAAAGCAGGAATGGGACAATAAAACCCCTGCTGTCCGTTTTTCAGGCGCTGGCAGTAGCATTCCAGAAGCAATTGTCCAGCAGGCAAAAGACACCTTGCCGCTTCCTTGTGACCCTTCCGATGTAAAAGGCAGCTTGTACTATTGCGGACCAGAGAAAGAGGTCGTTTCCAAAGGTTATGTCAATCTGACAGGAATGAGTGATCAGGAGTTTCTCGTTATGTATCGCTATCACACTATTGAAGGGCTCCCTTGGGAAGCTTACCTGACTCTTTTCCGTCAGTCAAATGGAAAAGTTGTCCCAATCAATACCTCGAAAGTATTCGATGGCAGCAAGTAACGGATGAGCTAAAAACCGTCGGTCACTGACGGTTTTTTCTGTTTTCACGAAGAAAAAACGGATAGACCTTATTGTCTACCCGTTTCTTTCTTGTTCGATTACTTTACTTTAGGACCCGCATTCGCAATATCTGCTGCATTCGGGAATTTTTTCTCGAAGTTCTCAATGAAGCGTGCAGCCAGATCAGCCGCTTGCTTGTCGTATTCTTCCTTGTTTGCCCATGTATTGCGTGGTTGCAGAACTTCAGCAGGAACGTTCGGGCAAGAAGTCGGTACTTGTACCCCGAAAATCTCGTCAGCTACATAGTCTACTTTTTCCAGCTCACCGTTCACTGCTGCTGTTACCATCGCACGCGTGTAGGACAGCTTCATACGTTGCCCAACACCTACCGGGCCACCAGTCCAACCAGTGTTCACCAGGTATACTTGAACCTTGCGATCGTCAATCTTCTTACCGAGCATTTCTGCATATACTACAGGATGCAGTGGCAAGAATGGAGAACCGAAGCAAGTAGAAAACTCTGTTTGCGGAGCAGTTACACCACGCTCTGTACCTGCCATTTTGCTGGTGTAGCCAGACAGGAAGTGATACATGGCTTGCTCTTTATTCAGCTTGGAGATTGGAGGCAATACACCGAACGAATCGGCTGTCAAAAAGACGATGACATTTGGTTGCCCGCCCACGCCTGGAATCACAGCACCCGGAATTGCTTCCACTGGGTATGCAGCGCGTGTATTCTCTGTATATTTGGTGCTATCGTAGTCTGCTACACGAGTCGCTTCGTTTACGTCTACATTTTCAAGTACGGTACCGAACTGGATTGCTTTCCAGATTTGCGGTTCGCCTTCTTCAGACAGCTTGACGCATTTTGCATAGCATCCGCCTTCGATATTGAACACGCCATTGTCAGACCAGCCGTGCTCATCGTCACCGATCAAGAAGCGGTCCGGGTCAGCAGACAGCGTTGTTTTTCCTGTACCGGACAAACCGAAGAACAGGGCAACGTCACCGTCTTTACCTACGTTCGCAGAGCAGTGCATCGAGAGTACGTTGCGCTCTGGAAGCAGCATGTTCATGACGCTGAAGATCGACTTTTTCATTTCGCCAGCATACTCAGTGCCACCGATCAATACTGTCTTTTGCTCAAAGCTCATCACGATGAAGGTCTCGGAGTTTGTTCCGTGTACCGCAGGATTGGCCTTGAAATTAGGCGCATAAATAACCGTGAATTCTGATTCGTGCGCAGCCAGTTCTTCTTCGGACGGACGGATGAACAGCTGACGTGCAAACAGGTTATGCCATGCGAATTCGTTCACTACGCGGATTGGCAGGCGATAGGTTGTATCTGCACCCGCAAAGCCATCGAAGACAAACAGTTCATCTTTTGATTGTAAGTATTGGAGCACGTCTTGTTGAAGTGCTTGGAATTTTTCAGTACTGATTGGTTGGTTAACCGGACCCCAGTTGATTTTATCGTGTACGGAAGCTTCGTCCACCACAAATTTGTCCTTTGGCGAACGGCCGGTAAACTTCCCTGTTAGCGCATTGAGCGCCCCCTTATCGGTCAAAATCCCTTCGCCACGCTTCACTGCCATCTCAACAAGATTAGCTACAGGTAAGTTATGATACACTTTTGTAGCTCCAAGAATGTCAGTAAGCTTTTGAACCGTATTGGTTTCCATGTGTGAACGATCTCCTTCCCAAAATGTGTATCATTTATTGTGACTTTCTAATTGTCGCTCGATTTGTAATTAGTATATCACATTTAGCTAAATAAGCTACATAATTTTATAATCTCTCATGGAGAATGTGTGAATAACCCTCCTCATGCGTATTATTCCCCAACAGCAGTATTTTGTCCACAAACCAATCAGTCTATCGACTATACGGGAAGTACACAGAGACATTTTCCCCACAAAAAGAGCAACACCAAGAGTTTACTCCCTTAGTGTTGCTCTCACAAGGCATAAAGATTTACGTATTTTCAAACGTTTTTACGACTGTCTGACACAAAATCGCCACACCTTTTTCCAATGCAGAGCGGTCAAAGTGCATCAGCGGATGATGCAGCCCTGGCACCAAATCACATCCAAGAGCCAGCATCGTCGCCTTGATATGAGGGCGCTCCACCGTATAGTAGTGGAAATCCTCCGCTCCCGGACTGACAGGAGCCGCTCGCAAATTCTCTTGACCGAGCACATCTACGATCGCCTGCTCCATAAATGCCTTCGCTTGATCATCGACCTCCGCCGCCACCATGCGAGAACCGGACTCTACCTCTATGCGTGCCTGAAAAGACTCCTCGACTCCGTTAATCATTTGACGAACGCGATTCTCGAGGGTCTCCATCGCCTCATTCGTCTGCGCTCGCAGATCGAGAGCAAAACGCGCCTTGTCCGGAATAATGTTGTAGCTCTCTCCCCCGGCTTGCAGCATGGTCATTTTAACGGTAGCAGGCACCATCGGATTGATATGTATATGCCCGAGTCCAGAAATAATGGCTCCCGCTACTTCTATCGCATTGATCCCGAGATGCGGTCTCGCTCCGTGCGCAGCCACTCCTGTGATTTCTCCGTAAAGGAACATAGCTGCTCCATTGTAAATAGCGGGTCCCGCGGTTCCATTTGCCATCTCCTGAATCGGTCTTAAGTGAACACCGTACAAATAATCGATGTCATCGGCGACACCCTTCTCCACCAGCTTCAATGCTCCCGTTCCTTTTTCTTCTGCTGGTTGGAACAAAATTTTTAACGTTCCCGGCGGTTGATATCCAGCGGCAACCAATGCTTCTACCGTTTCCACGATCAATGTCATATGGGCGTCATGACCGCAGGAATGATTCGCGCGCCATTCACCGCCCACTTCTTGCCAGAGAGCATCGATATCTGTGCGCAAGCCAACAACTGGCTTCCCTTCGCCCCATTCAGCCACTAATCCTGTACAATCGTCAAAAGTCGTAACACGCAGTCCCAAGGCACGCATGCGCTCGGCCAAATAACGAGTCGTTTCTACTTCCTTCCAGCTTATCTCCGGATTCTCATGCAGATGACGGAATGTTTCGGCAATAGCATCTTTACGTGCGGCAACCGTCTGTTGCAACGACTTAACAGTAGACATTAAAGCGCCTCCTCCAAAACCGTTTCTTCCTATTATATCACACTGCCCTAATAGACAGTTCACCGACAGGTCAGTCGCAAAATGGCATCGAGCTTCAATTGGTCACGCAATGGCCCTGCTATTTGCACCTTTTCTTTGGCGAGCGCATAGACGAGCTCATCGCCGCCAAACAGCATGTGCATTTGTTTCTCCGCTCCCCTGATGATCAGATCGGCAGACTGCTCTTCTGTCCACACATCCCATGATGCAACGCCTTTTGCTATCGTCAATTGCCACTGTGACGGTGAATCATCGACCACAATTCCGATCCTGCGCTCCCATCCTGCTGTTATGAATCGCAAGTGTGCTTTTCCTTGCAGTCTCTCGCCCAGTTCAAAAAGCAGTCTGCCCATTCCGATCATCTGCATTCCACCCCTCTCTTCCCAATTGGGTTCGTGGCCTGTCAGGTCGAATCCTTTGGCGAGGAATGAGAGTCACTGTCGGCTGTTGTCAGGGGAGCCATCTTTTTCTCGACATTTTAGAAAGACCTTTAAAGAAGGCTTTGAGTCAACATAGTGGAGGAGAAGAAAAAGCACAGTTCTCTTGACTCTGACACGCCAAGGGGGATTCACTGGCCGTCTCCACTTAAAAAAGGGGACCGTCGAGCCAAAGCCACCCTACGGGCGGAAGTTTCTCAAGGAAGAAGTGTTCGACAAGCGTGGTCCCCTTTTTTAAGTTCCGACTGGGGAGGCTTCGTCAAGGTCTACGAGCCCTGTGCTTTTTCTTCTCACCAGCTTTGTTTGTTCATCGGAACCTTCTAAAACTAAAAAAACATCCACAACCGCAACCCCTTTTTCCGCACCACAGTAGTGAGATGGCAAATAAAAAAAGCATCCGCTTTACGCAGATGCTTCCTGAAACACTACTCATCAAACTCGTCTTTATCGAGTCGCACCTCAAGGTGGTGACCATCGGGTGTCTCAAAATACAAATTATAGCTAGTAGGCTGTGTAATTGGGCCACGATAGCAAATATTCTCTGCCTCCAGCTTATCGACCAGATAGTCCAGCTCAGCTCGGCTTTGCACAGAGAAGGCGAGATGATCGACCTGCCCTACGCCGCCTTTCCCAGCTTCCCCGCCATGAGGATGAAGACCGATCCGTGTGTATGTGCCAATTTGAAAGTAGACAGGTGCTCCTTCCGTCATATTCTCTTCCGGGATAGGGACTTCCAAAATGTCCTTAAAAAAACGAGCTACCTTCACAACATCACTACAATTCAATGCGATGTGGTGAACGGCTTTCAAATGAAACATTCACACTGCCTCCCACGTCAACTCAGGTCATGCGCTCTTGTGCGACATTAGCTTTTCTTTTATTGTACTGCTTCAATCGCTCACTTAACCGTCTTAAACGAATCATCAATGCTTCCCGCCAATCGTCATCCTGTAACTCCTTGGCGACTCCGAGCAGATCAAGTGAAATATCGATCTGCTGCTTTAATACTTCGGCGAAGCTGGCCGCTTCATCCGTCATGGTACAATTCTCAAACAACTCGGATGTATTGTCAACACTCACAAAGTCAGCAAAATCCACTTCTGGAGCCTGATCTCCCTGAGCATATTCTACTAAAATTTCGTATTCTCCCTCAATACCGGGATGAACCTCAATTCTGTCACATACAGGACAAAACATGATGGGGACATTGTGTACAAGCGTTTTATAATGACGGACTGAGCCTACGGAACCTACCATTCCAGCACCACAACAAAAACTCATATAGTCTCCCTCCCTATTCGCCAAATGAAACGTCCATGTCCGTTTCTTGGTCGAAACTTCTGTCTGTATCCGCATTGTAGCTTATATACCCATTAACACTCCACCCGCAAATGATACCAATGAAGGAAATCGCATAAAGATTTGGTTTATCTATTTTACTCGATTTACTTTGATTTCTGCAACATTTTCTGACTAGCGTGAATATTTTCCCTCATTTGCCTAAATCCATCATACAAGATAGTCTTAATCTATCCGATAATAAGGAATAATAATCGTTTTAGCAAAAATTCAAAAGGAGAGCGGTTTCATGTTTCGTTTCAAAAGTCTTCGTGCTCGGACTCTGACTATTACCCTTCCTGTCATTATCTTGACACTTTTGCTCGTTGTGGGTATCGGTTTCTGGTTCTCTGTCGACCAACTGAACCAGGAAATTGAGGACAAAATGAATTATCAACTAGATATGGTCGGCAGCAATGTGGAAAAGCAACTGGAAGCCCACAGCAAGGTAACCCTGAGTATGGCTCGCTTTATTGAAATGGCTCCTATTACAAATTCGCTGGAGCAGTTAAATTCCCTGCTGTCCAAAACCGTTCTCATTAATGACACGACGGTTGGAATGGGAATTTTCATGGAACCTTACGCTTTTGACCCGAACAAAAAACTCGTTGCTACATACGGGGCAAAGACTGACGGCAAGGTTAACATTACAGATGAATACAGCAGCGACTCCTATAACTATCCAAATCAAGACTGGTACAAGGTCGGCATCACGACCACAAAGAAAAGCGATTATTCAGAGCCGTACTTTGACGAAATTTCCAAGGTGTCAATGGTGACGGTAGTCGCTCCTTTTTACACCCCGGATAAAAAGCTTCTGGGTGTGGCCACAGACGATATTACCCTCACTGACGTGGAAAAGCTCGTCTCTAGTACAAAAGTAGGCGAAACAGGTTGGGCCTTTTTGGTGGATCAAAAAGGGAGATACCTCGCTCATCCTCAATCAGACAAGCTGATGAATCATTCCGTTCAATCTGACGAGAATGCTTCCTTGGCAGCAATAGGTCCTTCTCTTCTAGAAGAGAAGTCAGGCATGAAGACGTTTAACGATGAAAACGGCATCAATCGTGTTTATTTTCAAGAGCTCGGAGATACAAACTGGACAATCGCTCTCGTTATGCCAGAAAAAGAAATTGCAGATCCTCTCTATGACTTGTTCTTTGAGCTTTGTACGGTGAGCCTGATCGGTCTGTTGATCATGATTGCTGTCATTTATTCCTTCAGCAAATACCTGACCAAACAAATCGAGCGAGCCAACCAGCTGTCGCAAGCCCTCTCCAACGGCGATTTTACTGCTTCCATGGATATTCAGACAGCCGATGAGATAGGGGTTATGGCAAATCGCTTCAACTCCATGACGGCAACCTTGCGCGAAACGCTGGGTCAAGTCAGCTTCAACGCTCAACAGGTTGCTGCTACGTCTGAGCAATTGATGGCAAGTGCGGAACAGACGAGCAAAGCAACAGAGCAGATCGCTCAATCCGTTCAAGAAATTGCCTACGGTACTGAGCAGCAAGTGGATGCGACTGTTCAAGGCTATGAAGTCATCAACGAGATTGCCGTACACATTGAAGCGATGGAAAAAGGAATTGAGGATGTAAATCTCTCTACACAAGAAGCGAACCGCCAAGCCACAGATGGCAATCAGATGGCAGCTAAAACGGTCGAGCACATGGATGTGATCCATAGCCAGATGGCCAAGACCTCTACCATCGTCAATACGCTAGGCCAGCGCTCCCAAGAGATTGGAGAAATGATCTCACTCATCACGACGATCGCCAATCAAACCAACCTGCTCGCTCTGAACGCCGCTATCGAAGCAGCTCGCGCCGGAGAACAAGGACGAGGCTTTGCAGTTGTAGCCGACGAGGTGCGCAAGTTGGCCGAGCAGTCCAGCTCTGCCGCTGAGCAAGTCAGTCACATCGTCACCGTGATTCAGCAGGACACAGGCTCAGCGATCGCGGCAATGAATCATGGCGCTTCTATTTTGGGAGAAGGCATGACACTCGTTCGCTCAACAGGAAATGCATTTGAGCAAATTACTGGCTCCACGTCAGGGCTGCTCGACCGTATGAATGAAGTGACAACAGAAATGAGCAAGATCAGTCAGCAAATGCAAACGATTGTATCTGCAATAACGCATATTACACAAATCGCAGAACAATCAGCTGGCAACTCTCAAACAGTTGCAGCAGCAGCGGAAGAACAAACCGCTTCCATGGAGGAAATCTCTTCGGCTGCAACGATGCTAGCGAAAATGGCAGAAGAGCTAAATGATGCAGTACGAACATTCAAGCTGGAGTAGTCCATCCCTAAATAAAGAAAAGCCGGAGCATAAAAGCCCCGGCTTTTTTGTTTCCTATTCTTTTACCATCGCTTCGTATTTGTCTGCATCCATCAGCTTGTCCAGCCCAGCTGCATCAGACAATTCGACGACGATCATCCATGCTTGCTCGTATGGCGAGGAGTTAACCAGTTCAGGTGCATCTTCCAGTTCGCCATTTACTTCTACTACTTTACCAGTTACAGGAGCGTACAGCTCAGAAACGGTTTTTACCGATTCCACGCTACCAAACGGCTCATCCTGTTGGATTGTCGTGCCTACCTCAGGCAATTCGACAAACACGATGTCACCCAGCTCTGATTGAGCAAAAGAAGTGATTCCGATGTACGCCTTGTTTCCTTCTACTCGCACCCACTCATGCTCTTCACTGTAACGTAGATTTTTCGGGAATTCCATCGTTTACATATCCTCCTATCGGGTACAATCCATTACACATACATAATTAGACGAACATTCTAGGATTCCTCTTCGATCCCCAAAATTCTGAACAAGCGTTTTTTTACCAGTTGGAGACCCTTCTCTCCTGCCTGAAAATGACGTAACTGAAGAGCCTCGTCAAACAAATAAAAAGCGGGGACGTATTCATTCTGGAATGCATCGGCTGTCCCTCTATCATTATCGATTGCAATAGGGTGTGTCAAATGTTGTTCTGCAATCGCCTTCTTGATCATCTCGATGTCTGTATCTTTTTCCGATTGAGGCATATGAATTCCAATGACTTTCAAACCGTTAGCAGCGTATTGATCTCGCCATTCGTTTATGCTTGGCATCGATTCCTTGCACATGTAACAACTGACGGACCAGATATGCACCAAGACAGGACTTCCAAACAAATCAGCTTTGGTTACTTGCCCGTTGATCCACTCTGTAATCCCAGGAAAGTCAGGCATTTCTTCGTGCAAACGCATGAAAGCTCATCCCCTCTTTTTTGACTTCAACCGCTACACACTTGTTTTCATGCGAAGAATCCCGGATTGATCGATGGCAGCCACAGCCTCTAACAAGATTTCGGGAGGTTGAACGAGAGCAATTCGTACATACCCTTCTCCTTCTTCGCCGAAGGCACTTCCCGGAACGACCACGACTCCGGCTTTCTCCAGTACAGCGAAGGCAAACTCTCGTGACGTCCAGCCGTTCGGTACAGCTGCCCAGACGAACATGGTCGCCTTGGGAGATGGAATGCTCCATCCTGCCTGTGCCAATGCCCCTAGCAGCACATCACGCCGTTCTTGGTAAACGGGTGCGACTGTGTTTTTCCCACCCGATTCCCGATCCCTTCGCAAAGCCTCAATGGCCATTTGCTGTACAGGCAAAAAGACGCCGTAATCGATATTGGATTTGACAATCGCAAGCGGCTTGATGATGTCTGCATTCCCTACAACGTAAGCGATCCGGCAACCTGCCATGTTGAAGCTCTTGGAAAACGAATTAAATTCAATTCCTACTTCCTTCGCTCCTGGCACTTGCAAAAAGCTCGGCGCTTGGTAGCCGTCAAACACCATTTCCGAATAGGCCAAATCATGAACCACGATAATGTCAAAACGCTTGGCAAAAGCCACGACCTCTTCAAAAAAGGCAAGGGTAGCGACCGCGGAAACCGGATTATTCGGATAGTTCAGAATCATGAACGTTGCACGAGTCGCTATCTCCTCTGGAATGTCTGTCAGCTTTGGCAAAAATTCATTTTCTGCCCGCAGAGGCATCCGGTAAGGTACCGCTCCCGCCAAATGAACACTGCCTTCGTAGATTGGATACCCAGGATCAGGTACGAGGACGATATCTCCAGGATCGGTCCATGCCAAAGCAAAGTGAGCCAAACCATCCTGTGACCCCATCAAGGAATGAACCTCCCCATCAGGCGCCAGCTCCACCCCAAAACGATATTGATACCAGCGGGCGACCTCTTCTCGGAAGGCCGCCGTTCCATCGCTCAATGGATAGCGAAAAGCAGTTGGTTGCTGGATGGCATAGATTAACGTTTGCAGTAGCTTCTCGTCAGGCTGCTGATCAGGACTGCCGATGCTCAAGTCGTATACCGTTCTTGTTTTGGCAACTTCCCTTTTGCGAGCCTCCATCTCTGAAAAAATGTCGGCGGAAAGATGGTTCAGTCTGTTGGAAGGTTGGCGCATCATGCCTTCCCTCCCCAAGCCTTCTCCAGCTCTTCTTCTTTGAAACCAAGGGTTACCGTACGATCGCTTGCGATAAGAGGCCGTTTGATCAGCTTGCCATTGGAAGCCAACAGCTCAAGCATTTCATCCTCTGACATTGTAGGAAGCTTGTCCTTCAAGCCGAGCTCGCGGTAATGAACACCACTCACATTGAAAAACTTGCGCAAATCGAGACCGCTTGTCTGCCAAATTTGACGCAGCTCCTCTTTAGACGGCGGTGCATCAACAATCGGAATTTCTTCGAAGCCAATATGTTGATCCGTGAGCCATTTTTTCGCTTTGCGGCATGTATCACATTTGTTGTATAGGTAGGCTTTCGTCGTCATATTCATTTCCTCGCTTTTTCGTTTCTGTCATTTATTTATTGTATAAGAATTGGTAAACGTGTAGCAAACAAAATACGACAGCCGTCCCTCTCTTCTGGCTGTCGTCATACGTTTCCTTCTCATGTGGTATCTGTTATTCGGTGCGCTCGGCCTTAGCATAATCTTTCTCATTCGTCTGGTCAGGATTTACCTGCCACATTTGCGAAAGCGGCGAGAAGGGCACCCCTAATTGCTTGGCATTCTGGTCTTCCTCAGCCTCAGCCAGTGTCCCGGTTAAAGGCATGGTATACTCAATATGCTCATCCATCTGCCCATCCTCCTTCACATGTCCTAGTGTGAGGAGTTTGCACGTCATTATGCAGACGGTTTTGCTTTGATCTCGACTTGGTAGCCAGCGTGCTTTCTCGTCTGGAATACACCATTGTCAAAAATCAAATACTGTGCTTTCACACCGATCAATCGCCCGCCGAGCTGTTCTTCTTTATCGAGTGTCTTGGAATTAATTTTATCTAGTGACTCCAAGATCGGATAGGCAATATCTACCCATTCGTCCTCGCGATATTGGAATGCTTTAAACTGTTCAGGAAAATGACCGTACACTTCGTCACGCATGGCGAGCAAGTCAATTTCCTTCACATCTCCCTTGAGCATTTTGCGCCAGTTGGTCTTGTCCGGCAAAAACTGACTCAAATGGAATTCAAGCTCCCCAGCCATCCGACGAGTGGGAAGCTCCGCAATCGGAATCGCGCGAATCGCACCTTGATCCACCCAGCGTCTCAATTCATTATGCTTGCGAGTCAATCCTACCTTTATATCACTCGATACTGCCAGATAGACAAAATGAGGAATCATGCAATATCTCTCGCCGAAGCTCTCGTCCCGGCAAGTCCCCAAGTCAAAATGACATTCATGCGGCTTGACGATGCACAAGTCATTTTCTGGCAGTTTGGTAAAACAGGGATAGCAATACCCGCTGTTAAACGTCTTGTTTGTTTTGCGACCACAGGCAATGCAATTTTTTTCGCCCAAAAACGAAATCGTCAATTCACTGCCCAGCCATTCATTAAGCGGAAGGCGATCTTCACCGATATTCAAATAGTAGTCTACCGGCTTGTCCCCTCCATGGTACTCGTGTGTTAGTCCTTGCAAAATACCGCGGAGTTCCACCAAACTCTCTCCTCTCCTATGTACGGTTCTTCCATTTTAACATAACCGCCACCTACTCTGACCGCTGTTTTCTTTTGGTAGCATGTTTTCCCTGGCAGGAGGTGAACCTAATCACATCCCAGAAGAAGGAGGCGATTGTTCATGCGCAAATGCATACGGTACGCCTTGCTTTTCGCCTGCCTTCTTGGCTACGGCACCCTACCTACCTTTGCCCAGCAAACACTACCTTCGTATGAGCCGATCCACAGAATCGACACAGAGAAAAAGGTCGTCGCCCTCACTTTTGATGATGGGCCGGATGCTATCTACACGCCCAAAATTCTTGAGGTGCTGCACCAGTACAATGTTCGCGCTACGTTTTTTGTCCTTGGCTCACAAGTGGACAAGCATCCAAAGGTCATGCAGTGGATTTACAAGGCCGGGCATGAAATCGGCAACCACGGCTACCACCATTTTGACCTGAACAAGCTGACCGAGCATGAAGTGTACGAAGACATCAAGCATGCAGAGCGCTCCATTTTGAAGACGACCGGCATTTTGGCGCAATACTACCGTCCCCCCTACGGCATCCTGACACATGACGTCATGAATGCGGTTCAATCCAGTGGCTACGACATCATTCACTGGTCCATTGATCCTCGTGATTGGTCTTTGGCACGCACGGCTAATGTCATTGCCAAAAGCGTCAAAAGCAATGTCTCCTCCGGGGATATCATCCTGTTTCATGATGGGGGTCTGAACCAACGGCAAACAGTCGCTGCGCTTCGGGAGCTCATCACGGATTTGCGTTCGCAGGGCTATCGGTTTGTCACGGTCAGTCAATTGTTGGATGCAGCAAAATAATACGGCACCAGTGCCTCGTTTTTCATGAAACGAAACGAAGCAACTGGTGCCCTTTTTTTACGCCAATACCTTGCCCAAGAACGAGCGTAAGCGATCGTTACTGCTGTTGCCAAAAACCTCGCTGGGATGACCTTCTGCCATGATGATACCCTGATCCATAAAAATGATGCGGTCGCCCACTTCCTTGGCAAAATTCATTTCGTGTGTAACGACTACCATTGTCATGCCTTCTTTGGCTAAATTTTTGATGACGGCAAGCACCTCTCCTACCAGCTCCGGGTCTAGGGCGGATGTCGGCTCATCAAACAGCATAACCTTTGGATTCATGGCGAGCGCCCTTGCGATTGCGACTCGTTGCATCTGCCCGCCAGACAGCCGCTCGGGATACACATCGGCCTTATCCTGGAGCCCCACCTTCTGCAAGAGAACCAAGCCTTGCTTGCGGGCTTCTTCCTGGGACATTTTCTTCACTTTTACAGGGGCCAGCATGACGTTTTCCAGCACCGTTTTATGCGGAAAGAGATTAAAGCGCTGAAAGACCATCCCGACCTCTTCTCTGACTTTATTAATATCGGTCTTGGGGTCTGACAAATCATGTCCGTTGATGACAATCCTTCCGCCGCTCATTTCCTCCAGCTGATTCAAGCAACGTAAAAACGTGCTCTTGCCCGAGCCAGACGGACCAATGACACAGACTACTTCCTTTTCTGCTACCTGAGTCGTAATGCCTTTCAACACTTTCAGATCGCCGTAGTTCTTCGTCAAATCCGACACCTGTATAATCATTTGTCTGTCCCCCTATTGCGATAAAACAAGCTTGTAGTTCTTGTGATTTCATTTTACCGCAATAGTCAAAAGATTTCATGAATTTACTATCAGCCTACCTCATTCCCATTTTTTCCAGTGCTAGTCCTATGCGTAACTCTGCCCTCGACGGCTCATGCTAAGTGTGAGGTGGTTTTCATGCATCGAAAAAAATGGGTCGCGCTCGTAATCGTACTGGTCGTTTTTCTATTAGGGCTTTTGGTGGAGGGTATTTACGGGACTTATACAGATCTCGTCGACCATCCTGGGTTCGCTTGGGAAGAAAATGTGGTATCGGGCTATGGCAACAGCAAAATTGTGCAGCTATTTGTAAACGGCGTTATTTCGGGGCAACAAAATAACGCCGGGCTGCCTTCGATGACGGAGCTATTGAC
Organism: Brevibacillus sp. AG; assembly: GCF_028369215.1. Classification (NCBI taxonomy): domain Bacteria; kingdom Bacillati; phylum Bacillota; class Bacilli; order Caryophanales; family Paenibacillaceae; genus Brevibacillus; species Brevibacillus sp. AG. The sequence continues at coordinate 187,041 of NZ_JAQMYO010000006.1, read as the reverse complement.
TGAACAGCTACGCCGAATTGAAGAGGATGAGATGGTGAAAGCCGTGGTCCTTCGCATTGATAGTCCAGGGGGAGAGGTCGTCGCTACCGATGAACTGCACAGACGCTTGCTGCGACTCAAGCAGGTTCGCAATCTTCCTATTGTCGTCAGCATGGGTTCCACAGCAGCCTCAGGCGGCTATTACTTGGCCACAACAGGCGATGCGATTTTTGCCAATCCCAACACACTAACCGGCAGCCTCGGCGTCATTTTCAATCTGTTTAACTATAGTGAAGCTGCGAACAAGCTAGGTGTACATCAATACGCGATCAAAAGCGGACGCTTCAAGGACATCGGCAGTCCAGCCCGGCCACTGACGGACCCAGAACGGCACATTTTCCAAACACTCGTCAACGAAAGCTACAACAATTTCGTCGACGTCATCGTCAAGGGCCGCAACCTCTCCCGTCAACGCGTGCTGGAAATCGCTGACGGCCGTGTCTATTCCGGTGAGCAAGCAAAACGCTTGGGGCTCATCGATGAATTCGGCGATTTGGAGGAAGCGACACGCTATGCCCTCTCTTTGTCTGGAGAAAAAGAAGCCATGGTCATACGCTATGCGGACCAACTCTCCATCAGCAAGCTGTTATTCAGCATGAAGCAGTATTGGTCGAATCCTGATCCGCTTGGTCTCAATCGAATATGGGACCGCCAAAGTTCACCTCGCCTGCTGTATCAGTTCATGCCTTAGCCTGTTAAAACAAAAAAGGAGTGGCTTCTTATGAACCAGCTTCCCGACGAAGAAAAAGCACATGATCCTGATTCCCTTGATCCATATTCAGAAGCCCAACCACAACATTTGTATGCTGGCTTCTGGATTCGTGTGGTGGCGTCGCTCCTTGATTCGATGTTCTTGATCGGCATTAGCTACCTCATTTTCAATCCATTACGACGTTTTTTTGCCGTTCCATACGCCTCTTTTCATTTCATCGATTTGGTAGAGGCGTTGTTTGATCTCCTCTATATGATCTTGCTGACCTGGTGGACCGGACAAACCTTGGGAAAGCTGATCATAGGCATCCGTGTCATCAGTGCCAGACAGGCGCGAGGCAATCTGTCTGGCGGACAGGTATTTTTACGAGAAGTCATCGGCAAATTCGTCGCTTCACTCGTATTCGGACTGGGCTATCTATGGGTTGCATGGCACCCACGTAAGCAAGGCTGGCATGATCTGATCGCCAAAACGTATGTCATCCGGGATCGTCGACCATAACCTCCGCTCTATAGCGGGGGTTTTATTTTTGCATCCTTGGTCCCTATTTTTGTAGGAGCTTCCTGCCGATACCATTACCAACAAGGCAGATCCTATCCAACCGAGGAGGAAGATACATGCGAAAACAGAAAGTAACCAGCATCCTCGCCCTGAGCCTTTCGCTGGCTCTGCTCGGCCACGTTGCCCCTGTCCTTCCTGTTTCAGCTGCATCTGCTGCCCCTCAAGCAGCAGCCGTTAAAACGAATGTCGTCTATAACCTTCAGCTAGGAATGAGCACAGCACAGGTAGAACAAACAGTAGGCAAGCCTGCCCGCATTGATCCAAGTCATACGGGCGTGGAATGGTGGATTTACAATCAAGATTTGAACAACTATATTCAAGTCGGCATGCAAAACGGCAAAGTCGTGACGTTGTTTACCAATGGAGCCAGGCTGAATCTGAATGGCATCACGATTGGCTCTACTACAAAAGACCTACAAAACAGCTGGGGTGCACCGCAAAATACGCTGACGATCAACCCGAGTCTGCGTATCCAAAAAAATACCCTTACTCATCCGACCTATCTCCAAAACAATCAGGCGATCACCTTCTCTATCGATCAGCTGGGTGGAAATAAGGTCGCAGGGGTGCGCATCTCTACTCCTGAGCATTTTGCCACTATTGCGATTGGCTTGATGTATCCCATTTCCTATACGAAATTACCTGAACTGCCGAAACTGACAGACGCACAGATGAAGCAGGCAGCGCTCGCATACGAGAAACAAAATTTGGACTTGCTCAACGTGGCAAGGCAACGTGCCAAGCTGCCCGTTATCACGTGGGATGAACAAGTTGCAGCAGTGGCCAGAGCACACAGCCAAGACATGGCCCAGAATAACTTTTTCAACCATACCTCCCCATCTACGGGAAGTCCGTTTGATCGTTTGAAGCAAGCCAGCATTCGTTACAGCGCAGCTGGTGAAAACATTGCCTACGGACAGCTAGACGGGATCGAAGCCCACATGAGCTGGATGAACTCCGCAGGGCATCGTCAAAACTTGCTCTCTCCAAATTTCAAGCAGCTCGGTGTCGGTATCCTGATCAAAGATGGCCGCCCATATTTCACTCAAAATTTTGTCACCCGCTAACACTACAGCAAAAAGACACGCCTTCGTAAGTGGCGTGTCTTTTTTTCGTGAACACAAGGGCAAAGCTATGGCTGCGAAGTTGCATTTGTAGTGGCAGGTGCAGGTGCAGACGGTGTCGGAGCCTGGCCGTCATCTGAGAAAAACGGGATGATTACCAGACTGAGCACGAAAAATAAGATCCAGGCAATGCCTCTTCTGAAAATGCATGGTGTCAGCATCGGGTAACCCCTTCCAATCATGCTGTTCTACTTACTATTCATACGCTTCCCTCCTTGATGCCCGTTTATGCTTTTTTGGGCAAAAAAATAAAAGCCTCGCCAAAAGCTTGGCGAAGCTTATCCATCCTTGTTTTACCCCTGTTTTTGCAAGGGCATCGAATACGTCTGTTCTTGGGTTGCCTTTTGTTTGAAAAACAGGCAAGCTGCCGCGAAAACAATGAGCAGCGATCCCATCAGCCAAAAGATCGTCCACGGCTCCCACACGTCCATCAGCAGGCCATTCACATTCGGAGCCAAAATACTGGCGACACCAAAATTGACGCCCGCGATAATTCCTGCGGTAGGAACCATCGATGCTGGTAAAATATCTGCCGAAAAAGCCAAACCTAACGAGTAAAAGGAACCGACAGCCGCTCCAGCTATAGCCAACAACAGCATCATCAGCCATACGTTTTCACCTGCAAACGGGAACAGGAAGAAGGCCAATCCCCCTACAAGCGCACACGCGAGCATGACCTGCTTGCGACCTATACGGTCACTCAATGCCCCCAGCGGCATCTGCAAAATAATACTTCCCACGACAAACGACGGAAGGATCAAGGAAACCCATTCAACAGACAAGCCAGTACGCAAGGCATAAACGGGAAAACTGCCGTTGAGTGACGTCTCCATGAATCCGAACAAAAACGAAGGAATCAGCGCCAGCCAAGCAAGTCGCAAAACAAATGCGTATTTGTTTTGCTTCTTTTCCGTTTGTTCGATCTGTGCAGGGAACTCATTTTTGATCCGGGATAATAATAAGAAGGCAATCAGATACAGAACGAGCAAGCCGCCAAATGGTACCCAAATCCCCAAATGGAGCACGCTTAAGCCTAATGGACCAATACTAAAGCCCACGCCATATGCCAGCCCGTAAATGGAAAGATCGCGTCCTCGATTCTCGGGGGCTGCGATCTTGGTCACCCACATTTGGCTGGCGTAATGTAAACCACTATCGCCCACTCCCATCAGTAAACGTAATACGAACCAGACCGCCAAATGGCTGAACATCGGGATGAGCGCTGTTGCGATCGTCACCAGCAGCAACCCCCATAATATTGTGGATCGGTATCCAATGCGCCGCAGTGGGATTTCCAAAAATGGATTGACCATGACCATCCCAATATACAAGGCGGCGGCGTTGAGTCCGTTCATCACGGATGAAACACCTTGTTTTTCCAATAAAACCGTCAGCATCGGGATCGTCAAGCCTTGGCTTAACCCCGCAATGCCGACAACCAAAATCAACACCCAAAAGGTGTAACGTGACTGTGACATGGTGTTGTTTCTCCTTCCTAGCTCCCTACTAAGCACTCTCTACGGAAGCACTCCCCTGTTGAAGCTGATACATTTTTTGATAAAGACCATTTTTCACCATGAGTTCATCATGTGTACCTCGCTCCATGATTTCTCCACGGGACAAAACAAGAATCTGGTCGGCGTGCTGAATCGTCGACAAGCGATGGGCAATGATGAATGTCGTCCTACCTTTTGATAGTACATGCAACGCTTCCTGAATGGCTAGCTCTGTTTCACTGTCAATGCTTGCCGTTGCTTCATCCAAGATCAGCATCGCGGGATCAGCAGCCAATGCACGTGCAAAAGAGATCAGTTGGCGTTGGCCTGCCGATAGCGTCATGCCTCGCTCTACGACTGGTTCGTCATAACTGCTCGGCAGCTTGGAAATGAATTCGTCAGCACGTACAGCTTTTGCCGCCCGCTTCACTTCTTCATCCGTAATCGTATCGTTGTACATGCGAATATTGAATCCAATGCTTCCCGTAAACAAGAACGGGTCCTGCAAAACCAGTCCGACATGACTGCGCAGCGAGTGCGTATCAATCTGTCTCATATCTTGCCCGTCGATCAAAATGCTCCCTTTCGTCACCGGATAGAACCCGAGCAGCAAATTCATCAAAGAGCTTTTTCCCGATCCAGTGTGCCCTACCAGTGCAATCGTCTGACCAGGCTGCGCCGTAAAGGAGACGTTTTTTAAGACGTAATCGTCACCCTGATAAGCAAAAGATACGCTATCAAAAACAACCTCTCCACGCGGGCGCTCGATTTGTGCACCAGCTTCTTTCTTCTCCGTGGTCTCATCCATAATTTCGAAGACGCGCCCCGCCGAAATGGTCGCCTGCTGCATTTGTGACAACCGATTCATGATCATGTTGATCGGCTCGAAAAAACGCCCCATGTAATCAACAAAAGCAAAAAGCGCACCAAAGGAAATCGCACTGTGGAAGGAACTCGAGCCGTAATACCAGACGATCAGGGTCAAGGAAATTTTCCAGATCAGATCTACCGCTGGGCGCAAAAGCAAGGATTCGAGATTGATTTCTTTCATCCGCACCTTGAAGTAGTCTTCATTTACATCAGCAAACTCCTTTTGCACACCTTTCTCCCGACGAAAAGCCTGCACGATCGTCATGTTCTGGATCATTTCATTGATCGTTGTATTCATATCACCGAGCTTCGCTCGAATCACCGCATAGTAGCGAGAGCTGTACTTTTGATACACGTAGACTAACAGTACGAGCACTGGCACCGTCAAAAAGCAGAAGAGAGCGAGCTCAGGCTGCAAGATGTAGAGCGCGATCAAGATTCCGATCAAATAAAGACCATTCTGCACAAACGTCGCGAGTACACTCACATACAGCTCACGAATGGCTTCTGTATCATTGCTCACACGGGAGACAAGCGCACCCACTGGCGTTTTGTCAAAAAAGGCAACCGGGAGCTTTTGCAAATGGATAAACAGCTTCATCCGCATTTGCTGAATGATGCGCTGCGCGATCTTTTGCAGCCACAAAATCTGGACGTAATTGAATCCTGCTGAGAGCAAGATCAGTGCTCCATAACCTGCGGACAGCCAGACAATAGGCAGGACATCCCCCTGATACATCTCCTTGACTTCCTCAACGGTCAGCCGAATGCCTGTGGAGGTCATCTTTTGACCTGATTGATCCTTCGTTGTTACCTCGAAGCGTTCCCTGCCGTTTTCTGGCGTAATCGGGGTGAATTGCTTCTCCGTGTTTGGATTCACCTTGCCGGAAACCAAGTAATAGGTCGTGCCTTCTGTCAGCACGGTTCCTTCTTTTTGACGGATACTATCCAAAGCAATACCCGTCTTTGCTGCGACATCTTCACGAATATAGTTCGTACCGTTCAGTGAGGCGACCTGCCCCGATGCTTGTGGTGGCACTTCGTCCAGTTGATACCAAGGCTTTTGGATCGCTAGGATGTGATTATCAATGATGACCTTGGCTAAAAAAGGACCCGCCAACTCTGCACTCGTTCCCAGCAAGAGCAGGAACAGCGCTCCCAGTATTTGCTTTTGAAATGGCCTGGCGTACTCGGTCAAACGCCCCCATACATTTTCTTTGCTCATGAAACGCTTTCCCCCTCTCTCAACCAGCCACATCCTGTTCCATTTGCTGACGACGGTACTGTTCTGCATACCAGCCGTTGCGCTGCATCAGCTCGTCATGTGTCCCCCGCTCGACGATCTGCCCCTCATCCAGCACGAGAATCAGTTGTGCATGCTGTACGGCAGACAGACGATGAGCGGTAATAATCGTCGTTTTATCTGCGCGCTCCTGTCTCAGATGACGCAGGATACTCTCCTCGGTCCGCGCATCCACAGCCGATAAAGAATCGTCGAGAATCAAGATACCCGCATCCATCAAAAGAGCGCGTGCAATGGAAATGCGCTGTTTTTGCCCACCGGAGAGGGTGACCCCCTTCTCTCCAACCATGGTTTGCAATCCATCTCTGAATTGCGCCAGATCTCTCTTCATCTCCGCAAGCTCCAAAGCATGCATCACGTCTTCGGTCGTCGCTTGTGGTTTCCCGAATGTAACATTTTCTGCAATCGTCCGTGAGAACAGCAAATGCTCCTGAGGCACATAGCCGATTTTTTCTCGCAGCGTATCGAAAGCAAGTCCCTCAATCGGGATGCCCCCGATAAACAGAGCTTGTTCCTTCATCTGATATTGATGCAATAAAGCACGGCATAGCGTCGACTTGCCGCTTCCTGTCCGTCCGACAATCCCAAGCGTCTCTCCTTCACCCAAACGAAACGAGATGTCGGTGAGTGCCTGCTTGTCAGTCTCCGGATACGTAAAGGAAAAATGGCGTGCTTCTACGGTATTGGCGATTTGGCTCGTGACCGGATTCGCTGCCTCCGCCACATCTGGCTGCTCCACCATTAGCTCTGTAAAACGCTTGTGGGAAGCACCACCGCGCTGCAACACATTGACTAGCCAACCAAAGGCGAACATCGGCCAAATTAAAAGTCCCAAGTATAAATTGAACGCAACCAAATCCCCTAAGGAGATGACGCTGGTGAACACCAAATACGTCCCATAGCCCAGCCCGATCAAAAAGCTGAAGCCAATAATAATCGCGATTGTCGGCTCGAACAGGGCGTCGATCCGCGAAACGCTCACATTTCGCTCCAACGTTTTTTCACTGACCCGGCGATATGCCTCGATATCGGCCTTTTCCTGAACAAATGCTCTCAATACCCGAACGCCCGATACGGATTGTTGAACATGATCATTCATCTCTCCGAAGGCTTCCTGCGCTAAGTAAAAGCGCTCATGCAGCAACCTTCCATAGTACGCCGTTGACCAAGCCAAAAACGGCATCGGGATCAGTGCAGCCAGTGTCAGCTTCCAATCAATCGCGGTCACCATGACGCCCAGCGTTAACAAGGTCATGAACAGCGCATCGACAAGCGTAAGCACCCCTGTACTAGCTGTTTGTTCAATGGCAGGAATGTCGTTGGTAGCGACGGCCATCAGATCCCCACTGCGTTTGCGATGAAAAAACGACGGGGTCATTCTCGTCAAATGGGCAAACAGTCGCTCGCGCAACGTCCTCTCCAGTATCAGGGCCCCCCCATTTAACAAGAACCGCCAGAGAAACCGCAATCCATACAAGCTAACACCCAAAACGAGCAAGATGACCACTGTTTGCGTCAAGTCAGCGTTTGTCAGGGAACTGTTGCGAATCGAATCCACCGTGTCCCCGATTAATTTCGGCGGCCAAAGCATGAGGACATCAATAATAAACAACACAGAGATTCCAATGACGTACCGTTTCCAATAGGCACGGAAAAACCAAGATAATTGCCGTAGTGTCTGCATGTAAATCACCTCTATTTATTCATACCTAACAGCACGACTAAAAAAGGGCTTGCGAATCACACGCAGCCCTCTTGATCTGTCTTCACCATCGTAATTTACAGAATTTTCATTGTCAATCGAAGCATACAGTTCAATCTACTATTTTTTATCGGTTTTCCAGTCAAGCCATTCCTCTTTTAGCAGGCTGTAAGTGGCATGATCCACGTAATGATCGTAAAGGAATTCATTCCGGCGGAGTATCCCTTCCAGTTGAAACCCTAATCGTTCTGGAATCGATCTGCTCTTATCGTTTTCCGTAGCAGCCTGAATCGTTACTTTTTCCAAATCCCATGACCCGAAGATCAATACGTCCAAGTAGGTCGCCACTGCTTCTGTCATCAGGCCTTTGCCTTGAAATTGTGAACCCAGCCAGTAGCCAATAGACGTCTTTTTGTTGATCCAATCCACCGTATGTACGCCGACTGTACCAGCCAGACGTCCTTGGTACCAAATGCCGTAGTTGATGCCGCGATTATCGTTGTACTGATGGATCGTCGCTTGGATGAATTGGCGAGAATCCTCTACCTTCTTCGTATAATTCAGCCACGGCAGCCATTCCATAAGATTCTCCCGGTTCGAATCCGTAAGCAAAAATAACTCCTCAGCATCTGCTAATTCTAATTGTTTCAAGTATGTATCTTCATTGATTGCTATCCGTTGAATCGTTTGCATACGAATCTCCCCTTTTCTTGGATATTTTACTGGAAAACGCCAGAATGAGCAAAAAAGCGCCCGCCAGTAACAACAGGGCGAACGCTTATCAATCATTCATTTATGGTTTGCTATTGCCGATCTCTTCCGGCTTGAAAATGCCTGTCTCCGTGACGATCGCTGTAATGTACTTCGCAGGCGTTACATCGAACGCAGGATTGTACACCTTAATATCGTCTGGAGCTACCTGTTTGCCCAAGCCATGGGTAATTTCCTCGGCTGGTCGCTCTTCAATCGGAATATCTGCGCCTGTCGGAGTGTCCAGATCGACGGAGGACAAAGGAGCTGCCACGTAAAAAGGAATGCCGTGAGCTTTTGCCAATACCGCTACCCCATACGTACCAATTTTGTTGGCGACATCGCCATTCGCTGCTACGCGGTCTGTACCCACGATGACAGCCTCTACTTTACCTTGGGACATAACCATCGCCGCCATGTTGTCGCAGATCAGCGTCACATCAATCCCTGCTTGCTGCAATTCAAATGCAGTAAGACGAGCGCCTTGCAGGACAGGACGGGTTTCGTCCGCGTACACCTTCAGGTTCCAGCCGCGTTCCTTTGCCAAATAAAATGGAGCGGTAGCCGTACCGTACGCTGCTGTAGCCAATGCGCCTGGATTACAGTGCGTGAGAATTCCCATACCGTCATGCAACAGAGTGAGCAGATGCTCTCCAATGGTCCGGCATACTTCAGCGTCTTCCTTTTGAATCGTCAGTGCTTCATCGAGCACAGCCGCCTTCAACTCGGCAATCGACGCTCCGCTTTCTTTTTCAACACGAGCTTTGATGCGATCCAACGCCCAGAACAGATTCACGGCTGTCGGACGGGAAGAGCCCAGGTAGTCTGCCTGCTGGTTCAGTTCCTGCCAAAACTCGTCGTAGTTACTCGCTTCACTGCCACGAATACCAAGGTAGAGCCCGTAAGCCGCCGCCATGCCAATCGCCGGTGCGCCTCGTACTTCCAAGCGACGAATGGAACCCCATACTTGCTCGGAGGTAGTCAAGTTCAAATAGATCGTTTCTACTGGCAGACGCGTCTGGTCTAGCAAGACCAATGCGTCATTCTCCCACTTAACAGGTGCCAATTGGGTGCTGGTTGTCATACTGTTGTAGCCTCCTGATAGTAACGTTCGGTCACAGTGCGTACGATGTCCGTGATATCTGTCGATTCGTCGATGCCGCCGCGACCAAGAATCAGCGCTTCTCCAATCGAGAGAGCCAGACGCTCTGCTTCTGCGCGAGTCTGGTCGTCTTCAATGGCATTCAGGTCCGCTACGCCTGCCAAGCCGATGACACGGCGCAAGATTTTGCATCCGGCATAGCCTGCTGTATCCTGAATCAAGCGCTTCACGTAGCTTTGCCACAGTCCCTCGACATGGGCGCTGCGCTCTTTGGCTTGCTTGTGCCAGAGCTGAACGAATTGCGAAACGAATTCATTCCAGACATCCTCGACCGTTTCCAGTAAGTATTCGCGGTACGCTTCCCGTTCTCCTTGATCTTTTTGCAAACCGTGCTGTCCTGCGTAGTTGAGCAATAGATTGGCAATGACCGCCCCGATGTCAAAACCGATTGGACCGTAGTAAGCGAACTCTGGATCGATTGCTTTCAAGCTGTTTTCCGTGATGAAAATACTTCCCGTATGCAAGTCACCATGCAGCAGCGCTTCCGAGCGCGTAAGGAAATCGTATTTCAGCTTGGCGATTTCCAGCTTCAGCGGCCTGTTGTTCCAGATCGCCTCGACTTCCCGGCGAATCAACGGGTTGAAGTCGTTGGTAGGCGCATTTTCATACGGATCGGTAAAGACGAGATCTTCCGTGATTTTGCATAATTCTGGATTTATGAATGTTCCGACTAGCGCTTTTTTATCGTACGGATGCGCGCCCAGATCGGAGGTGAAGAACAAGGTTTGCGCGAGAAAACGACCAATTTGCTTCGCGAATAGTGGGTACCGCTTTCCTTCGATCAGACCTTTACGCATGATGATGTGGTCCCCGACGTTTTCCATGACAGTCAACGCAAGTTCCCCATCGAAATGATACACCTGCGGCACCAAGTCTGGAACGTATTTGTGCTGAATGCGGAGTGCCTCGCTCTCGATACGAGCCCGATCAATCGTAAGTGGCCAAGATTCTCCCACGACGCGGGCAAAAGGCAGTGCTTGTTTGACAATGACGCTCTTACCGGTTGCCAGCTCCTGAATGTCAAAAACCAGATTGAGATTGCCATCCCCGATTTCACGGCTGGTCAGCTCTGCTCCTTCGCTAAAAAGACCTGGTATTCCTTTTACGTACTCCACTGCTTCCTGTTCAGTCAATGCGCGATATGCCATGATTCCAAAACTCCCCTCTACGTATTTTTCCTCTATCTCTACTTGTTTTGTTTGAGTACCTGGAGCAATAAAAAGACCTCTTTTCCCGAAGAAAAGAGGTCGCTGTCGTCACGTGTAAGAACCGTGTTGATGTCCCCCTTATCTTCCAGACTACTTTTGTTTCTGCAGGAATTAGCACCGTGCATGTCGCCTGTCAATCAGTCGCTTCCTCGCGTCTGAATGGCGTCATGTCGGTTGCCGGGTATCATCGGGCCAGTCCCTCCACCTTCTCTGGATAAGGTATCCAAAACGTATTCGGTTTTTGATTTAGTTTGAATCATACAACCAACGCTTCCGCGATGTCAACACCCTTTTGTGCAAAAATTCGCACCTTGCTATCAGTAGCTGTATTGTGTTACCGATGCCGCAGGTCGCTCCCAATTCCACCAGTCTACCTTGCCTAGAAACGCTGCTGTTATCGACTTTTCGGCCTTGAGCTTCAGCAGTTCTTTGGTAGGTCCGGTGAGGACGGCTCTGTAGATTCGCACTCCGTTTTAAACAGCCAAGGCCGTACTTTTTCCCCACGGTAGTCGTCCAAGGAAGAGTAGGCGCGACAAAAGGTTTCCTGTGTCAGCCGGAAAAGATAGCGGTAAATATCGTTTACATGCAGCCGGTACACATACTCCAGACCTACTTTCCCAAGCCGTTCACACCCCTTCATCCCTTACCACGAAGGAAGTGCCAAATAGTTTCACCTTCGTCTTATTTTTCTGATAACCTGCTGCACATTCACTGCAAAAACAAGGATTGACTCCTGACAATGAACGTCATATCATGGGGGAAACGAATAACTCTTATCGCGAGCTGGCTGAGGGACTGGCCCTATGATGCCCGGCAACCGGCGCTATACCATGAATCGTACGCGGATGATGCGTACCTTGGATAGCGAAACGGTGCTAATTCCAACGGATAAGAGTCGAGATAGAGCCTCTTTGGCTCGTTTCGGCTACTGACCCGAGAGATGAGAGGAGACGAGACGCTTTCATAGTCGACAACCGCCTCCCCGCTCAATGGGGAGGCTTTTTTTAATCATTCAAGGAGGATGAGACGTACCATGAGTGAACAACGTATCCTCGTCACCTATCTCACACAAGCAAAAGACTTGAACAAGAAAGCGCAAGCCATTGCTGTCGGCATGACAGTCGGTTCCTGGACGGACCTGCCGCTTGCCAAGCAAGCTGAGCTAACGCCGTATCTTGGTGAAGCCGTGAGTGCGACACCGCTTGCGACACTGGAAAACGGAGAAACACGCGGTTTGATTACCGTCAGCTATCCGACCCGCAATTTTACAGCAGACATTCCATCCTTGTTGACCGGAATATTCGGCAAACTGTCGATGGATGGCAAAATTAAGCTCGTCGACATCGTTTTCCCTGACTCATTCCTTCAGGCTTTTCCTGGACCGAAGTTCGGCATTGATGGTCTGCGCGAACGTTTAGGAGCACATAACCGTCCACTCTTGATGAGCATTTTCAAATCGTGCCTGGGTCTTCCTTTCGATGACCTGAAGACGCAATTTCGGGCACAAGCCTTGGGCGGAGTCGATCTGGTGAAAGATGACGAAATCTTCTTTGCAGATGACCGCGCTCCTTTTATCGAACGGATCAAAGCATTCAAACAGATCGCCCAAGAGACAGAAGCCGAAACAGGCAAGCCCGTCCTTTATGCAGCCAACCTGACTGGACCAGTGCATGAGCTGAACGAAAAAGCGAAACGTGCGGTAGATGCAGGTGCTGACTGCCTCTTGTTCAATGTGCTGGCCTTTGGATTCGATGCCCTGCACCGTTTGGCAGCCGATCCCGATGTACACGTACCGATCATGGCGCATCCAGCATTGGCAGGCGCTTACTATCCATCACCTGACTACGGTATCGCCACCCCGCTTCTGCTCGGAACGTTGATGCGCGTAGCTGGTGCAGATCTGGTACTCTTCCCATCTCCATATGGCAACGTCGCCTTGGACAAGACAGAAGCGTTACAGCTCGCCAAGCATTTGACCGACCCACTGAATGGTGTACGCCGTTCCTTCCCGGTTCCATCTGCCGGCATTCATCCTGGGCTGGTTCCACAGCTTTATCAAGACTTTGGTCTAGATCAAATTGTCAATGCAGGTGGCGGAATCCACGGTCATCCCGGTGGAGCAACCGCAGGAGCGAAAGCATTCGTCGCCGCGATTGAGGCTGTCACCGCAGGCCGAACACTGGAAGAGGCTGCCGCGGAATCACAAGAACTGGCGATCGCCCTGGAAAAGTGGGGTGGTGCACGATGAGCAAGAAGCTCGTCCTGTTCTGCGATTTCGACGGAACGATTACCGAAAAAGACAACATTGTAGCGATTGTCCGCAAGTTTGCTCCCCCTGAGTGGGAAGCCTTGACGGAGCAAATCCTTTCGCAAAAAATAAGCGTTCAAGAAGGGGTAGGTAAGCTGTTTCAACTCTTGCCCTCCTCCTTGCGCCAGGACATTATCGATTTCATTGTCCAAGAAGCGACGATTCGCCCGGGATTTGCTGAATTCGTGAGCTATTGCCGCGAAGAAGGCATTGAGCTGTTGATCACGAGTGGTGGCATCGACTTTTTCCTGGAGCCTATCCTGGCACCTTTCGATCTTACCGATGTACCGATCTACTGCAATGGCAGTGATTTCAGCGGAGAGCGCATCACCATTACATGGCCCAACGCGTGCGATGAGCATTGCACGAACGGCTGCGGCATGTGCAAGACGACAATCATCCGCCGTTACGATCCAGCAACCCATTTCCGCATCGTCATCGGCGACTCCATCACTGATTTGGCTGGAGCCAAAATCGCAGACTATGTGATTGCCCGTCACTTCCTCGCTGACAAGGCGGAAGAGCTGCAATTGCCGCATAGCAAGTTTGCTACGTTCCACGATGTGATTCGCATTTTACAGCAAGTCCAACAGGAGGTCGTCTAATTCATGACTGCAACACTCGAACAACGTCTGGATGCCTTTCGCCGTCTGGATGACGCCAAGCTGACATTTGCCCGCCGGGACTGGTTTCCCGGCACCAGTGGCAATCTCTCCATAAAAATACAAAACGATCCCTTGCAATTTGCCGTAACGGCAAGCGGCAAAGACAAAACCAAGCTGTCTCCCGAAGATTATCTGGTCGTAGATCAAGACTCGCGTCCGGTGGATGAAACTACGCTCAAGCCTTCCGCGGAAACGCTCATCCACGCCGTCGTCTACAAATCGTTCCCGAAGGCGGGTGCTTGCTTCCACGTCCATACTGTGTGGAACAACCTTATTTCCGAGCTGTACTTTGGACAACGAGCCTTCTCCATTCAAGGACAAGAGCTGATCAAGGGACTCGGAATCTGGGAAGAAAACGCGCGCATTACTGTTCCGATTGTTGAGAACTTTGCCGATATTCCGACCTTGGCTACCGAAATTGAAAAAGTGATCACACCAGAAGTTCCCGGTGTACTCATCCGTAACCACGGTATCTACACGTGGGGCGGCAATGACTTCGAGGCCAAGCGCCACCTGGAAGCTTTTGAATTCCTATTCGAGTATCACGCCCGCTGGCTGCAATTGCGCCAAGCAGTCGTGTCCACTACAACCACCAATTAAGGAGGAATAAACGATGGCACAAATTCGTTTTCACGACAACAATGAGTACATCTCAGCACCCGAGGAAGTTGTCTCCTTCCTGGACACCCAAGAGATCATTTACGAAAAATGGGGCGTGGATCGTCTTGATCCGAAGCACCGTGATAACTACAGCCCGACAGACGAGGAAAAACAAGAGATTCTCGACACCTTCAAGCCGGAAATCGATGCGATCAGCCAACGTCGCGGTTACTTGACAGCGGACATTATCGTCCTCTCTGACAAAACGCCTAACCTCGACGAGCTGTTGGTGAAATTCAAGGGCGAGCATCACCACACAGACGATGAGTGCCGCTTTTGCGTCGATGGTCACGGTATTTTCGCCATCAAAGGCAAAGATGATCGCTACTTCGACGTCGAGCTGGAGCCAGGCGATCTGATCTCCGTACCACCGAACTACCGCCACTACTTCACCCTGATGGACGACCGCAAAATCAAGGCGATTCGCCTGTTCGTCACTCCTGCAGGCTGGGAAGCGATCTATTAATAACGAACCCCTTGGCATTTACTGATTGCCAGGGGGTTTTGTCTTTCACCCTTCACTTTATGACGCCATTTCCCTTAATCGATACGTCAGGCTTGATTTCAACTGTGGCATTGGAAAAGGCTTTCGTCCAATCATCCTCTACCTTTTTGTATTCCTTATATTCATAGGCACGCGCATAGAGACCAAACCCAAATGGGTCTACACCGATTTCCTGGCATTTCTTGATTAACTTCGTGTAATCCTTCTGTAACTCGTCACTGATCATTCGCTCCATCTTTTTGTAGTCCTTTTTCATGTCGAACGGAAACATTCGCTCCGATATAGACACTCGCAATTTGAAATGAACGTCAAAATGAAACCGACCGTTCTGATAGGATGTTTTCACTTTTTTTTGGACGCCTTTGATAAAAAAACTGATCCTGTCTTTCACAATTTGATTGTGTTCGTTCGGCTCTTTAATCGGGATGGTGACAGACAGTTCCCCTTGTTTTTCATGGAGCAACATTTGCAAAAGAATCGTATCCCGCGGTTCTATCGAGCCTGCGTACGTTCCATTTTCTTTTAACAAAGCCGTCCCCATTACCTTGACCGCCTTCTTTTCTTTCTTCAACTCAGTCAGGGAAGGCGTCATCCCTTTTTCATACATTTGCCGATGGAGCTCCTGCGCCCTCGTCTTTACCGTCAGATTTCTGTTATTGGCTGTGTCAATCAGCGTTGTTACATGAATGGACAGACGAGGCTTGTCCTTTGGTTTAAAATCAAACAACTCATGCAACGGACCATCAAGCACAGCCATGCGGGCGTTGACACTGAACTTTGCATCCCGAAAAACGACATCCAGCAACCGAAACCAGTCCGGGTGAGCCAGCAGCTTTTTCCCCATTACAAGCACCTGAATCTTGCCTGGCTGGGTCAAGCCTGTCACTCGCTCATCAAAGCCCATTCTCGCCTCTCTAATTGTAGATGACCGGATACCGTATTGCTCAGATTTTTCCTTTGCCTCCCGATTGAACACGGGGCTTGAGATAAAATAGAGAAGCTCGTTTTTTTCGTTCAAATCGATTCCGAGCATCAGCGTTAAAGTAGTATCCTCCAAATTGATCTGGTCCTTGCATCCTGCCAACATGATTACCAGGAAGCTACATAACAGAATCTGAAATGCCCTCATGCTTTTTTCCCACCTTCTGCTCGTTTCGATAGCCTGATCGGTCCCCAAGCCAGTAACGGAAGCGCATAAGCAAAGAACAATCCTGTATAGCTCCAAATTTGTGACGCTTTCTTCAGATCGATAAAGGATGGCGTATATAACCATAGCGCCACTGGAACCAAAAGAAGGAACAGACGCAAATGCTTGCGGTGATCCTTCATGCCGAATAACTGACTGGATGAAAAGACACAAAAATAGATGTACGGAGATGCAGTTGTTGACAATATAAACAAATAACTAGAGAGAAATAGAATATCGACACGTTCCAAAAAACGGAACTCGATGGCTTTCCATAGATTGAGCGTAGGCCATGTATACTCCTTGATTTCATCGGGGCTAAAATAAGTAAAGCAAACGATGATGACAGATATATACACAAGCATCGTCAATGTATTCGCAATGACAATGCCGAGAGACGCATATTGCTTTTTTTGCAAAAAAGGGTAGGCGAAATAACCAAATTCAAATCCAAGAAATGAGAGCACCGTGGATTTGCTCGCTTCCCATATTGGGTGCCAGCCCTCCTTAATTACTGGCAGCAAGTTTAACCAATGAACCTCTCGGTAAGCTGTCGTGAGAACAAAAGGTATCCAAAGTGTAAGATAGAACACGAGCTCGGCGTACCTTCCAATCGCGCGAACCCCTCCCTGGATAACCAGATAGGTCGGCAGAGCAAAAAGGAATACGACGACATAGGCCGGTGTCTGAGACAGGAGCCACACATTAATGATTCCCGTGGCATTTATCAGCAAAACGAACGCCGCTATCCCACAATAAATGGACATCAAAGCAATAGCGACACGACCGAGCCACTTGCCCAAGATCAATGGAAATATATCGATAATCGTCTTCTCCGGGTACTGCTTCATCATGTTCGTGATGATGAGACTGACTAACGTTGCCGCAAGCCATCCGATCAAAAGCGATATCCATCCATCGGTGCTCGCCTTCTCCGCCAATTCTCTGGGAATCGTCAATACTCCGATCCCTACTTGTGCCCCATGAATGAGGAGAATGTACTGGAGAACGCTCAATTGGTTGTACGTATACTTTTTCATCACCCGTCCTCCCTTGGCCGATTATCCCCCTGCCTTTGCTCCTCAATCGTGTGGGCTGACAGGGGACGATCTTTCATTTTCCATAGTGGCAGGCGGATAAACAAATCTTTCCAATCTCCGAAACGCACAGGGGAAAGAGGGCTTCCATAAGGAACACCTAATGATTCCAGCGTAATCAAATGGCCAATCAGTGTCATTAATCCCACTATAATTCCAACGAACCCAAACATCGCAGCAAGTATCATCATCAAAAATCGAATTAGCCTGACTGCCGAGGCCATATCGTAGTTCGGGATAATAAACGATGAGATCGCTGTAAACGCAACGACGATCACCATAATGTTGCTCACAATCCCCGCTTGTACGACCGCTTGACCGATCACGATACCCCCTACGATACCGACTGTTTGTCCGATAGGCGCTGGCAAGCGAATTCCCGATTCCCGAAGCATTTCCAATGTGAGCTCCATAATGAATGCCTCTAACAGGGGAGGGAATGGAACCTTTTCGCGGGACTCTCCGACTGACAAAATCAAATCGAGTGGGATCACCTCATAATTGAAAGAAATCACCGCAATATAAATCGCAGGCAAAAAAGTAGCAATCAAGAAAGCCAAGTACCGAAGCAATCGGATGAACGTAGCGACAGGCCAGCGCGTACCGTAATCGTCAACATTTTGAAAAAAGGAAACGAAAGTAGCCGGACCGATTAATACGCTTGGAGAGCGATCGACAACGACAGCAATCTTCCCTTGCAAGATATGAGAGGCAACTGTATCTGGCCGTTCTGAAGTCAAAAACTGCGGAAACAGAGAGTAAGGATTATCCTCGATATACTCCTCCAGTTCGGACGCATTGAGAATCGAGTCAACCTTGATGCTCTTGAGCCGATCTTCCAACTCCTGTAATATTTCTGGATTCGCCACATCAGCCAAATAGATGATCGAGAGCTTGGTAAGGCCTCGTTCTCCTAACCACATTTCTTTTATTTTCATTTCACGGTTGGGAATATAGCGGCGAATGAGGGCAATGTTCTGCGTGTCCGTTTCGACAAACCCTTGGTGTCCGCCCTTCAGCGCAGCCTCCAACTGCGGGTCTTCTATCGCCCGCTGCGGCCATCCATTCGCTTCAATCACAAGCACTTCTTTTCGACCCTCGATAAATAAAAGACTGCTCCCAAGCAAAATCTCAGTTTCTACTTTCCGAAAGTCGTAGGCAACTGATACCTTTCCGACAGATAACAGGTCAAAAATACTCGATTTCTCACCCGCTGGATGTGACAAAAGTGGACGAAGCACATTGTTGTTAATCGAGTTTTTGTCAACCAAGCCGTTCAAGTAGACGAGTGTAACCATGCCCTCTATATGCTGACAAGCAAACGTCCGAATGACCAAATCAGGTGTCAGCGTGAAAATCGCATTCAGCTCCGCAAGGTTATCACTTAATCGCTCACTGATCTCCCGAACACGGATAGGCTCACTCGAGTGGCTCATCCTGTCTTTGACAGATGTCTTTTTTCTTCTCAGCCACCCTCTCATCGCCATCTCCTACAGCTCCCGCCCTTTTCCGAAGTATGTTCCATTAGCGTTCGTGAGAGCTTCCCAAAATATGCATGAGACTTGGCACATTCTGCCGCTCGATCGAATAAATCCCAACGCCCTGCAAATACTGTTGGGAGTACGAGATTACTTTGGCGGGGAAATCATGAAAAACGGATTATCTTTTACACAAATCGTCGTCATGCTGCTTTTAACTAACGGATTGATGAACCATGTCATCGTCATTCCGTTGATGCTAGATTCGGCCAAAAGAGACTCCTGGATCTCGGTATTGTTAGCTGGGCTGCTTTACTTGTTGTGGACTGGTTTACTCTATTCGGTCTATAAAAAAACAGAGAATGAGCATCTGTTTTACTGGATCAAAAAAACGTACGGCTTCCCGCTTTATTTCGTATTGGCGCTGCTGACATGTGTCTACTGCTTTACAATCGCCACCATGACGATGACCGATACGATTACGTGGGTCAATTTATCGTTTGCTCCAGAGACACCGCTGGAGGTACATACGATCTTGTTTGCAGTCCTTTGTCTCGTCAACGCGATGTTTGGAATCCGCTCCATCGCAATGACCTCTTCTGTACTTTTGCCATTCGTCGTCCTTTTGGGATTTTTCGTGATGTCTACTAACTTTCCAAACAAAGATTACAGTCTGCTCCTCCCTATGATGGAAAACGGGATTGCCCCTGTTTTACGAGGAATGATGTATGCGGGCACAGGCTTTGTCGAACTGATCCTCCTGTTATGTATGCAGCATCACCTTCAATCGAGAGTGCCGTACTATCAACTTTTCATTTTGGCGTTTGTCATGATTGGCCTCACATTCGGGCCAACCTTAGGTGCTATTGTAGAATTCGGTCCGGATAAAGCCGGAAAATTGCGCTATCCTGCCTATGAGGAATGGCGACTCGCCAATATTGGCCTATATATCGAGCATCTCGATACCCTGAGCATATACCAATGGTTTAGCGGTGCCTTTACGCGCATTTCTCTCTCGCTTTTGCTGATTGTCGAAATACTGATGATTCCGTATGGAAAGAAACGGATTTGGTGGTTAATCGGGCTCTTTTTCTTCTCATCTGCCCTCTCCCGCTATCCCATAAGTGCGATCCAATTTTACAGCCTGTTATCGAAACAGCTTTTGCCCAGTCTTTTCGTACTGGCCCTGTCTCTTTCCATCGTTTTTGCTCTCTTGACAGCCTTCGCCTCTAGGAGGAAACAACATGACGAATCGTAGGTTTGCCAAGGTCAAAGGGTACACGCCAGCAACAACCGTTAAAGAATTGCCTTCGATTTCGCTACAGGCATTTCGAGATTTGTTTGAAGACTGCAATGACATATACATAGATACGCACTCCCTCGGCCCAGGACACTCTCCCACTCGCGTGCATTTTATCTACGCCGACTGCATGTGCGATTTGAACCAGATCAGCGAGTATTTGATGCCGCAGCTCGTGCAGCTTTTTGTGAACGAAGACATCCTAGATGCTGAGGATTTATTTGAAAAACGGCTCTTTTTCATGAATGAGCTGACACAGCCGACGAATGTTGATTGGATATGCAGACACGTTTTCTCCGGAAATTTGTTGATGATGTTTGAAGACTTTCATACTGCCTATTATGTAGAGACGGGAAATCCCCCCCGACGCGAACCTGAGGAAACCAATACCGACGCATCGATTAGCGGCCCGCGCGATGGATTTACGGAAGAAATCAATACGAATCTGGGTCTGATCCGCAAAAGGCTTCGGACGTATCAACTAAAATTCGTCCCGTATATCGTCGGGAGCCATACACATACGCGCATTGGTTTATTGTATTTGCAAGACCAAATCGATCCGATTTTGTTGAAGGAAATTCACGACAGAATGGATTCGCTTGATAGCAAGGGCATTGTAAGCGGTATGCAAGTAGAAGAACGGTTATCTCGATCCCCCTTTACTCTTTTGCCAGAATTTCAGTACACCGGAAGGCCCGATTATGTAGTGAACGCTCTTTTAAAAGGTCGATTTGCCATATTGATCGATGGCTCACCTATTTCATTAATTGGCCCGGTTAACTTTTTCATGCTGCTAAACGCTGCCGAGGATACCAGCTCATCTGTTTTTTCCGTAGTGTTTGTCCGTATTCTGCGGATGGCCTGCGTGATCATTGCGCTCTTTTTACCCGGCCTTTGGGTCGCGCTTATTACCTATCATCAGGAACAGCTTCCCTACACCTTGATTGCCACCATTGTGAAGTCGCGACAAGGCGTTCCGTTGCCAGCTGCACTGGAAGTTTTGCTCATGGTGCTCTTGTTTGATTTGTTTAAAGAGGCTGGTTTGCGCCTTCCTCTATCGATTGGTCAAACACTGTCCGTTGTTGGAGGCCTGATCGTTGGACAAGCAGCGATATCGGCCGGTTTGACCTCTACAGGCAGTCTTGTCATTGTCGCGCTTTCCGTAATGGCTACCTTTACGTTATCGAATCAACATATCGTCTCGTCTGTTACCCTGTTTCGGTTCGGGATATTGCTCTTATGCTCCCTTCTCGGGATGTTTGGCTTCATGATGTCGCTTCTAGCAATGGTTCTATTCTTTTCCAACATGCGCTCCTTTGGCTTGTACTATTTGTCGCCGCTTGCCCCGACCTCTTGGCCTGACTTGTATAAAACACTGTTCCGTACACCATGGCGAAAAGTAGAGAAAAGCCCTGAATTCCTGCATGATCCCTCGAAAAGGAAGGGCTCCTGATATGGCTCGCATCCGTGTAATGGCCGTCATCCTCCTCCTCCCGCTCCTGCTAAGTGGCTGCTGGAACGCACGTGAAATTGAAAATCTGCTTTATGTCAATGCACTTGGGGTCGATTATGTTGACAATAAATTCGAGGTGTACGCCCAATTGCTGAGCTTCTCTACCATCGCCAAACAAGAAGCGGGAGGAGAACGATCTGCAAGCGGGGTGGCCATTGCAAAAGGAAGCGGCGATTCTTTTGTGAGCGCCCTTTTTAGTCTGTATCCCACGAATCAGGAGCAAATGACTTGGAGTCATATTCGTTCCTTGGTTCTCAGTGAACAGATATTGAAACGCCCGCTTCTCGATCAAGTCATCGATGAGCTCGACCGGTTTTACGAATTTCGTTACACCATCTGGACGTATGTGACCAAAGAACCACTGATGGATATTCTTACGCCCAAGCAAGTATTCAACCAGCCTGCCATTTACTCGCAATTGTCCAATCCACAGGATCTTCACAAGCAAAACTCGGCGATTTATCCGATGAAGCTGTTTCAATTTGTCAGGAAAAGAGATGAACCCAACAAGGTCGTCTATTTGCCAATGCTCTCCATTAACAGAAAGACCTGGTCGGAGGACAACAAACCTTTGCCCCAGCTTAAAACAACCGGTGCCTGCATGCTGCAAAACAAGGAGGTCAAGGGTTGCTGGCCGCGCTCTGAGCTGCTCGGATTGCGCTGGCTAGACGAGCATACCAATCGATCGTTACTGACCGTAAAAAAGGGCAAACAACCTCTGGCAAATCTCGTCCTGCAAAAACCAAAAGTAAAGATACAGCCGCTGCTGCGAGACAATCAAGTCTCGTTTCAGATCGATGTGGAGCTGCTGGGCTTCATACCGCTATACCATCACATAAGCCCCGTTCGGGAAATCGAGAAAGAAGCCGCGAAAAAAATCGAAGAGGAGATTCGGGGGCTATACGAAAAAGGACGGAAGCAACAGATGGACACGCTTCAACTGGGGCACACCCTTTATCGCAAATATCCGGAAGAATGGAAACGAATGCAGCAAAATGAAACGCTACCGCTTAACCCGTCCTCTCTGGAGGCGGTGAACGTCAAAGTAACGATTTTCGATGGCGGGATTTCGAAGGTGAAGCAAGAGCGTTGAATGGGAAAGGAGCAAAGCGTGAGCTTTGCTCTTCTAACTGTCTAGAAAGTCTTGGGAACTAGCGGGGAAAGGGCTATTCCCTCAAAGTGGAATAGCCCTTTCCCATACTCAATCTAGCTGGATTCGATACATGCATATGTATTGGAAAAAATCCGTTTTTCGAGATCCTTTTTGCTGATGTAAAACTGGAGATACCCAACATCCCACCAATACATACCCGCCTCATTCAAAGAGGAAAGCTTGAACAGCTGGTGCCAATCCTCGGCTTGCTGCTGATAGAATGACGCGTCATTCTTGTATTGATTCAACAAAGGCAGTGTTTCCTCCAACTCTTGTGCGTAAGACTCATGACCCATCTCTCGCATATTCTGCGCTTCCTCTCTGACCTGTTCCTCCGTTCTGTAGTACTGGTACACGAGCCGTTGTAGCCCATTTCTACAAAAATAAGCATTGAGGCTATAATCTTCGGTAAACGCTTCATCCTGTCCCCATATAGTGTCATCATGGTGGTAAAGCTTACCGTACAGCTCTTCGTCTTGCTCAGACAGATAATTCCCCAGATCACTATCGAATTTCACTGTCACACCAGGCTCGAAGGATATTTTCACACTAGTAAAATCACGATCGGCACTTGCGATTTCTTCCTTATCCTCTGGAGGGAGACTCTGTTTTAGAAGGCTCATATCTCCATCGTAATAGAAGATTCGATGATCAATATCAGAGGCAGAGTCATCCAACCCAAGGAAGAAATAGAGCATTCCGTGCTTGGGGAAGAAATCGAGTGTATCTGCGGGAAGCTCGCTCATATTGAATTGGGCAATAAATGTATAGTAATGGTCATCATCGACACAAGGCCATTCGAGCTCGGGAGGCAAGTCTGGGTATCCAGCGATCCGACTGTTGCCGGTCGTCTCGTAATTTTCTTCCTCCTCGACAACGATATTTACGAAAGGCTCAGCATGCTCGAGTATGAAATCTTGTTTTTCTTTTAACTGATGTTGTTCCAGCATGGATAGTAATTGGCTATTCAGATGATCTGGGAGCAAAGCATTCCATCCTTTCCATTATTTCCTATATATACTATTTCGGAATTTCACTCTAGATTTTTCACCTATTTCTAACCTCCCTTTTAAGTAATAGGAATTCCGCTGAGTCACATTAAAAAGGCTGTCGATTTTCTCGACAGCCTGAGTAGCACTCTTTGATCTTTGCGTCTTTTCCCTTTACTGTTTAGAACTACACCACATATGCTCCCGCTTCGATCACACGATCCGCAATCGAACGTTTGAGTGCCACCGTATTGATCGGCGTGCGGCGGGTCAGCTTTTTCAGGATCGAGAGGCGCAGACGAAGCTCGTCGCCCTCTTCCATTGCCGCCAATGCTTCCTTCGCCCAGCCTTCGATACGATCGAATGCCTCATGCACATAGACAGCGGTCATTTCCAGCTTTTGCTGCTCGGCTTCGATGCCATTTGCCGCCAATGCTTTCTCTGTACGCTTCACGATGCTGTCCATTGCATATAGCTCGATCAGCATGTCAGCCGCGAATGCCAATAGTTCCTGTTCTTTGGACATCGCTTGTTGGTATTTCATCAATGCAGAACCAGCCACCATCAAAATGATTTTGCGCGTGATGTTGATCAGATGCTTCTCCATAGCTAAAGGTGCATCTTCAATCTCTTCTGGATAATAGCTCATCAGCTCTGCTTGCAGACTGCCTGCTGCTTGCATGAGCGGCAGTTCGCCTTTCATCGCCTTTTTCACGAGCGTATCCGGGATGAGCATGCGGTTGATTTCGTTCGTTCCTTCGAAAATGCGGTTAATCCGCGAGTCACGGTACATATTCTCGATCTCATACTCGGACATAAAGCCGTATCCACCATGGATTTGCACGCCTTCGTCCACGCAGTAATCCAAAACCTCAGTGGCAAATACTTTATTGATCGAGCATTCGATCGCATAATCCGCAATCGCCTTCGCAACCTCTGCGCCATCATCCGCTTTTTCACCCAATCGAGTCAGTGCTGTATCGAACAGACCCACTGTCCGATAGACGGAGCTTTCAGCTACATACGTTTTCACTGCCATATTCGCCAGCTTGTTTTTGATTAAAGTAAAGTTGGCAATTGGCGTTTTGAACTGCTTGCGTTCTTTTGCGTAGTTCGACGCGAGTTCCACCGCTTTTTTCGCGGAGCCGACTGCGCCCACCGCGAGCTTGTAACGACCAACGTTCAAGATGTTGAACGCGATCACGTGACCTCTTCCAGGCTCACCTAGCAGATTGTCTACCGGCACAGGTACATCTTGCAAAATGACCGTGCGTGTTGAGGAGCATTTGATCCCCATCTTCTTCTCTTCCGGCCCAAACGAAACACCTGGGAATGTCCGCTCGACGATAAAGGCAGTAAATTTCTCGCCATCGATTTTCGCGTATACGATAAATACATCAGCAAAGCCAGCGTTTGTGATCCATTGCTTCTCTCCATTGAGAATATAGTGCGTGCCATCTGCGGAGAGAGTCGCTGTCGTTTTCGCACCCAGCGCATCTGAGCCAGAGCCAGGCTCTGTCAGGCAGTAGGCAGCGATTCGTTTTCCAGATGCCAGATCAGGCAGGTAGCGCTGTTTTTGCTCTTCGTTTCCAAAGTACACGATCGGCAGTGACCCGATACCGACGTGGGCGCCGTAGCTGAGCGCAAAGCCGCGAGCCAGCGAGAACTTCTCTGTGACGAGTGCAGTGCTGACTTTATCCAGCCCCAGTCCCTCGTATTTCTCTGGAACGTCACCTGCCAATAGACCGAGCTCCCCTGCTTCCTTCAACAGACGAACCGAAATATCAAATTGGTGGTTTTCAAGCTCTTCCAGATGAGGACGAACTTCATTATTGACGAAATCCTCCGTCGTCTTGGCAATCATCTTTTGCTCTTCGGTGTATTCTTCTGGCACGAATACATCATCAGCTGAACCTGCATCGATCAAAAAGCTTCCACCGCGGATCAAATCTTTTGTTTCTGCCATTACTATCCCACTCCTTATTTTAAATTTAGATCATCTCAAAAACGCCAGCGGCTCCCATTCCACCACCGATACACATCGTAACGACTCCGTATTTGCCACCTCTGCGCTTCATTTCGTTCAAAAGCTGGACGGTCAGCTTGGCACCACTGCAACCGAGTGGATGCCCTAATGCGATTGCCCCACCATTTACATTGACCTTTTCAGGATTGAGTCCCAGCTCGCGAATGACGGCAATCGATTGAGAAGCAAAAGCTTCATTTAACTCAAACAGATCGACATCCTCCAAGCTGATTCCCGCTAGTTTCAATGCTTTTGGAATCGCGACAACCGGGCCAATCCCCATGACATCAGGGTCTACGCCGCCAACCGTAAAAGAACGGAACTTTGCCATCGGCTCGACACCCAGCTCGGCTGCTTTTTCGGCAGACATCACGAGAACTGCCGCTGCGCCGTCGCTCGTTTGCGAGGAATTTCCTGCCGTTACGCTGCCTTGCACATGAAAGACCGGCCTGAGCTTGGCGAGTGCCTCCAGCGTCGTGTCCGAGCGCGCTCCTTCATCCTTGTCAAAAACACGTTCCTGGACGTGAACCTTGCCAGCTTCATCTACAAAATGCTGCTTGATTGTCAATGGTACGATTTCATCCTGGAATTTTCCTGAAGTTATCGCAGCTGTCGCACGCTGATGGCTTTGCAGAGCAAAAGCATCCTGATCCTCACGAGAAATGTTGTACCTCTTCGCTACTTCTTCAGCCGTATGGCCCATGCTCATGTACGCTTCCGGCTTCGTTTCTACCAGAGTCGGATTAAGTGCGATTTTGTGACCGAGCATCGGCACAAGACTCATGCTCTCCACCCCGCCAGCGACAACCACATCGGAACTGCCGACCATGATCTGCTGAGCAGCGTAAGCAATCGTCTGCAAACCGGAGGAGCAAAAGCGATTGATCGTGATTCCCGATACATTGGTCGGCAATCCGGCACGCAGTCCGATCAAGCGAGCCATATTCATGCCTTGCTCAGCTTCCGGTACAGCCGTCCCTATGATGATATCCTCGATATCAGCCGGATCGAGCTGTGGCACGCGGCGCAACAGGTCGCTTACAACTGCGGCTCCCATATCGACTGGGTGAAAATCTTTGAGACTTCCTTTTTTCGATTTACCGATAGCGGTGCGGGCGCCCGCGACAATAACTGCTTCTCTCATCGTTATCCCTCCCTCTCCCTAGTTACGCAAAGGCTTGTTTTTGGTCAGCATGTGCTGCATCCGTTGCTGGCTTTTCGGTGTCTTGATCAGTTCGAGGAACGCTTGCTTTTCCAGCTCCAGAATGTAGCTCTCTGTCACTTCTGTACCCGCTGGCACGTTACCACCGGACATGACATAAGCAACTTTGCTTGCGATCAACTCATCATGCTCGGAAATATATCCACTCTTCTTCATGGCATAAATATTTTGGCGCAGGTTCGCATAACCCGTTTCTCCGATGACGCGAATTTTGCGTGGCGCGGGTGGCGTGTATCCCTCTTTGTCCATCGTGAGCACCAGCTGCTTCGCATCGTATAACAGATGATCAGCATTCACGCTGATGCGATCAGTCGGTCGCAGGTACCCCAGATTGATAGCTTCCTGTCCACTCGTAGATACCTTTGCCATGGCAATAGCTTCAAACGCCTTCGCCACGAACGGGAACGGATCAACTGGCACGCTGCCTCCCTCTGGAACGTTTTCCATTGCACGGAACAGCATCTCCTTCGTTCCCCCGCCACCAGGCAAAAGTCCTACTCCCACTTCTACCAGTCCAAGGTAAGTCTCTGCCGATACCTGTACACGATCCGCGAGATAGGCCACCTCGACACCGCCGCCCAGCGTCATGCCGAACGGTGCTGCGACGACTGGACGATGCATGTAGCGCAGTGCCCGTGCTGTTTTGTGGAAGTTCGTGACGAGCATATCGAGCTCCAGCCAGTTCTCATCCTGTGCTTCCATCAACGCCATTGCGAGATTCATCCCGACGCAGAAGTTCTTGCCTTGATTACCGATGACCAGACCGGCAAAGTTCTTCTGCACTTCCTCTGCGGCCTGACTTGCCATGTGCAAGACATCCATACCGAGCGCATTATGCGGAGAGGTGAATTCCAGACATGCGACTCCATCGCCCAAATCGATCAAAGCGGCACCCGCATTTTTCTTGATCAGCTTGCCTTGCTCCTTAAGTGCTACCAAGTTGATGTTTTCTTTGCTCTCTTCGACATCCTTGTAGGTGCCTCCGATGGAAAACACGCTGCGCTTCCCTTGCTCTTGTTGATAAAAGGAGGTTTTCCCACTCGCGAGCAGCTCCTCGACGAGTGCCGGAATCTTCTCGTTTTCCTCACGCATTCTTGCCACTGACTTTTCGAGACCAATGGCATCCCATGTTTCGAATGGTCCCATCTCCCAGCCGAAGCCCCACTTCATGGCCTGATCAACAGAGACGATATCGTCCGCGATCTCATGAGCCTTTTCCGCAGAGTACAGCAATACCTTTTTGAAGACACTCCAGACAAACTCACTGCCCTTGTCCTTGCCGTAAGCGAGCGCTCTCAACTTCTCAGGCAATGTCTTGGCTGTTTTAGCTGTTTCGAGGGAAGGGAACTTCGGCCTCACACTTGGACGGTATTCCAGCGTGTCAACTGACAGTGCCAGGATCTCTTTCCCTTTCTCCGTCTTCACCTGCTTGAAAAAGCCTTGACCAGCTTTTTGCCCAATCCATCTTTTCTCTACCATTTGCAGAACAAACTCCGGCACTTCAAAAACCGAGCGCTCCTGTTCATCCGTGCTTTTGTTCCTGACGTTACCCGCCACATGTACGTACGTATCCAGTCCGACGACATCGAGTGTGCGGAACGTAGCGCTCTTCGGACGGCCGATGACCGGTCCTGTCAACGCATCTACCTCATCTACCCCAAGCCCCAGTCGCACCATTTCGTGGATCGAAACCTGCAATCCATATGTACCGATGCGATTCGCAATGAAGTTAGGCGTATCCTTGCAAACGACCATTCCTTTTCCGAGCACATGCTCACCAAAATGCTTCATGAAAGAGATGACTTGCGGGTCTGTATCAAGACCTGGGATCAGCTCCAACAGTTTCAAGTAGCGCGGTGGGTTAAAAAAGTGCGTGCCGAGGAAATGCTTGCGGAAGTCATCAGAGCGTCCCTCTGCCATTTCGTTGATAGAAACACCCGACGTATTGGAAGACACGATTGTCCCTGGCTTGCGATGCGCTTCTACCATAGCGAAGACGCTTTTCTTCACTTCGATATTCTCGACGACTACCTCAATAATCCAATCGACCTCGCTCAAGCAAGAAAGATGGTCTTCGAAGTTACCAACTGTAATCAGGTCGATGTTCTTTTTATCGTAGAGCGGCGCCGGCTTCTCCTTCAAAAGTCGGTCACGGCCCGCTTGTGCGATCCGATTTTTCACCACGCTATCAGACAAAGTAAGTCCTTTTGTACTCTCATCTGCTGTCAATTCACGCGGCACGATGTCCAGTAAATAAGTGGGAATACCGACGTTGGCTAAATGTGCTGCGATCCCAGCGCCCATGACGCCTGAACCGAGAACTGCCGCCTTGCGAATTTTGCGTTCCATCTCCAAATCCTCCTTTTTAAAAACCTAGTCATGGCTTATTCATGGTCAAAAGAATGGCCTCGCAACAGTGAATACCTAATATTCAGACTAGAGGAGCATTTTTAAAACTTCTACTTTCTCTATAGATATTCCTGTGTACATCAGCACATGTCTCTTATTGAATGAATGCTCATTCAGTATGTGGGTTAAAAAATGACATCCCACGTTTTGGCTGTCTTACATGCCCGGAGATGTTACGCTCCCACCAACTGAATCACCGTTCAGTTTTTATTGTAATCGAAAATTCTGTCAGTTGCAATCGTCTCTTGTCGCTTCTTTGTAAGAAAAAAAGAAACGGGGCACCCTGTTGTCCAGTGCCCCTTTTTCTGTGCTATTTTTGCGAGTAAATCAGCGTGGTGATCTTGCGTCCGTAAGCGTTGGACGCGTCTCCTTCCAATCGGTATTCAATCTGGAAGTCTCCGTTTTTCGGGTCTAGATAATGAGCAATCACCCAGAGGGTTTTCGAATTGTTTTCGTCTACCTTGACCGATACTTTTACTGGTCCGTTATATGTGGGCACTTGCTCCAGCTTTGTCATGCTTTTGAGCGCATCGTCTGTAAAGAGCACAGACAGCTGCTTCTGATTTTTTGTTTCGTACGCCAAATTCGCTGCTCGTAAATACACTTGCGCGATATGCTGCTGATTCGCAGGTGAACCACGGAACTGCGAAGCTACATCCATCCGGTAATAATCAATCAGTCGATCCATCACGACAACGTATTCTGCACGCGTCAGGATCTTGTTCGGAGAAAAGGTCTTGTCCGTGAGAAACAGATTGAATTCGCGGATCGCCAGTGGGTACGGTGAATATGTATCCCGATAGAATCGGTCGCGCTTCCATTCGTAATGGCTGTTAAAGAAAGAGACTGTATCTTGTGGTTTAATATTGGCTGTACGGAATTTTTGGGGTGCCAGCATATGAAACAGCATCAAGCTGGCCTCTTCTTTCGTCAATGGCCACTGCATCCCGGCACTGGACATCCACCAGTTCGGATTTTCCTTCTCTTGCTTTTTCATCAGGTGTCCGGTTTCAGCCAAATATAGATAGTACAGCATCCGGTCTCCTGGATCAAACTTGCCCAAATCGTCTGTTTCGATTTTCATCATGGTCTTTAGATTGCTCAGCAGTTGATCTACTTCCCCCCGGAGTAGATAGCGATGATCCAGGTTTGGCTTGCGTTCTGGCTTTTCTATCGGTCCATATACCGTCTCAAATACGCGATTCAGCATAGCCAAAGCTTCGCCTCGAGTAATTGGCTTGTTTGGGTAAAAAGGCTGATATCCCTTCCTCTTTACGATGCCCAGATCCGCCATTTTGTTGATGTGTTCACGCGCCCAATGTTCCTGTATGTCCGTATACATGCCAGGTGCAGCCGCATTCGCACTCCCTGAAAAAACGCTTTGCACCACTAGCAGTGCCAAGAGAAAAACGATAGCAAAACGCTTTACCATGACTTACGATGACTCCTTTCTTTCCATGATCATTTCCTTACTCCCTTTTTTTGGAATTCGTCCCCAGTAGCATCCATTCCTGCCATATTGGTCTATTTTCCTGGGTCTGATCTCTCCCTTTCTTGTATCGGGATGAAAACGGAACTTCGTTATACTTTTTCAAAACAAATGAAAAAGAGCCGCACTTTGTAATAGCGGCCCAATTATATCCTTTTTCTCTATGCGCTGACTATCCTTCAATCTGCTCTAACCAGCCTGGTCCCTTGGTAACAACCAACCGATATAAGAAAATGTTAATGAGAGTGAACAGGACGATAATCCCAAGAGCGGTCCCTAACATAGATGTCCCCAGCGAAAAACTGGCGAGGACGACTAGTCCTCCTGCCATAAGGCCTAGTACCAGCGGGAAAAGGGGATTGAGATTTTGCTTGATGGCCTCTTGTTCGGAGCTCCAACGCAGCTTAGGCAGCTGTAAATCCACCAAGATTCCGACCATGTTGATAAAAATCAGCCCCGGAATTCCACTCACGATGGCAAGTATGATAAAGCCAGGCGAAAGCTGTAAAAACCATACGGCCTCTGCAAGAAGCAGCAACATACTCACTGCACTTAGCACCAATCCTGGGAACAGCTTTGCCAACAGGATGTCGCGATATGGCATAGGCAGTAGCTTGTTCGTAAAGAATCCCTGTCCTTCTCTGGATATGGCAGTTACGGAGGTGCTATTCATGGCACCCATGATAAGAAAAGCAGCAAAGGCGATGGCTATGCTCATACCCGCTACCGAGCCTTTCTGCATGACAGTTTGAATGAATGAAATCATTTCCCCGCTGTCACGACGGCTAAGTAATGGGATCAACATGAGTATCGGAATCAGAATGCTGGATAACGTACAGTTCATCAGAAATGCCGGTGTCCGCCATAACATTCTCCATTCCTTGAGCGCGTATGCCAGCATAGCCGGACGTTTTTGGACAAGCTTGGCAAATGCAGTATCGACAACTTCTTTTCGTTTGGCGACTGACTCACTCATTCCCATCACACCCGAAAAGTAGAGATACGCTCCGGCGTAGAGAAAGGCGGCTATACCTGTAATCGCCACGAAAAGGAAAGCAAACAGATAGCCGAGAGAACCCCAAGTACCGCTGTCTATTAAAGCAAGGGCAGCCAGATTACTTCCAGGGAACAGCTGAGTGACAAAGCCCAACAGCCCATTTTCTTGTGTCAACAGCATTTGCTGAATTTGCTCCATACCAAATTCACTTCCGCTAGACTGACGTTGGAACAGCGCTTGAAAACCAACGACAATTCCAATCCCGATCAGCCCTCCAATGATACGGAAGCGCTCTTTGTATTTTTTGACGTTCGTAAAACGCATGAACAGCATCACGACAAGAGCAGCCAGCACAAGCGGCAAAACAGGAACAACCAAAAAGACAAGGATCGCTAGTAGATAATACATGATCCCTGCGCCGCTTTTCACGCCAAACGTAATGAACAGAGGCCCCAGGAAAACCACTGCTGTATAATATTCATACACGAGTGCAAGAGTAAATTTGGCTCCGAGAATATGCCCTGGAGCAAGCGGCATCGGCAACAAATGCTCAACATCCTTGGAATAGTAGAAAACACTCAAGACATACAAAATCCCGAATAATAAGATGACAAGAGACGTCATGGCTACGCCAAATCCGAGTAAAGCCCCCTGCTGTCCGATCAGCGCCAATCCGTCATACAACTCAGAAATTACCAGTACAGCCGAAGCCATCATGGGAAGAACGCCTAGTGCAATGACAATGAGTAACAGAGCGGTCTTCCAGCCACTCCCTTTCTCCACTCTCCAGGCTGGCTCCGCGTTTTTCATCATCATCTTCGTCAAAATCAGCACTTTATTCATGCTTGGTCAACTCCAGGAACAAGCTTTCCAGTGATACGTCTGACTGAAAATGCTCGCGCAGCTCAGCAAAGGTTCCACTGAACAAAATTTTACCTTTGTTGATGATCCCGACTCGATCGCACAGCTTCTCAGCAACCTCCAGTACGTGTGTGGAAAAGAATACGCTTCGACCGCTATCCGCATGTTCACGCATCATTTCTTTTAACGTAAAGGATGACTTGGGATCGAGTCCAGTCAAAGGCTCATCGAGAATCCACACTTCTGGCTGATGGATGAGCGCACCCATGATCATGATTTTTTGACGCATACCGTGCGAATAGCTCTGAATCGGATCCCCCAATGCGTTCTTCATGTCAAAGCGATCCGCCAACTGCAAAATCCGTTTTCCTCGTACCTCTTGAGGCACCTCGTAAATATCTGCCATGAAGCTGACATACTCCAGACCTTTCAGGCGCAAAAAAAGATCAGGGCTATCCGGTACATAACCGAATTGGCGTTTTGCTTCCAGTGCTTCGGATCGAATATTTTTTCCATTGATCGTGATCTCACCGTGATCCGGACGTGTGATCCCTGTGATCATTTTGATCGTGGTTGTCTTGCCAGCTCCATTTGGTCCGAGGAAGCCAAAAATTTCTCCTTTGGGCACTGTGAGATTCATTTGATCAACTGCTTTTATGATGCCGTTGTAGCTTTTCGTCACATTGACAAGTTCTATCATCGCTGTGTCTCCCCTCTCCCCCGCCGTTTTCAACATTTTTTCCAATTTACTTCCACTCCATTTATTACGAATGGTTCAAAGAAAAGTTCCGGGAAAAGAAAAAGAGCCGTCGGTTATCCCAACGGCCCTCGTTAAAGCTTCTTAGTCTTGTGGTACAAAGCTGCCATCACGCAGCATAGTCAATTCACCCATGATGAATGCTAAATCTTCGCTCTCGCCGAACTTGCCACTTTCCTCCAACGCTTCCAAACGACGCAAAAGCATGTTAGCAAAATCTTGAATCTGTATCGGCTGCGCCTCCATATCTGCATCATCCAAAACTTCAAAACTAGTCAAGGCTTCCAAGTGGGTTACGATACGGAAACCGCCGATTTCCCCCAGGAACTCTTGCTTGTTCATTTTTGATTTCTCCAATTTTTGCAGCATGGACAAAATATCATTCGCTACCACGCTCGGAAAAGCAACCTGATAAAAGTTGCGATTTTTCGCTTCCTCGGTTTTGATTATCAAAACATCAATACCATCTGGCTTTTTTGCTTTTTTGCCAAACCCAAACATATATTCCACCTCAATCGTTCGATCTGTCCAACTCTCTCCATGATAGACATAATCCGAGAGTCAGACAACCCCTATCCATATATTAACTGGGCTATTTGTCTTTTTTGACACACACGCTAACGTAAAACGACTGCTTCCAAGTGAGGTGTGCCATGAAAGTCAACTGGAAAAATTGGATGTTTATTCTCGCTCTCTCTTTGCTCGTCACAGGATGCATGACGCAAGTAAAGCAGGAGCAGGCAAAAAACAAGGCCAAAACACAGAGTAAGCCTGCCAAGCAGTCTGCCATCCAAAAGCTTGGCGATAACAAAATGGATGTGGTCCTCTTTTTGAAGCAAGCCGAGCATCAGCTGGAAAATGTATATTATGCTGCTGCGGACAATGCGAAGGGCAAATCTGAGTTTGAGGATGGTCTCGTCTTTCGTGAATTGCCTGAGCGCTTCGACAGTAAAGACAAGATAACGGGGTACTTCGGCCGTTTTTGGAGCCGTCCACTGGCAGAAGCCATGTACGACAACATGACGACCAAGCTGGTGAAGGAAAAAGTATACGTAGCAATCCCACGCGTCGACTATCCGACTCTGATCTCGGTACGAAACACGACTGTTCAAAAAAACAATGGAGAACTCAGTGTGACCGTGGAGGATGTAACCGATTCTTCCTTTGCTTCTGACCGCACGCTGCGCTACCGACTCGTACGCGATCAAAAGACCAAACGGTTCGAAATCAAATCACGGGTGGGCGCTTATGGGAATGAACAATTTCAATAAGCCTCTTGACATTTCTTGCAGACCAAGCGAATAATAGTGAATTAATAAGCACATAGTGAGCGGCAATGACGGGGAATAGTAAAACCGCCCTTCAGGTCCAGAGAGCGAAATCCACCGGCTGAGAGGTTTCGTCCTTGAATCGATTTGAACCCACCCCAGAGCATCCAGGGAAGACCTGGACAGGTTTCTTTCACCTGTTATCAAAGAAAGAGAGCCGGGCGTTTCTGGCTGAAGTATGTCTTCAGTCCAAAACGTCAAATAAGGTGGTACCGCGTGAGGTTATCAAGCCCTTTCGTCCTTATCAAAGAGACGAGAGGGCTTTTTTGTATGCAAGAAGGGGGTTTTACGCATGAAAAAGGGGAAGTTGCGTTTGGTAGTAAAGGTGGGAAGCAGTTCGATTGCAGCAGCTACAGGCGGTGTTGATCCGGCGAAAATGTCTCTGCTCGTCTCGGCTATCAGCCAATTGCGCGAAGCGGGTCATCAGGTTGTCTTAGTCTCCTCGGGAGCTGTCGCCAGCGGCTATCAAAGTCTCGGCTATCAGCAGCGACCGCGATCCTTGGCAGCCAAGCAAGCAGCGGCAGCTATCGGGCAAAGCTTGTTGATGCAGACCTATACGCAAATGTTTGGCGCCCATAACTTCAGCGTGGCGCAAATTTTGCTGACACGCGGTGACTTTTCTCACAAGGAACGGTATCAGCACGCGTTTTCCACATTGTCACTGCTTTTGGATAAAAATATTTTGCCAATCATCAACGAAAACGACACGGTATCCGTAGCGGAATTGACCTTCGGAGACAATGATATGCTTGGCGCACTCGTCGCTGGTCTCATCCATGCTGATTTGTACACGATCCTGACTGATACGAATGGCTTGTATGATAAAGACCCACGTTATCATGCTGATGCCAAACATATGGGCTGGCTCGAATGTGTGACAGACGAAATCGAGGCACTTGCAGGCGGAGCTTCCCAACTGGGAACAGGCGGTATGCGCTCCAAGCTGATCGCAGCAAAAACCGCCCAATCATTAGGAATTCCGAGCTTTATCGGAAAATTGACGAATACCACTGATTTGTTGGCTGTCCTTACTGGCAACGGGAATGGCACCTATGTCAACTATCATCCAGAAGCACCTGCAACGAACGGCGTTCCTACACGCAAGCAATGGATTGCGCTTCACTCCCCTACCCGCGGAAAAATCACGATTGATAGCGGTGCAGCGGAAGCGATTTTGGAAAAAAGCAAAAGCTTGCTCTTGGCAGGTGTCCGCGATGTATCCGGCATGTTCGAGCAAGGTGAGGTTATCGAGGTTTACTTTGAGGGTACGTTGATCGGTCGCGGTATCAGCAGATTTACTGCAGCACAGTTAAGTGATTTTCTTTCCCCTGATAACGTAACGCGACACAGCGGTACTGTTATACATCGGGATGAATGGACGCCTGTCATCTAAACGAATCCATGTAGATAGAAAGAAGGAGTTGGAGAAACCATGGAAATCTTGAAGGAAAAAGTGCATACACAAATGAGCCTGGCCAAACAGGCCTCACGAAAAATGGCAATACTCTCTCGCAAAGAAAAAGACCAGGTGCTCGTCGCAATCGGCAACCAGCTGCTGGCTGATGAGGACGTCATTCTCTCAGAAAACGCCAAGGACCTCGCCCTCGCGGAAGCAAATGGTCAGCCTGCTTCCTATCTGGACCGTCTCCTGTTGACGCCGAAGCGAATTGCACAGCTCGTGGATAGTCTAGCGCAGCTGGTATCCCTCGATGATCCGGTCGGGGAACGAATCGACTCGTGGACACGTCCAAACGGACTTTTTATCGAACAAATCCGCGTCCCTCTCGGCGTCATTGGAATGGTGTACGAAGCCAGACCGAACGTCACCGTTGACGCAGCAGCTATCGCTATTAAAACGGGAAATGCGATCGTCTTGCGCGGCAGCCACAGCGCTGTTCACAGCAATCTCGCTTTGACGACTAGCATTCGTCAAGCGCTCACTGCGACCGGACTTGACGCAGAAACGGTGCAGTACTTGCCTTTTGCCGAACATGCCTCTGTCGATTATTTGTGCACCGCCAATGGTCTCGTCGATGTCATCATCCCTCGGGGTGGCGCAGGACTGATCCAGCGAGTTCTGCAAATCGCAAGCGTACCTGTACTCGAAACAGGCGTCGGAAACTGCCACATTTATGTGGATGAAGCAGCTCAGTATGACATGGCTGAAAGCATCGTGATCAATGCCAAAACGAGTCGACCTGCCGTATGCAATGCTGCTGAAACACTGCTTGTGCACAGCAGTTGGTCACAGGAAAATCAACGAGCCTTGCTCCAAAAGCTACTGGCGAAGGGCGTTGAGCTCCGTGCTTGTGAGCGTACGATAGAGCTGCATTCCGACCTCTCCACTCAACTGCACCATGCAACGGCAGAAGACTGGGATACGGAATACTCTGCGCTGATTCTTTCGGTTCGCACTGTTGATAGCCTGAGCGAGGCCATTGAACATATTACAGCGCATACTTCCGGCCATTCAGAGGCAATCGTAACGGAAGATGAAGTCGCAGCCCGTCAGTTTTTGACTGCGATCGATGCCACAGCGGTTTATCACAACGCCTCTACCCGCTTTACAGATGGTGGAGAATTCGGCTTCGGTGCCGAAATAGGCATCAGCACGCAAAAGCTTCACGCTCGCGGGCCAATGGGCTTGCCAGCGCTCACTTCTTACAAGTATGTCGTACGCGGAAACGGCCAAATCCGATAGTCCAAAGGGAGGGAATCACCATGAGTAACCAAGCAACAATGATTACAGAAGGGCGGATCGGTTTTCTCGGTGCAGGCTCGATCGTGGAGGCCATGCTTTCCGGTATCGTAAAGAAAGGCTTACTCCCTTCTGAGCGTATTACCGTCTCCAACCGCAATAATATGGAGCGTTTGGAACAGTTGGCAAATGACTACGGGGTAACTGCTACTCAGGACAAATTTGAGGTAGTCCGCTCTTCCGATATTTTGATTTTGGCCATCAAGCCGAAGGATGCAGCAGAGGCTTTGCAGGATTTGCGTGGAGTTGTTCGTTCGGACCAATTGATCATTTCGGTGGTTGCTGGCGTCTCCACCAGCTTGATCGGAGAGTGGCTCGGTGCAGAGTGCCCGATCATCCGCACGATGCCCAATACATCGTCTGCGGTTGGTTTGTCTGCTACAGGACTGTGCGCGAATCCTTTTGTCCAGGAAGAGCACCGCGAGCTAGCTACCAAACTTTTCGAAGCAATTGGCACCGTATATGAAGTCGCCGAGGAAGAGCTGGACATCATTACTGGATTGTCTGGAAGCGGTCCTGCTTATATTTACTATTTGGTAGAGGCTATGATGGGGGCAGGTGCCACAGCGGGACTGGATCGTGAAATGGCACGCCAATTAACGCTGCAAACCGTGATCGGCGCGGCACATATGCTGCTCGATACACGCGAAGAGCCTTCTATTCTCCGCCAAAAAGTAACGAGTCCGGGTGGAACGACCCAGGCTGGACTGGAAGTATTGGAAGCCTATCAATTCCAGGAGGCCGTCACTGCAGCCATCCTGCGCGCTGCGGAAAGATCGCGGGAGATGGGGGCACAATACCAGTAAATTCGTTTTGTCCCCCCTCCTTGTCATGTATAATAAAAAAGATCAAGCATAGTCGAGAAATTGACGAAGGAGGTCCCATGGAAATTTACGCCTTGTACGGCACCAGTGGAACAGGAAAAAGCACCAGTGCATTAGAACTTGCTCACCGAATGAACATCGACGCCATTATTGATGATGGCATCCTGATTTACCAGGGACGCAAGGTGGCCGGAACCTCTGCCAAATATGAGAAGACAAAAATTCAGGCGGTAAAACGAGCTATTTTTCATTATAAGGAGCACGCTGAAGAAGTACGGCGAAGTCTCGGCGAGATTCAACCAAGCCGACTACTCGTGTTAGGAACTTCTCAGCGGATGATTGGTCGCATCGTGGAAGCTCTGCATTTGCCTTTGCAGGTGGACTTCATCCCGATTGAATCCATCAAGCCTCCGCAGGAAATCGAGGCTGCCCGCTACGTGCGGGAAACAATGGGCAAGCACACGATACCAATTCCGCGTGTCGAGGTAGAAAAAGATTTCCTCCAGCGCCTCATCTCCTCTGCCCAACAGATTTTCAGCTCGAAAAAAGAAGTGATTGGGGAAACAACCGTAGTACATCCTCCGTTTTCAGGCGGACGTATCATGATTCATCCCCAGGTGTTGCGAAAAATCGTAGAAGCGACCTGCGACCAGTTTGACGAGGTCCATCATGTGGTCAAGATCGTCTCCAGCTTTGAGGATTTGCCTCGGTTTCAGGTTTCGATTGCTCTTCAACTGCCTTACATGACAAATATTCCAGCACTTATCCATGCCCTTCAATCTACGTTGTACAAAGAAGCTCAATATTGTCTCAATATCGCTCCCGCAAGCATCGACATCGTCGTTTCTTCGCTGGAGCTATCCTAATCCGGTCCTTTGCGACCGGATTTTTTTGGCTGCAATCCTCAGGGGTTACATCCTGACTTATTGCTCATCCTAAACATGATTCCATCTGAAAGGAGCAACCCGATGCCATCCATCCTGCCTTCCAAACCCTTTACACAAGCTCCAATTCCTGAACCGCCTAAGGTCATTACGACAAAGGACTTGAGCTATCTCAAGGATGCTTTGTCATGGGAACTGATCGCTTTCAAAAAGCTGCATGCTTTCGCACAACAAGCTACTGATCCCCAGGTCAAGCAATGTTTGGAGCAGCAAGGACAAATGCACCAGCGACACTACCAAAAACTACTGAGTCACCTGCAAAACAACAACACCGCAGTGATGGCGACCATTCCGCAGACACAGTCCCAGCAACAGCAATCCCAGCCACAACATCAAATGCAATAAGGGAGGAATCGGGATGCCAAACCAAAACCAGATCGCCAATCCGCAATCCGGTCAGCTGCCACAAGTAAAAGGTCCACAAATGAACGATCGTGACTACCTTAACGACTGTCTGGCTACGTGCAAGTATTTGACGGATAACTTTAACGTCGCCGTTCGGGAAGCCAGCCACCAGCAGCTTTATGATGACATGGTACAAATTTTGAATGAAACCCATCAGTCAGCACGCGATGCTTTCAATCTCATGTTCCAAAAAGGATGGTACAAGCTGGAGGCTGCTGAACAGCAACAACTGCAGCAAGCTTATCAGCAGTTTAGCGGGTACTCCACGCAGTTCCCTTATCATTGAAATAGCAGAAGACACCTGGCCCAAGCAGGTGTCTTCTTTCCATTAACCCTTGCCACGGAGGAGCTGAGATAAGACAAATAACGCCTTTTCCATATCGGCTTCCTCTGCATACACATAGGACAAGCGAAGATGATGACTATCCGTCTGATCATAAACAAAGCCCGGATTTAACAGGACACCTTTTGCCAATGCTTCCGTAAAAAGCTTGCGCATCGAAACCGCCTGATGCAGACGAAGCCAAATATAAAAACCGCCATGTGGTATACGCCAATCTGCCAAATCGTCAAACCAGCGAGTAAGCCATTCGCACATCCTGTCCCTTCTGTGTCGCAGTGCCGCTCTTAGCTGATCCAGATGCCGGTAATATCTCTCGCTTGTGAGCCATTCTGTCGCCACCCATTGGGAAATAGCACTCGCTCCGTAGTCCGTCTGCATTTTCACATCCGCGAGGCGTTCAATGACTGGCTCAGGCCCTACAATCCAGCCAATCCGCAGCCCCGGACTGAGTGTTTTGGACAAGCTGCCCAAATACAAGACCAGCCCGCTCTGATCCCTCGCCTTCAACGGCAATGGCCCCGGTTCGTCTAACCACAATTCTCCATAAACATCGTCTTCCAACACAGGCAGTCTCTCCCGCTCGCATGCTACCAGCACTTCCTCCCTTCGATTCTCTGATAGGCTAATCCCCGTCGGATTGTGGTAAGCCGAAATCGTATAGAATAGGGCAGCGTTATGCGCCTGTTTTTGTCTCGTAAGCACTTGGGGAGAGATTCCTTCCGCATCCATCGGTACACCGACCAGACGCATTCCCGATGATTGAAACAAAGGCAGAGAGAATAAATACGAAGGCTGTTCGAGCAAGATGGCAGATCCACGGTGAAGAATGCCAATCGATATCAACTGCAAGGCTTGAAGGGCCCCCGAAACGACCAAAATAGAAGCTGGAGAAGCTTCAATCCCCCTGCTCCGCAAATGGTTGCTGATCGCCTGGCGCAAAGGTAACAGCCCTTTTGGCTCCGAATATCCGAGATGTGTCATTT
Source organism: Brevibacillus sp. AG (assembly GCF_028369215.1). Classification (NCBI taxonomy): domain Bacteria; kingdom Bacillati; phylum Bacillota; class Bacilli; order Caryophanales; family Paenibacillaceae; genus Brevibacillus; species Brevibacillus sp. AG. The sequence goes on along the minus strand of NZ_JAQMYO010000006.1, from coordinate 145,914 downwards.
TGCCTTGCAAGCTAGCCATGACCTCTTCCATCTCCGCAACAGGAATCAAGCTAGGCGACAGCTCACCTGTCCCCAGGCGAATGTACCTCGGGTCTGGCTCATAACGATTGATATCCTGAATCGTCGGCGAGTTGGGTAGATGCGCCCCTGCCTGAACGTATCCCAGCCAATTCGGGGGAGGGGCGGTCGTCAGCAAGGACCACGTATTGTTGCTAACGATGGAACCACTGCCCACTGTTGCTTCAATGAAGCCATCCGCTTTTAGCTCTTCCAACGCCGTCACTACCGTGCTGCGGTTTACATCAAAGGCTTGCGCTAACGCTCTTTGTGTTGGCAATTTACTATTGATCGGCCACTCACCGCCTGCGATTTTCCCCTTGATATAAGCCACGATCTGCGCGTAGATCGGTATGTCAGATGATTTGTCAGGCTTCCAGTCTATCGTCAACACAAGCACATTCCTCCTCGTCTTATCATTGTACAAATTGGTTGGTTTGGATGTAAACCAATTGGCTGGAGACAACAGATTCACAACCGTGAATAATGACAGTAATGCAAATAGCCTTTGCATCCAGAGAGAAACGGGGAGGAAATGATCATGCTGGAAGCGATTTTGCACGGCTTTGTGCTTGCTTTTGGACTTATTTTACCGCTCGGCGCACAAAATGTTTTCGTTTTTAATCAAGGGGCTCTACAACCTACCTTACTTCGCGCCATGCCCGTCGTACTGACTGCGGCACTCTGTGATACCCTGCTCATTTTATTGGCGGTATTAGGAGTCTCTTTGGTTGTATTGACAGTCACATGGCTAAAAACGGTTCTATATGTCGTCGGCTTTGTCTTTTTGATGTACATGGGATATTTAACGTGGCGTAGCCGTCCCAATACGGAGGATGGAGAGAAAGAACGCTTTTCCGCGAAAAAGCAAATCATGTTTGCTGCCTCTGTCTCTTTGTTGAACCCGCATGCAATTCTCGATACGATCGGCGTGATCGGCACCAGCTCACTTAGCTATACCGGAACAGAGAAATGGGGCTTTACGATTGCCTGCATCCTCGTATCCTGCCTCTGGTTTTTCGGCCTTTCCGTAGCTGGTCGTACCGCAGGTCGATTGGATCGGTCTGGAAAATTGCAGCGTGGCCTGAATATGGTTTCCGCTGTGATTATGTGGGGAGTGGCCGTCTATATGGCAGCCCAATTACTCACGACGTAAAGAGTTAGTGAAAAAGTGCATAATCCCCACCTCCTCCACTCAAAATACTCCTATTCGGGTTTTCGAAGTGGAGGTTTGTTTATGCTTTTTACCAAATCGGACGCACTCTTGGATGACTTGTATGAGATTGCGAAAAATGTGCATCAAACAGCGATCTATTTTAATGAATACAAGATTACTTCATTGGAGACTGTCAAAACCTTTTCTACAGAAATGAAAGAGTACGAAACAAAAGGCGACAAGCTCATCCATGAAATCATCGTGCAAATCAACAAGACATTTATTACCGCCATTGAGCGTGAGGACGTCCTGGACCTTGCCGTCAAGCTGGATGACGTACTGGACGGATTGGAGTTTTGTGCTTCGAGGCTCTATATGTACGACATTATGGAAGCAGATGAAACGATGGTGCGATTTGGGGAACTCATCGAAGACGCTACCAAGCAAATTCTTCTCGCCATCGAGCTGCTCCAAAAGCAAAAGCTGTCCGATATGAAGGAGTACATCATCCGCATTAACGATTTGGAAAGTGAAGGGGATGAATTGGTGAGGGGGAGCATCCGGCAATTGTTCAAAACCTCGAGCGATCCAATTCACATCATGCAGCTCAAAGAGGTGTACGAAGTGCTGGAAGATGTCATGGATCATTGTGAGGATGTCGCGGATGCGATGGAATCTGTGATCATGGGCAACTCTTAAACCAAGGAGACCTACTTTCATGCATACGAGCCTTCCTCTAGTTATTGCGGTTATCATCCTGGCTGTTTCCTTTGACTTTATTAACGGATTTCACGATACAGCCAATGCCATTGCAACCACCGTATCCACCAAAGCTCTCCCGCCAAAGATTGCCATTGGTCTGGCAGCTATCATGAACTTTATCGGTGCCCTGACATTTACCGGGGTCGCCAAAACGATCGGTGGAGATATCGCCGATCCAGCCAAGCTGGAATTCGGAGTGCTTGTGGTCATGGCTGCTCTCCTGTCTGCGATCCTTTGGAATTTGATTACATGGTGGTACGGTATCCCCAGCAGTTCATCTCACGCTCTCATCGGCTCACTCGTAGGGGCAGTCCTCGCTTCCGCCGGGAGCGCGCAAATCAACTGGGCTGGTTTTTTAAAAATCTTCCAGGCGCTCATTGTGTCACCGGTTATCGCGCTGGTAGCTGCTTACCTCATGATGAATTTGGTTTATTTCATTTTTAGTCGGATCATGATCCCCCCTACCAAGGTCAATCGGGGTTTTCGCCTCTTTCAGATTTTCACGGCGGCCCTACAATCCTTTACACATGGAACCAATGACGCACAAAAAGCGATGGGCATTATCGTGTTTGCTCTCGTAGCCGCTGACCTGCATGCAGATACAAGCACCATTCCTTTCTGGGTGCAGTTCATTTGTGCCCTCGCGATGGGCTTGGGAACCTCTGTCGGAGGCTGGAAAATCATCAAGACGGTCGGGGGCAAAATCACCAAAATCGAACCAATCAATGGTGCAACTGCCGATCTCACCTCGTCCACGATCATTTTTACCTTTACGCAGCTAGGATTGCCTGTCAGCTCTACCCATGTCATCTCTTCCGGGATCATGGGGGTCGGCGCAGCCAAACGGCTGAAAAGCGTCAATTGGGGCGTCGCCAAACGCATCGTGATCACCTGGTTTATTACGCTGCCGATATCTGCCTTGCTCGCTGCAGCTACGTATTTGTTGCTACATGTATTTATCTAAATGCAAAAGGGACGAGTACCAGGCTCGCCCCTTTTTTCTTTATTCTAATGGAAAGCCTAAGTAAGACTCTCCCTTCTGTAAAGATAATCGCATTTCGTCCAAATACTTGCGCTGTTGATCCGTTAATTGGCTCATGTCTGCATAAACACTGTGATAGATATAGGAAAAGAGATGGCGGTAATCTATGAAGAAATCAATCTGGGAGAGAAACACCGTAGTAGGATTACCACGTGAATAGCCTTCCATAAACGATTGGAAAAAGGAGTGGACAAACTCTTTCCTCGCTGGTCCCTTTGGTACTGTCTGGGCTGTATGATAAACGGCAATCGCTATATCATAAGCAAACCAATGGTATTCGCTGTCTCCAAAATCGAGAAGGGTCAACTCGTCCTCTTTCCGCAAAAAATTGTGATGATGCAAATCCCCATGGATTAAACCAAAATGATCGTCGGAGACGGGAAGGCTTTTGAACGCGTGATGGTATTGTTGCAGCTTTTCCAACAGGATCGGGTCAACACTGCGGCTATCTTCTTCAAACAACCGATTCGCAAACCACTGTGGCCGCTCATGAACAGGTTGAAACGTTTTGGCGAGAGTGTGCATCTTGCCCATCATCTCTCCCCATTGTTCGAACAAGGTATGGTTCCACACGTCCTTGTCTTGCGGACTGACGTGAGCCCCCTCTACCTTTTCATAGACAACAAAAAAGCATTCCTCTGAAATTCGGTTGAGATAGGTATCCGCTGTGATGCGTAATGGCCTCACCACACGCAGCCCATGTTCATGCATATAAGACAACCATTCACATTCAGATAAGACACCTTGCTCAGAGGCGGCTGACTCCTCTTCTATTTTGACCACAAGCTTTTCACCGCGGTTTACCTCAAATACGTGCTGGTTATAACCTCCAAGGAGTTTGGCTTCAGATGACTGACAACCGAGTCGGGCAAATACCTGGTTTTTTACCGTATCTGATACCATTGCTCATTTCCCCTTTTACTTTTTCGTAAGAACCTTTACGCCTTCTTCTACAAACGTGTCATCCCGCAATTTGTCCTGCACGCTTGTACTCCATTTTTCTTTTGTCAAAAGCGATGCCAAATCCTCACCAAAGAGGCCTTGAATAGCAACTCGTGTGGCAACAATCGTCGTATCAGAAAAACGATATTCTACGGTTTGCAAATTGTCTACCAGCGCAAAGGCTGACACGGAGTTATACAGCATCGCTTGCTTGAACAATTTCGCCTCGACATCGGTCGTCATGTCCTCGTAATGAATCTCAATCGTAAACTTCTCCGGACGGAGCTGAAAGGTGCGCTTGAGATGACTCAACGGCAGATGATTGAACATGACCAGATTCGAAGTAGCGCCCATGTACTTGTTTTTGTATGGCAAAATGGATTCCAAATCGTGAGTCAGCGGGCTTTGCTGAGCTAATTGATATTGCTCGGATTGCGCTTCGTTCTCCGGGATCATTACGATCTGAATGACCATGGACAGGACAACCCCGATGAGAACCAAGGCAAGAATCATTTTATTTCGCAATGATGTCACCTTCCCCTGCATCGTATTTCAAAATCAGCCGCGGAATGGCGTGGAGCCATAGTGGTATGAGTATGGAGAGAAAAGGCAGCGCATACGCTACGGCAATGTTAGCGAATTGATACGGTCCAGTAAGATTCACTGGCGTTGAAAACCATAGATGGCTCCCAAAATAGAGCGCAGTCGTAAAAACGAGTGTCCCGACAATATAAAGCGCCCAAAGCATCCAGCCCGTTTTCCGCAGCAAAAAGGCAGACCGGACATTCATACTGGTCAAATTTTGCGTGGAAGCCGGTCGGTTGATCCCCAGCAAAATCAAATAGACGATTCCGATGAGTATGCAAATCGCAAACAGACCATAGTTCAAAAAGATACCCATGCCCCAAATTCGCAGTGGCATAGTCACAATCCAGGCAATGAGTGTGTACAGCAATCCGAGCTGCAACAGTTCTTGCAGGAGTGGAAGTATGTAGACTTTGCGGCGTTCTCCGACAATCGAATCAATCGAAGGGAGATTGGCCTTTGCTTTTTTCACCGCTTCATCCAGTGATAGCCCATCTGCAACCAAGTCGGCGACCTTTGCCTCCAAATTGCTCAATACTTCCCATTTGAGCTCCTCGATTTGTTTACTTCCTCTATATTTTTGAAACAATTGATCGACATAGTGCTGTAAATTCTCCATCACACTTCCTCCCGCCTTTCGATGAGCTGGTCAATCAATTCTTTGGCGACTTTCCAGGATGCCAGCGCTTTTTCGTACGCCTCTCTGCCTGCTTCTGTCACCTGATAATATTTGCGTCTGCCCCCCTGGCTCTCATCTCCCCAGTACGAAGCGATCAGCTTGTGTGACTCTAATCTTTTCAGACTGGTATACAAGGAAGGCTCTTTCAGTTCGTAACGCCCGCCGCTGTTTTTGAAAATGGATTTGATGATTTCGTATCCATAGTTATCGCCGTCACACAGGACACGGAGAATAATCGTATCGATATGACCGCGGATAATGTCACTGCTGATACTGCTGTCACTCATCTCGTTCACCTCGCAACTATAGCATAACACATATTACTATGTATGACAAAGTAATATGTGTTAAATTGCTTCTACTCACACAAAAAAACAAGACCACTCAAAAAGTTGAGATGGTCTTGAACAAATAGGCAGCCCAGTCGTTTTATTGTTTCACCTGGTACACCAGATAGGGTGCTGGCGTCTGTTTTCCGTTTAATTCCGGCCAAACATAATGCAGTTCCAGTGAGGGACTATTCCCCTTGTTAGACTCTGTAGATGACTCGCCTATCTCTGAAAAATTCCCTTCCAGGCCTACTACCTGTCTGCTGGTGCTATCCACCCAAACCTTATACTTGAGACTCTCCGCTCTTGCTCCTTGTGTAATGGCAATGAAGTCTAGCCTAATTGCTGAGTCTTCCACCGCCGCGCCCTCCATTGCAAGCTGTGTGATTTGTCTTGGCAAATAGTACGCCAGTTTTTTGGCACCGATTTGGGCTGCTTCTGCTTGGGACAGCTCTGGGGAAGTATGTGACTCCGTATTTATTTTCATCCGATACGCCAGCAGTTGACCAGATTTCTTCGCAAACCTCGCAGTGAGATAAGTAGCATCTGTCATTTTCCACGTATATTCCATGTACGATTCGTGTTCTTCTGTTGATAATGGACGGTTATCCCCTCCGATACGTACACCGAACTCTTTCTGGATCAGAGTGGCTATCTCCTCATCTGAGTTGGCCATGAGCAGCTTACCTTGTGCCTGAATCGGGATGAGGCTATAGCTACCAGTTGCTACCACGCTCTGAAAGCGACGATCGAGGACTTCCCCGTTCAATGCGTTGATATAGCCTGCAAAAGTCGCTACTTCTTCTTGCTTCAAACTGGCTGTCAGCCTTTGTACTGCTTCCTCTTTGGAAATTGCTTTTTCTGGATTGGGAAATAGCGAGAGATCCGCTTCTGCATCAAAATTCTCTTCAATGACCATACCCGCTGGTGTTCCATCTGACTCCAAGTGAACCTTCACGACACTGTCGGCGAACGGTATACCGTTAATGACGCGTTGAAAAACAGCCGTATCTTTTTCCAGATGGTTAGAAGCGAGTTGATATTGCGTACTCTTATCGCCTAATTTCTGCTTCATATATTGCTCGACAGACAGCGTTGGCGTATTGCTTGCCGTGGTTGCCGTTTTTGGCAGTGTTTGGCTTTTTGGGAGCGATTGTGATTGCGTAATGACACTCTGTTCTTTCTGTTTGGGCTGTTCTTTCACCTGGCTTATTTTCCGCTGCTCGGCAACAAGAGGAATATTCCTTTTCTCCGGTATGTCCTTCTCTTTTGCCAGTGAAGGTGCATTCTCTGCACGCTGCTCTGTACGTACACTGCTGGTCCCCTCTGGTGCTTCTTTTCCGTCAGGCACAGCTACCAAGAGAGCCAGTACGACAGTTGCAGCTGCACCTCCTGCCATCGACAAGATACGGCCCACTGTTTTCCTCTGCTTCATCTGCCTTGCCTGTTTAACCAGCGTCTGATCCAAATAGGTGACAAATTCCTGACGAGGGGGGGGGTCTTGCCTTCTTAACCCTCGCAATTGGACCGTCAGCTTCTCATCCTCTAGCCCACTCATTTAGAAAGCCCCCTTCCTCCGTATCATCCATCATTTCTTTGACCAGCTTTAATGCCCGATGGGTGTTTACTTTCACCTTGGATTCCGATACACCCAGGATTTCTGCCGTCTCCTTGACACTGTATTCCTCGATGCAGCGCAAAATCAGAACCAGACGATAATGGGGCGCTAGCTTTTGGATCGCTTGCTTCAGCTCACGAACGTTTTCCCTCTTGGTCAGGACGTTTTCCGGACTCCCTTCCTTGGTCGCCAGCTTCATCAGCCAGTTTTCTGAGAAAAAGGACTTGACCTTCTGCTTGCGATGCTGGTCGATCGCCGCATGCTTGGCAATGGAGAAGAGCCATGTTTTCAGAGTGACTCTGCCATCAAATCCGGCGAGCCCTTTTAACACTCTCGTAAAAACCTCCTGCGTCAAATCCTCGGCATCATTCTGGTTGCCGGTAAAATGGAGCAGAAAGTAGTAAACGTCCTGATAGTGAGCATGATAGATCGCGCTAATCCGCTGCTCGATATCCTCCTGCACGGGTTAGCCTCCTGTCTTAGTACGGATTGTAATGAATTTCACCTGTAGTAGTAAATTTGCCATTTAGGGCATCAATTTCTCGGTGGTCTAGGGATATGGCTGTTCTGTACGCCAGAATGGGTTGATAGTTTGGGTTATCCGACACAATATCGGCATCCGGTGTGAAATATTGCAGCTCCAGTGGACGCACTTTCAAGTATTCCTTTAGCGCCTGCTCATGTGATACAGCCTTTTTGGGGTCAGGCAGAATGAGTGGTTCCCAAGATACATCCTCCATACGCAGACCTACCACCTCTCCCGTGATACGGTCTATTCTGATATAAATCTCATCATCCAGAACGGGAATCCCTTCGTGCACATTTACAAACTTGAAGCCCTGCTCAGCGCCTCTCTGTCGAAACTCTGCTGTCCCAATCGGCATCACTTCTTTTAAATGCTTTGGTCCGTACTTTTCCAGCGCAGCAATAGCTAGTTTCATCGATTCTTCTGGCGTTAGCCATTTCTTTCCGTTTGGATCTTCTTTAGGGGATTCTTTTTCTCCCCTTCTCTTGTCAACCACACCGTAGCTCATGAATCGTCCTGTTTCTTCCTCCGTTATAATGATAGCCTCAAAGTCTTTATTGATTTCATGTGTATATTCCTTACCTTTCGTATCTTCAGAAATGCCTTCTTTTATTTTTTCAGCTTTGCTCTCGATCCCAAAAGCAGCGAACATAGCTGCTGCTTCCTCTGTCGTCTTTACGGTTACTTCCTTACCGACAGGATTCACTCTGACAATGGGATTATATGCACTCCCAAAACCATCATAATCAGGAACTTCCTTGCCTGTTTTGGCATCGATAAATTGCGAGAATTCCGATTTGTAGCGTAAGGTAGGAGAGCCATACAAGTATTCCTTCGTTTTCTCGTCCCATCTCTCTACTGGCTGTTTCAAATAAAAGAGCTTCAGGTGTTTGGCGAAAGCTTTTTCAGCCTGATCCTTGGATATGGCTTCCTTAGGATCAGCAAACTTCAAATCTTCGAGGGCTGGTGCATCATCGCCCCCGAGATTATATAAGCCTGACCCTTTCGATATGACTTCCCCCTTGCTGTTTACGGTTAGATTAACATTCACATTCAAATATGGAAGACCGTTTACCTGTTTCGTAAACAAAGCTTCATTTTGATCCGAATAATTAGGGTTATATTTGAAGCCACCCATATCTGCTCCGTACCATTGCTTCATAAAATCTGTTGCTTTGCTGACTACCTTGTCATGCTCAATCTTCGGCCTTCCTTCTTCGGGAAATTCCTCGTTGTAGCTAAACCAATCGGGATTCCCTTGTTTATCCAAACCGAATTCAAAAGACGGTTCCTTCTTCTCCTTGGACGTTTGCAAGATGATGGTTATACGATTCGTTCCATCATTTTTTTCTAAAATCTTAAGCGTACTGTAAGAAAAATCGGCTAAATATGGCAGCCTTTCCTTTACCTTTTGGATTGCAAGCTCTACCTTCACTTTCCATTCAGGTGTAAGCTCCTTTGCCTTGCTCTCCTCCGCCAGTACTTGACCATTATTCGTTAGATGGATTGGCGTAGTAGCAAGTAGAGTTGCAGTTGTTACCGAAAAAATCACTTTATTCAGCTTTTTCATCATTTACATCCTCCCGTATTTTTTTCAACATTAATTAATCGTAAGAAATAGCAAAAGGTTACAAAAAATACAAAATAAAAAAAGGCTGTTGAATCAATCATCAACAGTCTTTTTTATTTTGCATGACAGGGAAAGTACATCAATCGAATAGGGAAAAAGTGTTTATCCCCTTCACTCCGGGGACAGGATAATAGTAACTTCCCAAGCTATGGTCATCAAAGGAGTTGAAAGCAAAATGTCTCGTCACTGGTATCGGCAGCTTCGTTATCCAATCATCGCTTTGGCTGTGACATTAACGCTACTTTGGACACATCATCACCATCGCCTGCCCGCTTCGTACGCGATCGCCACACGGACACATACCGTTACGATTTCTAGCGCTGGCTTTTTGCCCAATCAATTGACTGCTCACGAAGGAGAGCGAGTCTCGTTGATGATCGTCAACACCGATACGCGCCCTCACAATCTATCCATTCGTGATCTGAACCTTACATCCACAGAGCTAAAGCCGACCCAATCGACTCTTTTACAGTTTTCAGCCGACAAACGCGGTCGGTATCATTTCGTATCAGACGCACCTGGCTATCCGGAAACAGGCTTCCAAGGCATGCTCGTCATTGACTAGCCTGCACTTCTTCGTCTGGTGAGATTTGCTTCCACCGTCCGAATTTTATCATGAGCAGAGGAATAATCCCGATCGCGGTGATCATTCCAAAAAACAAATAAATGGCTAGCACCGAAAACGAATCTTTGATCCACCCTGCTACCAAATTGCAAAACATCGCACCAAGCCCGCCTCCTACTGAAAAGAAGATGGCTAACGCCGTCACCTGAAGGGATGCGGGCGTATTTTCGCGCACAAATTGGGCTGCTGTCGCCAAATAAAAGCCTACTGAAATCCCTTGCACAAAGAACATGGCAATCACGGCAGTGGTACTCGGAGCTGAGCTATACCAAAACCAGCGCATCGCGCAAAAAATCGCAGATAGCAAGAGTGTCAACTCCAGCCCCCACCTGCGGACAATATAACCCGCCAGTTTCATAAAAGGAGCCTCACTGCCTGCAAACAACAAGAAGGCAAGACCGATTCCGGCAATGGTCCCTCCGATATCCTGATAAAACAGGGAAAACCAAATATTATTGGCGTTTACAGAGCCCATCATGCAGAACGATGAGATCAAAAACAACGCAAATCGCGGAATTCGCGCCAAATCTCTGATCCCCGCAAGCATACTGACGCGAAACCGCGAAGCCTCTGTCACTTCTTCCGGAACCTTCTGAAGAAACAGAATGGCAATCAGAAACGCCAAGCAAAACGAGTAAAAAAGAGCATGTGGCCCCCACTGCTCAACGAGAAGACCTGTGATGAATGCCGCTAATGCAAAGCCAATGGCTCCCCACAAGCGAATGTCGCCGAACTGCATGCCATGTCCCTTTGCATAGCCTAGAGCCAAGCTATCTGAGATGGGAACAACGGCACTTTGAAAAAACGACAGCAGTATGTAGAGCAAAAATACGTAAACAAAGCTGGAAACACCCGTAAAGAGAAGTCCCACCAAGCCGGTGATGATCAATGTCAGAATCAGCACAGTTTTGCGAATTTGATAGCGATCACAGATCATACCCCACATCGGCTGTGCCACAATGGAAACAATCGGCGCGACTGCACTGATGAGACCGATTTGGGTCCCAGTTAGATGGATGGATTCGTAGTATTGCGTAATGAGCGGAGCAAAAGCGCCAAACCCGTAGTAAATAAAAAGATAAAGGGCGCAAAGACTTAGGTATCTGCCTTTTGCGCCCCCCAGCCCTAAACCGGAAAGTGATTCTGGCATATAACTCTCCTATTTTGAGGTTCATTAACCGTGTAAGAAAACATAACGCAGAGCATGCCTCTATTATTTATTTTACCGTTGGCAATATTTTCGTCATGTTGACGGTGCGTTTTTTCTCCCATGTAGCCGGATTGAATTCATCGAACTGCTCCAGGAAGGAGATGACTTCCTTCGTCAGTGGAGTCGGCGTCGAAGCACCAGAAGTAACCGCCACATTTTTCTTTCCACGCAGCCATTCAATGTCCAGCTCAGACAAATCAGCGATACGATAAGATGGAACATTCGCGATTTCTTCTGAGACCTGTGCCAAACGATTGGAGTTGTTGCTACGCGGATCGCCTACGACGAGGCACAAATCTGCCTCTCCAACTTGCTCCGCTACAGCTTCCTGACGAACCTGTGTTGCGAGACAAATTTCATTATGCACTTCCACGCCTGGAAAACGCTGAAGAATGGCGTCCATCAGATGTTTGACATCCCATTGGCTCATGGTCGTCTGGTTCGTTACGATCAGCTTGTCTGTCGGCAGATCGAGCGCGTCCAGCTCTTCCAGCTTTTGAACTAGATGTACGTGATCCGGCGCGATCCCCATCGCACCCTCTGGCTCTGGATGTCCTTTTTTGCCGATGTAGAGCACATGGTAGCCTTCTGCTACTTTTTCACGGATCAAATCATGTGTCTTCGTTACATCCGGGCAAGTCGCGTCGACGACGGTCAAGCCTTTATCGCGCGCTTTCTTGCGTACCTCAGGAGACACGCCATGGGCAGTGAAGATTACCGTTCCTTCATGGACCTGATCCAAAAGAGCCAGTCGATCCTCTCCATCCAATGTTTTTATCCCTTGTTTTTCAAACGCCTCGACGACGTGAGCATTGTGTACGATCATGCCCAAAATGTGAATCGGGCGGGGCAAGTCAAAGTTTTGCGCTGTTCGCAGTGCCAAAACCATGGCATCCACTACACCGTAACAATATCCACGGGGGGAAATCTTGATGACTTCCATCTTTACCCCTCCTACTTTTTATAATGCGTGAGCGAAAGACATTCACCCCGTATTATACCTTATTTGTCTCCTGCACGCTTCTGTTCGTAAACCTTCAGATTATTGTAGACAACTTTTAAGAGCGGCGTGGACAAGCCTTTTTGTTCCGCTCGCTCCAAGAGATAGCCTTGAAGATGATCCGCTTCCACCGGAAGACCTTTTTCCATATCACGCAGCATCGAAGATTTCGTTTGAGGACGCTGATTCTGGAAAGTCTCCATCTGCTTGTCGACGATATCTGGCTTGATCGGTGCCTCCAAGGCGTTCATGACAGAAACGATTTCCTCAGCGAGTTGCCGTGTCAACTCTACGCCCCAAGCCGATTCCCGGATTGGACCGACAGCTGAATTCATCAGCGTGGTAATACCGGAAAACGTCGCAATAAACAAGTATTTGTGCCAGGCTTCCCGTTGAATATTTGCGCTTGCACGCATCGTCCCGTTGATCTTGGAAAAGGCTTGCTCGATCCGCTCTACACGCTCGCTTTTGCCGCCCTCCCACTCCCCGAAAACCGTATCATGAATTGGACTTGTCTGCACGACATCTCCGTCAGCATTCAGCGTCGTCTCAATGAAACAAAGACCCCCGAGCACACGCTCCCGACCAAAACGATCCCACAACAGTTCCATATGCGCAATTCCATTCAATAGCGGAATGACGACCGTGTCCTCGCCTATGTACGGAGCGATGGCATCGATGCTATCTTCCAACGTGTAAGCTTTGTTGGACAATAGCACAACATCAAAAGGTCCTGCTTCCTCACCTGCTTGAATCAGTTGTGGCTGTTCCAAAAGCAAATCCCCATGAATGCTCTGAATGCGCAAGCCTCGCTCCTGCAGCTGTTTGTATCTACGTTCGCGCACAAGAAACGTTACATCTACCCCCGACTCAACCAGCCTGCCACCAAAATAACCGCCAATGCCCCCCGCTCCCAGTACGAGAACCTTCATCTAATATCGCCTCCGCGTTTATAAGTCATGGTTTGTCTACATTTTATTAAAAAGTAACCATTTTCTAAACCCCACAATATAATGTTAGAAATTCTGACATTCAACGTAAGAAAACCTCTTGACGAACAATATGAATTGTCGATATAATTCGGAATATAGAAATCAAGTAAAAACCGAACGTTGATAATGAATTTATAACTTTAATTCGTGAATGGAGTGAATCATGTTGGATATGAAAACAGTCTTGTCCACAATTGACACAGAAAAAGTGGAATATGTAGATTTTCGCATCGTTGACCTGCTCGGCCGCCAACACCATGTCACCGTTCCTGCCTACGCGGTAGATGAAGGAACTTTCCGCAATGGCGTCGCATTTGACGGCTCCAGTCTAATCGGCTACAAGTCCATTGAAGAAAGCGACATGGTAGCGATGCCCGATCCGGCAACCGCCTTCATCGATCCATTCGTAGAAGCCAAAACCATGAATATCATCTGCAACATCGTCAATCCAGACAACACCGTCTACACACGCGATCCTCGCGGCATTGCCCTCAAGGCCGAAGCCTATCTGCAACAATCCGGCCTCGCTACCGCTGCTTACTTTGGTCCAGAATCCGAGTTCTTCCTCTTTGACAACGTACGCTATGCCTCTGGTCCATCCGGCTCCTTCTTCCACATCGATTCAGAAGAAGCTTTCTGGAACACAGGTAAAGAAGGACAAAACCTCGGCTACAAAGTACGCAACAAGGGTGGATACTTCCCTGTTCAACCAACCGACTCCCAAATGGATATCCGCAATGAAATGTGCACGTTGATGACGAAATGCGGCATGTATGTAGAGCGCCATCACCATGAGGTGGCAACAGCCGGTCAAGGTGAGATTAATTTCCGCTTTGATACACTGACTCGTACAGCAGACAATTTATTGCTGTTCAAATATATCGTGCGCAACGTAGCAGCCAAACACGGCAAAACTGCTACCTTCATGCCAAAACCAATCGTTGGAGACAACGGATCAGGGATGCACGTTCACCAAAGCTTGTTTAACGGCGATACCCCGTTGTTCCATGAGCAAGGCGGTTACGCAAACCTAAGTGAGACTGCGCTGCACTACATTGGTGGCATTTTGCACCACGCCCCTGCACTGATCGCTTTGACGAACCCAAGCACCAACTCGTTCAAGCGTCTGGTTCCCGGCTACGAAGCACCCGTGAATTTGGTCTTCTCCAAAGGAAATCGCTCTGCTGCCGTTCGGATTCCGATTGCTGCCGTTACGCCAAAAGCGTCCCGTATTGAGTTCCGCACCCCGGACTCTACGGCTAACCCGTACTTGGCTTTCGCTGCCATGCTGATGGCTGGCCTCGATGGTATCAAGCGCAAGCTCGACCCGCGTGAACTGGGCTTTGGACCATTGGATAAAAACATCTACGACTTGTCCGATGCGGAAAAACACGAAATCAAGAGCGCTCCCGGCTCTCTCGCAGAAGCACTTGTCGCACTTGAACAAGACCATGACTTCTTGCTCGAAGGGGATGTCTTTACAAAAGAAGTAATTGAAGGTTGGATTGCACAAAAACGCGGTGAGATTGAGCAAGTGGAACGGACTGTGAATCCAAAGGAGTATGAGCTGTATTACGACCTATAAGTTGCAGGAAAAAGCCCTTCTCTGATGAGGAGGGCTTTCTTATGCATTCGAATAAAAGGCCACTCCCCATCACAAATTAAAAGCGTATTGCTAAAAACAGATGATGGGATGCGCATTGATTATGTTGATTCAAAAGATAACTCGCTCTCTCATACAAGGGTCTGCCATTCTTCTTCTGACCATAAGCATGTCAGCCGCTATCGGTCAGAAAATGGCTTACGCCGATCACTCGTTACCAATCATAAGCGATCAAGCTATATATTCAATTGAGGTCTATCCGAGAAAACATCAGCTGATCATCCGAAAGCATGGGAAAGTATTGAAAACCTATGTGGTTGCAGTTGGCAATCCCTCTACACCTACACCTGTTGGAGAATATAAAATCATAGCAAAAGGAAAAGATTGGGGACCCTCATTTGGTCCGAGATGGCTGGGTTTAAACGTCCCATGGGGAATATATGGCATCCACGGCACAAACAAGCCTCATTCAATCGGCCAGCATTTGAGCCACGGTTGTATTCGTATGAGAAACAAAGACGTAATCGAATTATTCAAGATGACTCCACTCGGAACAAAAGTAACGATTTATGGGCATATATTAGGGGACCCAAGCCATGATCCTAGAAATTTAGCGGAAGGCGACGTTGGTGGAGATGTACAGCTCATCCAATCTCGATTAAAGAGCGCTGGTTATTTTCACGGGGTATGCGATGGCAAGTTTCGATCCTCGACAACTACAGCTCTAAAGAAATTTCAACGGGATCGAAAATTAAAGCCAAACGGTGTTGTATCAAGCAAGGTTTATGAAGAGTTGGGATTAGCGGAATAAATCCTGGCACAGTTCGTATTTCCACTACATAAACCTTCTAAACATACTTCCAATCCCATTCGTTCCTTGGAAAGTTTTGAATACCTCGTTTGCTACTTTTACACCATTGAGGATTGTGCCTATATCAAGATTTAGATTAGAAAGCCGTGGTGGTCGAGACTCTTTTCTCGGCCGACGGCTCGTTTTTGCCCACTCTTGATAATACTGCCCAAGGGATTCAGGATTTTTCTGTAGCTTTCTGATCGAGACCTTATTTGATTTCAGCCAATCTGCAAATTCAGGGCTAAAGCCATTCATTTGTCTAGCCACTTTTCACTCTCACCTCGTTTCATAAATGAATAATGCAAAGGGATCGTATGTCCCTTTGCATTACTCTTTTGCTTAAACCCATTTCCTAATCACAATCACATCCGACAATGACAAGCAAAACAAACAGAACTAGGATCAGAGCAAAGTCATCAAAGCCATTAAAGAAACCCATTCTGCCTCCCCCTTTCCTTAGACACCCTACTGTATGCACATTTCTCATGATTTGCCTGTACACTCACCTAATAGAAAAAGGACGCAAGCATTTGCCTACGCCCTTTTTCACCCTATTGCAGTCCGATTTGCGATTTAACTTGCAGAATTCCGCCTCGGAAAGAAAAATTCGCATTTGCTCCAATCGTCCCTTCTCCCTCATACATGTAGACGATCGTGTGTCCTTCCTCTCCTGCTTTACCAACCTCAGCGAGCAGTTCACCTTCCCCGCCCACTATTTTTTTTACTTCCTCAAAGCTCATCCCATTTTCAATCTGTTCAAATTCACTCTTCGTGATCGTTGCTTTCTCCGTCGCCGCAGGAGCAGTCGCTTCTGGTGTAGGTGAAGCTGGTGTTGCTGCCGTATCCGTTGATGGCCCGGAGCTACATCCAGCCAACATGATAGCGAAAGCCACTATGAAAAAAGACATTTTCATCAATGAAAAAGGACCCCCTTAACTAAAATGAATCCCCCCTACCATAATTCAAAATATTCCTCTCAACAAGAATAACAACCTGACATTTCTCGACAAAGACGAATCTTTTCGGGCATAATAATGCAAAAAGAGCCTTAAAAAGGCTCCCTTTGCGTTGACATTACTCTTTTACATAAAGCTGATACATCTCGGTTTCTTCATCCGTTGCTTTTGCGATTCGAAAAGCTTCTTCCACGCTTTTCTTGTTTTGAATTACCTCGTAGAAAAAGCGCAGGGCGAACATCAGCGCAGAATTTCCGTCCGGGTAATCATCTGGCCCGATATACGTATGGCAACCACTGTCCATAAAGGCCTTCGCTAATTCAGGATCACCAAGCGAGCATCCGTTACCTAACACGATTTTTCCATCTAGCTTGGCAAAACGTCTAACGTCGTCAGGACCAAAATCACCCTTTGGTTCTCCTTCCTCGTATACGTCCTCGCCCAGCTCTGGCATGATGAGGCTTCCCTCATCCCCATGGAAATTCAGAACAATCATGTCGGTATTTGGGTAGAGGTCGCTACCATTCAATACATCAATCAAATCGCTCGGTCGACCAATCCAGTACGTAAAGACTCGCGCTCCAAAATACTCAAGTGTATTCCGGATTGCTTGGCTGTCCAGATCCGTATCCGGACCAATTACTAAGGCAACATTCATTTCAGGTTTACTCATCGTGATATTCCTCCATTTTGTTGTAAGTGGTTTTTATTTGTGGGTAGACAAAACCATTTACATGGAGGGGGTCGGGCCAACTGGTGGATGGCAAGACGTTACTTCTTCATCATCATGATATAGGTAAACTCCTCTTCAATTGGAAATTTTTAAAATTTATAGCAGTATATCACTCGTAACATGTCATGTAAAGTTTTTCCGCCTCTCGTTTTGCAGCGATTACGCAAACCCTTTTTTGATTTTGGTCTTCATGTCACGATACAGCTCTCCGTATGTAATCGCATGCTCGATATGCGAATAGGAAAGTACGGAATCGCCATCCTTGCTCTCGCAGCACGCAAAGAACAAGCTTTCCATCAGATTGTGATTTTCGATGGAATTGGTAATGTGGACGCAATCCTCAATCGAATCATGAGCGTCATGCTTATAAAAAAGAAATGTCCCTTCTTTGAACGCCCCTTTTTTGTTAGCGTCTTTCCAAATGAGCATGCCCAAGGTAATAAAGTACCCTTCCTGGAAGCGGATGACGCCGGTAATGACAGAATTAATCGTGGTCGGAATGATCGCAATCGAGTCATTGAGCTGATTGACGTATTCATACAATGCTTTATTGGATTCTTGAAGATCAGCGATCGGTACATGAAGAAGCTGCTTGTCTCTTAATTTTTCTACGAGTTGCTGAACGCATAGCGTCTTATTCAAAGTTGAAATCACAACCTCATCACTTCCCCCATTGTAAGTAAGTGCCTTCTTTACGTTATTCGTGATGAATGGACATATCCCTACAAAATCCGCACAATCTTCTTACTTTTTCTTCGAGAATCAAATTTTACATACGTAAGAGGCATGGAAGTCGGTAGTCTGTCTGCAAAAGGCGAACACCTCCCCCTTCAACAGGGTTCATGTTGAAAATTCCGGCAGGGTCGAGGGTGGGTACGGGGATCATTCCATGAAAAAAGCCCTTCACGCCTTGATTGTGGCGAGAAGGGCTTCTTGGCGCGAACTTACGCCTTTCCCTTTAAATAATCATCTTTTATCTTCTTTTCCTGCTCGACGGTAGTCATCTCTTTCTCCAATACTTGATACATCAGTTCATCCTTCACCTTACGTGAAATTCCTTTTTCCTGGTGATTCGGGACCGATGTACTCATGACAGAGTCTTGTTCCATACCAGCGTACCTCCATGGCTTTTTGGGGTTAGCTTGCCCGAAAGCCGCCACTCCATTCACCACACCCGTTGAACACTGAGCATTTTTCGCAGCTCGTCGACCGAGCGTGGAATATTTCCGCCAAGTTCACGCTTCCACTGCTCAGGCAGTGCCTCCCACACATCAACGAGCAACGGCATACCCAGATGAAGACTCTCCAGCATAGTTCTATTTTCCAATGCCTCCTGCGGATCTCCCGCGAAAACAAGCCTGCCTTCATCCATGATGCAAATCCACTCTGCCCATTCAAACGCGATATCCATATCATGTGTCGCCATCAAAACAGTCGTTCCTTGCCGGTGAATCGCATCGAGCTCCCGCAGCAAATTTTTAGTCTGATAACGATCCAGATACGCAGTAGGCTCGTCCAACAGCAAAAGCTCTGGCTCCATGACCATGACCCCCGCGAGTGCCAGACGCCGTTTTTGTCCCAGGCTCAAATGATGAATCGGAGCTTCTGCCAGCTCTCTCAATCCGAATGCATCCAGCACTTTTTCTACCTTTGCCCGGATGACTTCCGTAGGCAGATTCTGATTGCATAAACCGTAGGATATATCTTCTGCGACCGTACTTGCGATCAGCTGATGCTCGGGATCTTGAAAGACCAAGCCTACCTTTTGCGTCATTTCTTGCAGTGCGGCTCGTTTGTAGACTAGCGGTTTCCCCTTCCACAGCACCTGTCCCTGCTGTGGCTCGATGATCCCGTTCCCATGCAAGAACAAGGTAGACTTCCCACAGCCGTTTCGTCCCAAAAGGACACATTTTTTCCCCTCTGGAATCCATAAGGACAGCCCAGACAGGACGGGTCCCCGCCCTCCTGGATAGGTGTACTGCAAATCAATGAACTCCAACAACCGTGATGTCATAACTACCAACCTCCTGTCCACCACTCAAGCAGCACCAGCAGCATACAGCCTGCGATTGACTCCCATTCATAACGTCGCGAACGAGCATGGGTATGAAACGCGAGCACCTGCATGCTCTCCCCGAAGCCTCTAGCCGCCATTCCTTTATGCAAGGCTTCGTATTTGCGCATCGCTCTGACAAACAATTGCGCAACGAGAACCCCTGCATCCCGAAGCGTCGCTCGGAAGCCGCGATGACCTCCACGCGAACGTTGGGCAATCCAGAGCTGGTGAGAAATCGTTATTAACACAAAAATAAACCGATACATGATCATTAATAAATCAGTCACAAGGACAGGCATACGAAGTCGGCGAAACACCTGCAAGATTTCGGCAAACGGCACGGTAAACAAAATGAAGGCAAAGCAAGATAAGCTCGCCATGGTACGCCAAAATAAGATCCAAACTTTACTGAATGATGACGTCGGCACATAGAGCACATACGACCCCAACTCCCATGCTGCCGCGACCTGGACCTGTACTTCGCCTGCTTTCGCCCCTTCTACCAATAGGGCAGGGAGCCCCGCCGCGAAAAACGAGAGCGACACGATCATAAAGGCACAATAGATACGGACAGGTATACGGGCATACACCACTACCCATACCGTCATCCAAACAACGACGGCCATCTGCATCCATACATGTCCCACCAAGACGAGCAGTAACAATGCACTCGCCAGCAAGAGCTTATGAGCTGGCGGCAGACGTTTCAGCCTGTTTTGATAAGAGAGAGAATCAAGCTGCAGCCCGTTCATTTTTTCCGCTTATCCAACCGACCTTTGTACAAGCCCACGGCGTATCCAACCACTCCCGCTCCCAACGCCGCCTGCACCGCAAACAATAGGCTCTCCGTCTCTCCCCCTGGCGGTTCTATCAGCGGCTGGAACCACGGTTCGTAGTTCGGAGCAATTTCCTTAATCGCTTCCTCCGCCACGCCGTCTGCGCCGCCAAATTCCGAATCCTGCACCAGCAACAGTGGGACAATCGCCAGTACGATTACCCCCAAGAGTAATAGCCAGTTCCATCCTTTTTTCACAGCGATTCCTCCCGTTTGAGCAAACGAAGCTGTGTAAGCTCTTTTGCGTTGTAAGATAACAACCAGTTCCAAACAAGAACGGTCAACAGACCTTCACTGATTGCGAGCGGAACTTGCGTGAATGCAAAAATTCCTGCAAATTTGGCAAACGAGGCCAACACTCCACCAGATTCAGCTGGAAATGCGAGTGCCAGTTGAATCGAAGTCACCACATAGGTAGCGAGGTCAGCCAAGGCAGCCGCCGCAAAAACAGCCAGACGCTGGCTTCCGCGCACTTTCATGATCACCCGATAGATTCCGTATGCCACCAGTGGTCCTACTACTGCCATGGATACAGCATTTGCCCCTAGCGTAGTCAAACCTCCATGTGCCAAAAGCAAGGCTTGAAACAAGAGCACCATGCTCCCTAACACAGACATCGCAAAAGGCCCAAACATAATGGCGCCAAGGCCCGTTCCAGTCGGGTGAGAGCTGCTGCCTGTAACTGAAGGGATTTTCAGTGCAGATAAAACAAATGCAAACGCTCCTGCAACACCAATAAGGAGCTTCATTTCGGGATGTTCTTTTACAATCTTGTTAATCGAGCGAATCCCAAGAATAAAAAATGGCAAGAAGACAGCCCACCAAAATAAGGCCCAGGATAATGGCAAATACCCTTCCATGATGTGCATCGCATGTCCTGTCTCTGGTTCATTGAGCAGGAAATACAGGACAAAGCCCGCGATCATCAAACAAGTAGATACGAGACGAGATCGATTCATGTTCCTTCCTCCTTCACTGACTTTCGTTCTTTTCCTACAAACAAAAAAATCCCATCCATCAATGGACGAGATGTGCACACAAAACAACAGACTGACTATACAGCCTCATTGCCTCGTATTCACCGCTCCTTTCCGCGAAGGTTTTCTGGGTGTGGCTACTAGGTAGGTCTCCTGGCTTCCAGATCCATGCGCTCTTTGTCCTTCCCCATACGAAAATGAGTGGTTTCCTTCTCAAAGAGAGCTCCCTGGTTACAGTGGCGGGACCGCTCGGGACTTTCACCCGATTCCCTGTTACCCTTTATGCGTCACATAAAGGCACCTAACGCCGATCATATAGAGTTGACAGACAATTCATGTTTGTCCCACATCATTATAACGGATCACTACATAAATCGGAAGAATATAAGCAAAAACGCATAAGCCGATGACCCTCTACAAACGGAGCCATCGACCTATGCGTACTTGTTCTATCTATTCTTTTGCGTCTACGCCAATTACTTCACTAATATGTTTAAAACCATCGCGCTGCATGAGCTTGAGTAGCTTTTTGTTAATTTGCTTGGCGATACCTGGGCCTTGATAAATCATCCCCGTATACACCTGAACGAGACTGGCTCCTGCTCGGATTTTCGCGTAGGCGTCTTCGCCGTTATAAATGCCCCCGACACCGATGATGGGTACCTTGTCTCCTACTTCTTGATAAATCTCCTTCACCCAAGCAGTGGAACGCTCCGTAAGAGGTCTTCCGCTCAAGCCGCCCGCTTCCTCGGCAAATCGATGTCCGGAAACCGCCTCGCGTGACAGTGTCGTATTGGTAGCGATAATTCCGGCAATGCCTTCTTCAACAGCAGCGTGAACAACATCGCGCATGTGCTCATCCGACATGTCTGGTGCTACTTTCAGCAAAATCGGCTTTTTCTTGATGGAACGTGCTTCCATTTCGGTTGCCTTTTCCCTTACTGCACGCACCAAATGACGCAAGCTCTCTGTCTCCTGCAAGTCACGCAGATTCGGGGTATTCGGAGAGCTGATGTTAATGACGAAATAGTGACCGTATGCATAGAGCATGTCCATACATTTGCTATAGTCGATGGCCGCCTCTTCATTCGGCGTTACTTTGTTTTTCCCAATGTTAATCCCAATCGGAACATCTGAGTATGCGTAATCGACCAAATGCTGGGAAGCCAAATACGCACCGTGATTGTTGAAGCCCATCCGGTTAATGACAGCTTGATGTTCCGGCAATCGGAACAAACGCGGCTTCGGATTGCCTGGCTGCCCCTGCGGTGTCAACGTCCCGATTTCCACAAACCCAAAACCAAGAGCACCCAACGCGTGATAGACTTCCGCATTTTTATCAAAACCGGCTGCAAGTCCGACTGGATTCGGAAACGTCATTCCCCACAGCTTATTCTCCAACCGCTGGTCTTTTACCTGATAGATCATCTTCAGGATGCTTTTGCCTGGAGCAGAATCCTCCACCAGCCTTAAGGCACCAATTGTCTTTTCATGAATCTCTTCCGCATCATGCTGGAACAGATATTTTCTTATGAGCTGATACATCGGCTGCACTCCTTACTCCGTTTCTACCTTTTTACCTCATAGTAGAATACCATACTTTTTCGGGCGGATGTAACCTTTATACGTTGATACATATTTCCAAGCAAGCAGGCAAATCCTAACAGCACCACCACGTACAGGGGGATAAGTCTTCATGAAAGTGGACGGAAAAATCGGGATTGGTCAAGCCATTATGGTGATGATGCTGACGATCGGCATTACGAACCACGTAACCGTCATCCCCCTCTTATTGAGTAAAGCCGGAAGAGATGCTTGGTTGAGCGTGTTGCTTGCTGGTATTCCTTTTTCCTTCTGGGCGTACTTGCTGTTTGTGGTTAATCGAAATATGAAGCAACGTTCTTTGCATGAATGGCTCGCCCAACGCTCTGGAAAAATCGTCAGCCATCTGTTACTCATCCCCATCATGGTCTGCCTGTACATGATGGCCCTAACCAATCTGATCGATACCCAGACATGGACGACCGTCAACTACTTGCCTCGAACACCAGAGTGGGTGACCGCCTTAGCCTTAATGGGACTATGTATACTCGCTGCAATTGGTGGAATAACCTCTGTAGGAATCACAGCAGGAATCTTGCTGCCCGTCGTGGTTATGCTCGGATTTTTCGTCGCTTTTGGCAATATTCCTAAAAAGAATTATAGTCTTTTGATGCCACTTTTCCAGCATGGGTATCGTCCTCTTTTTCACGGGATGCTCTATGTAGGTGGCGGCATTTCAGAGATGTTCCTGCTACTATTGCTCCAACCTCACGTACGTAAGCCATTGCGCCTCGTACACTTTTTGGTCATGCTCGGCATCACGCTTGTGCTGACACTCAGTCCGTTGACAGGAGCTATTGCGGAATTTGGACCTGTGGAGTCTGCGCGCCAACGCTTTCCGGCATTTGAGCAATGGCGGCTGCTCACAATTGGAAAAGACATCGAGAACATGGAGTTTTTCTCCATTTTTCAATGGCTCGCTGGGGCTTTTATACGCATCACCATTTGCTTGTTGCTCTTGGGAGATTTACTCACGATCCGTAACCGAAAACAGCGCAACTTCATGATGATATTTCTAGGTGGAAGCATGATCGCCTTTACCAGCCTCCCCTACAGTGACATACAGTTTGTATCCTTTCTGACGCACGTATACTATCCGCTTTACTTAGCCATTATCGTTGTGATTACTCTCGCACTCATGCTGGTTACTTTACGCAAGCCATCCAAACAGGAGGGAATAGGCCATGACCCTTGAAGAGGAACTGCGGGAAAAATTCGCGCATTGTGCGGACGTCGTTTTTATGCGCACGGTCACATCCGAGGACCAGCCTGTATTGATGCTTTATTGCGAAGGACTGGCAGACGTTCGTCAATTACAAGATACGGCATTGCCGCAATTGGAGCGATTCCTGGCTATTGGTGATTTGCGTTCTCTGCCTCTTTTCCCGCTCTTCACGAACCCAGAGTTGTGGGTTGAGAGACTGTTTGCAGGAGATTTGCTGATTTTTATTGGTGACTCTCCTCCGTTTGCCTGGGACATCTCCAATCGTCCAGAGCGCACTCCTGAAGAATCCAATACAGAGATTTCGATCAAAGGTCCTCGGGACGGCTTCGTCGAGGATCTCTCCACGAACGTTGCTCTCATTCGCAAGCGCATGCGAACGATTACTCTGGCCTATGAGCCTTTTATTCTCGGAACGCGCTCGCGCACAAGAATCGGTATGATGTATATCACAGATGGGGTATCTGAAGATCTGGTAGAGATGATGCGTGAGAGAATACACAAATGTACCTCAAAAAAAATTGTGAACAGCGCCATTCTGGAAAAGATACTGAGCGACAACACTCACTCCCTGTTTCCATTGGTTGATTATACTGGACGCCCTGACTATGTCATTTACATGCTGCTGCAAGGTAAGGTCGTCGTGTTGGTAGACGGCTCACCCTTGGCACTCGTGGCACCTGTAACCTTACTCGAACTAATCAAATCTCCTGAAGACGATCAGTACCCTGTTACCTATGTATGGCTGGAACGCATGCTGCGCCTAGGTGGATTTTGGATCGCAATCTTTCTGCCTGGCTTCTGGATTGCACTATCCGCCTATAATGTAGAGCAATATCCTTTTCAATTACTCGCAACCGTTACGCAGGGAAGAAAAGGGTTGCCCTTTTCCGCGCCGATGGAGCTATTTCTCATCTTGTTCATTTTTGAGTTTCTGCGTGAGGCAGGCGCCCGTCTGCCCAAAAACGTCGGGCAAACACTGGCACTGGTCGGTGCACTGATTATCGGGGATGCTTCCATTCGTGCAGGCCTGACTTCGCCTTCGATGTTGTTTATCGGCTCCCTTACAGTCGTTGCCTCCTTCACACTGGTCAATCAGTCATTAAGCGGCGCGGTAACAGTTGCTCGTTTCACCGTTTTCTTC
Organism: Brevibacillus sp. AG; assembly: GCF_028369215.1. Taxonomy (NCBI): domain Bacteria; kingdom Bacillati; phylum Bacillota; class Bacilli; order Caryophanales; family Paenibacillaceae; genus Brevibacillus; species Brevibacillus sp. AG. The sequence goes on along the minus strand of NZ_JAQMYO010000006.1, from coordinate 120,780 downwards.
CTTTCCGCAACCATTGGTATGTACGGCTTTATCCTCGGGATGATTGCCATCGTATACTACTTGTCCACCTTGACCTCCTTTGGCAGATCGTATATTTTGATGGGTTCATCCAACTCCTTGTCCACACTGTTCATTGTCTTGTTCAAGTCCATGACCAGTTTTTTTCGGACGAGAGCTGCTAAGGGTGGCGATAACAAATGAAGGGCATGCGGATTGCTTCTGCTATGCTGCTGTTGGCAACGACTCTTCTTAGCGGCTGCTGGGACCAGAAATCGATTCAGGACCTTCGCTATTTATCTGCCATGGGCATTGATTACGTCAACAATGAGTATGTTATGTACGCCCAATCCACCGATCTGTCTACCGTCGCGAAGCAGGAGTCATCAACCACTCTTCAATCGCCACCAGCGACCATTTCGATTGGGAAAGGGAATACACTTCAGTCTGCCTTTGATAACCTGCAAAAAAACGCACAGGTACCTGTGTTTCTAGGCTTTGTATCCTCCCTCGTATTTCATGAGCGCCTCTTGAAAAAGGGCGTCATCACCTCCCACGATATTATGAACAGATACGGTCTGATTCGTTACACCAAGTGGGTATTCGGAACGCGGGAGCCGATTGACAAAGTGTTAAGCTCTCATTCTTTGGTCGGATTTTCTCCATTGGACTCTCTCTTGCATCAGCCAAAGGATGTTTACGAGCAGCGTTCGTTTATCGAGCCGATCCAATTTTTTCGGTTTATCTCGAGCTTTTGGGAGCCATCAAACACCGTGTTATTGCCAAACATCACGCTGTACGAGCGATCCTGGAAAGAAAATAATCATTTTATTTCTCGCCTCTCCATCGATGGCATCCACGCTATTCATCGTGGAAATTGGCAGGGTTACTTCCCCAATCGTGATTTAATGGGGATTCGGTGGATGAATAGTGACACGAAATTTGCTGGCCTCATTGTGCGACAAAACAACACTCCCAAAGCGACAATGCGCATTGAGCATGTTGAATTGGACATTACTCCGATTACCACTGGAGAGCATCCTCGTTATCAGGTCAATGTCCGACTAAAGGGGTTCGTTCGTGAAATGATGAGTGCGGTTACGCCTGCTTTCGTACGGAAAAACTCCGAAGAACAGGTAGCCGAGCAAATTCGCGGGACGTTTCTAAAAGGAGTCAAAGCAGGGATTGATCTGTATAGCTTGGAGGAACGTTTGTTTAAAAAAGACTATCAGGCTTGGCGAAAATACGAAACACGCAAGCGCAATAAGCTCACACCTGATTCCCTGGCCCAAATCCAGGTGAATATGTACTTAAGTGATTCTGGAAAAATGAAGATGGGTTCGGCCAAATACCCTGACCCGCTTGGGCCGAATGAATGAAAAAAACTGCTTGCCGTAAGAACGGACAAGCAGTTTCTTCTTTCTATTTACCGTAGAAGCTAGTTTTTCACCAGCAAAACTTCTTCGATAGAAGCATACGGCAGGTTATGCGCATCAGCAACAGCTTTGTAAGCTACTTTGCCGTCGATGACGTTTACGCCTTTTGCCAATGCTTTGTTGTCACGAATTGCTTGTGCGTAGCCTTTGTTCGCCAATTGTACCGCATAAGGAACGGTTACGTTGGTCAGGGCCAATGTAGATGTACGAGCGACTGCACCAGGCATGTTGGCTACCGCGTAGTGAATCACACCGTGCTTCTCATAGGTTGGCTTGTCATGAGTCGTGATGCGATCTACGGTTTCAATCGATCCACCTTGGTCAATCGCAACGTCTACGATCACAGAACCAGGTGACATGTCTTTTACCATATCTTCTGTTACCAGACGTGGAGCACGAGCACCTGGAATGAGTACAGCGCCTACCAGCAAATCTGCTTTTTTCACAGCGTTTGCGATGTTGAAGGAATTGGACATCAACGTCTGAACACGGCCTTGGAACAGGTCATCCAGTTGGCGCAGACGGTCTGCGTTTACATCGATAATCGTTACATTTGCACCCAGTCCAAGCGCCATTTTCGCTGCGTTTGTCCCTACGATCCCGCCGCCGATTACGACTACCTCGCCTTTTGGTACGCCAGGTACGCCACCGAGCAGAACGCCTTTTCCACCGTATTGCTTTTCCAAGAATTGCGCACCGATTTGAACGGACATGCGCCCAGCTACTTCAGACATCGGCATCAACAGTGGCAGTGCGCCATTGTCGAGCTGGATGGTTTCGTAAGCGATTGCAATCACTTTTTTATCGATCAATTCACGAGTCAATTCAGGCTCTGGTGCAAGATGCAAATACGTGAACAGAATCAGACCCTCGCGGAAAAATCCATATTCAGCAGGGAGTGGTTCTTTTACTTTCATCACCATGTCAGACGCCCATGCCTCTGCTGCTGTTTCTACGATCTCAGCGCCTACTGCCTTGTAATCTTCATTGGTAAAACCGCTGCCTTGCCCTGCACTTGTTTCTACACGAACCGAATGTCCGTTTTGTACCAGAGCAGCTACACCTGCTGGAGTAATGGCTACGCGGTTCTCATTATTTTTAATTTCTTTTGGAATTCCAACGATCATGATAAGTATGTCCTCCTTGGAAACGCCAATTTCTTTGCGGTTACTATTATTGTACAGCGTATCTTCCGGCATACTCCTTGGAGATTCCTTTAATTTTAGCGTCTTTTCATTTGTGAAAATTCACAAACAAACTACTGTTCCCCATCTAATTTGGCTATTTTCAACTCTAAATATAAGGCAGCCCGCTGATTCATATTGTCGAGATCGACACGCATGATCTCCTCAATTCGTCTCAGTCGGTAGCTCAACGTATTAATGTGGATATGCAGGCGCTCTGCTGTCTTGTTAACTTTGCCAGCGGCATCCAAAAACGTCTCCAATGTCGTCAAGAGCGTGGTCTGGTTGTCGCGATCGTACTGTCTGAGCTTTTCCAGCCGTTCATTCTGATAGCCCTGCTCCTCTTCCCACTGCTTCAGTTGTAGTAGATAGCGATAAATCCCCAGCTCGTGGTACCCGTGAATCCCCTCATTTTCCTGTGGAAACAGCTTCTTGATCTTGAGCGCATGCAGCGCTTCCCTGTAGCTTTTCACAATATCCGTATAAGACTTGTAATCTCTCCCGTACCCGGCAATCACCTGGCGTCCTTCCGTGACATGTGCTTCGAGCTTGCCGAGCGAGTCTGCGAGGAACTGTTCCACCTTGCGAATGAGCACGTCACTCTTGTCTTTTTTCGCTTCGGACAGACCGATCAATAAGATGATTTGCGAGCCGTCGACAACCCAGAGCAGTTTGTCACGCATTAATAACGGATACAAGTATTGGTCCAGACGCGCTCCTGCCGCTTCAATAATACAAATTAAATAAGAGGTCGGAAGCTGCATCTGCAAGGTGTCTGCTTTTTGGCGAATGACAGCCTCACTGCTGTGATTCCCCAGCAACAGCTCCCACAGAAATTCCTTGCGTCGCTGCTCCTCCGCCTTGCGTTTTCCCTGCCGCTGAATGAGACGCGAGACGGCTACGCGTGCTGCCTGACGAAGAATTTCATCATCTTCCCGGGTAATCGGTCGATTCACCTCTTGTGCCCAAATGTAACCGAGCACGTCGCTCCCTCTGCGAATAGCAATCGCCACACGCTTACCCAAGCCAATTTCGTCCTTGGCCGGGATATGTACGGGGTCGTCTTGCGTTAACAGCTCCTGGAATACGCCGTCCTTCCAGAGGCGCGTCAGCACTTTTTCCGGTACCCGTCGCCCCATGATGGTAGACCAGCGCGCTTCATCTGTGCTTTCTCCGTGTGAGCTGTAAGCAATCAATTTATGATCGGCATCTTCAACCGTTATCGGATTTTGCAAAAGTTCTCCAATGACATCAGCTAATTCGTCGATATCAGCATGCTGATACTGTTGAAAATAGTTAGGCTCTACGGGCACACTTTCACCTCTTTACCGCTCTTTTGTACGCGTTCCTCTATTATAGTAGAAAACATGACTTCGCTAAACGCTCTCGGTTAATTAATAAGGAGCGGTCGGAATCATGTCGCTGTCATGCGAATTGACACAAAGGAATCGGGTGACTTCACCTGTACGGTTCACCCAGTTGTGCGGTACGGATGAATCCATGTGAATACTGTCGCCAGGGAACAAATCATGCTCCTCTTCCCCCAGCAAAAGAGTCAGCACACCCTCGAGGACGTAAATAAACTCTTGACCCTTATGTACAAAAGGCGTGCCTTTTTCTCCATGCGGTGAGAGCGTGACAAGAATCGGTACCAGTGACGGATTTTCCAAATCACCGGACAGGTCCTCATACACAAAAGGCGCATGCAAAAGCCCAGATCGCTCTTTGCTCGCCCTGCGTACCTGCCCATTCCCTCCACTCGACTCACCCGAAAAGAAATAGCCTGGGCTCACTCCCAAGGCTTCTGAAATTTTTTTCAATGACTCCAGCGTAATAGAAGACTTCCCACGCTCTACTTGGGACAAAAAGCTGATCGACAGCTGCGTTTTTTCTGCAATTTGTTTGAGTGTCTTCTTTTTGCCGACACGAAGCGATTTGATTAATACACCAATGGTAGGTTCCATTTGCATACCTCGCCGTAAAAAGGATAGGTCTATCATACTCTTTCTCGAAAAAAGTTGTAAAGTTAGCATAAGTATCCATTTTTACTATTGCTGCAAATTGTATTGCATTTTATAATCTTTATTATTATCAGATTTGTAATCGCTTCATTCCTGAAAATTGAAGTGCTACTTCACTCATAAATTGAAGTGACACTTCAATATTTACCAACAAAGGAGGATTACCCGATGGCATTACAAACACAAGCGGGCGTTTCCAAAAAGGTTCAAAACAAAGCGTTGGTCGCGAGCCTTATTGGCAGCTCCATTGAGTGGTTTGACTTTTTTCTGTATGGAACCATGGCATCGCTCGTATTCAACAAGCTATTTTTTCCTTCTTCTGATCCAAGTGTAGGCTTACTGCTCTCTTATCTGTCATTTGGTCTTCCCTTTTTCATCCGGCCATTGGGTGGCGTGATCTTCAGTCATATCGGGGACAAAATCGGTCGTAAAAAAACACTGGTCTTGACATTGTCTCTGATGGGAGGCGCTACCGTCTTGATCGGTTTGCTGCCTGATTACAATGCCATTGGCATCTGGGCTCCGATTCTTCTCGTTCTGATGCGCTTGATTCAAGGCTTGGGGATCGGCGGTGAATGGGGAGGGGCATTGCTTCTCGCCGTAGAGTATTCCGGCAAAGGCAGACGCGGCTTTTTTGGAAGTATCCCGCAAATGGGTGTAACCATCGGCATGCTGCTTGGTACGTTGGCCATTTCTTTGATGAGTGCGCTTCCCGATGATCAATTCATGTCTTGGGGCTGGCGAGTTCCGTTTCTGTTGAGTGCAGCACTAGTCTTTTTAGGACTCTGGATTCGCAATGGCATTGATGAAACGCCAGCTTTTCAAGAAGCAAAAAAGACGGGGAACATTGCGAAAGTTCCCATCGTAGATACATTCCGCTATCACTGGAAAGCTGTTCTGATTGCCGTCGGAGCCAAAGTGGTAGAGACGGCGCCGTTCTATATTTTCTCGACGTTTATTATTGCCTACGCGACGAATTACTTGGGCTACGACCGAATAACGGTACTCAATGCCGTGACGATCGCCACATTGGTGACAACCATCGCGATTCCGTACATGGGCATGCTGTCAGATAAAGTCGGCAGAAAGCCTTTGTATATCGCAGGGACTGTAGCGATGATGCTGTTTGCATTCCCTTACTTTTATATGCTGTCATTGAAATCAGCCCTTTGGCTTACCGTCGCTACAGTCATCGGACTCGGGATTCTCTGGGCTCCTGTCACAGCTGTATTGGGTACGATGTTCTCGGAGATTTTCAGCACGAATGTACGTTATACTGGTGTAACGGTTGGCTACCAGCTCGGTGCTGCTTTGGCGGGTGGTACTGCTCCGCTGATCGCTACTGCCTTGTTAAGCTCCTTTAACTCCTGGGTGCCAATCGCTTTGTACATCGTAATTTCCGGGGTTATTTCTCTCATTGCGGTTTCTGCAACGAAGGAAACAAAGGATTTGGATTTGGACGAATCCTGATGGAAAGGAAGAATGAGATGCTACTATTAAGCCGTGAAAACATTGAACAAATCTATACGATGAAAGATTGCTTGAAAGATGTGGAACACGTCTTCCGAGAGCATATGCTAGGAAACGTCAGCACCCCTGTTCGTACTGCTATTGACCATCCGAAATACGGAGCGACCAGTCTATACATGCCGTCCTATTTGGAAACGGACGATTACGTAGCAGTAAAAATCATCAGCATTTTCCCGGAGAATCACAAGCACGATATCAAAGCACTCCAAAGTGTAATCGTGTTGACCGAAGCAAAAACAGGACAGCATGTGGCGATGATGGACGCGAGCCTGTTGACGATTATGCGCACAGGTGCAAGCAGTGGCGTTGCAACCAAATACTTGGCAAAAGAAAATGCGCAAAGCTGCGCTGTATTGGGATGCGGGGCACAATCCATCGGACAAATTCAAGCCGTCATGGAAGTCCGTCCGCTGACAAACATTTATCTCTATAACCGCACACGTGAGAAAGCGGACGAAATGAAACAAACACTCCTCTCCCTCTATCCGGAGTGGCAAGGCGAAATCACGGTTATGGATGATGCCAATGAAGCGGTGGCGAATGCCGAAATCGTGATTTGCAGCACCAAGGCTACCAGCCCGTTGTTTGATGGATCACGCTTGCGTCCTGGTACGCATATCAATGCCATCGGTGCTTTTCTTCCGGATATGCAGGAAGTCGACTCAACTACCGTACAAAGCAGCAAAGTCGTGGTCGATACACTCGAGGGAGCCCGGCACGAAGCAGGCGATCTGCTCATTCCGATTGAGCGCGGCGAATGGAGCTTTGAACAAATGCACGCTGAGCTGGGAGACATTCTAATTGGGAAAAAGCCTGGCCGAGAAAATGATGAAGAAATCACGCTGTACAAATCCGTGGGTGTTGCCTATTTGGACACAGCCGTTGCCAAAACGGTTTATGAACGTGCGAAAGCAAACGGCATTGGAACAGAAATCAGCTTGTAAATCTTGGCTTATAGAAAAACAGCCGCCTTCCCACCCGGGATTTGGCGGCTGTTTGCTTTTTCCTGTCTACAAAAGTCGTGCGATTGCATCAAGTATCTGCTCTTTTTGAAAAGGCTTCACGACGAAATCACTCGCTCCTGTTTTCATCGCTTCCAGCACCTTCTGCCGGTGCCCGATTGCCGAGCAGATCAAAATTTTGGCATCACGGTCAAAATCCAAGATGTGACGCATGGCTTCAATCCCGTGCATGTGCGGCATGGTAATATCCATCGTGACAATATCTGGCTTGAGCTCCTTGTACTTTTCAATTGCCTCCAAGCCATTCGTCGCTTCTCCACAAACTTCATGTTGTTCGCCTAGCATATCCGCCAGCACCCTTCTCGTGAAGGCTGCGTCATCTACTATCAGCAATCGGGCCATGCAGTCTTATCCCCTCGCATCTCGCTTGCTATTCTACTTCCTACTTTTGCAGAAATCGCAAGCCTTGTCCACGAGAGAAAATGACTTCTTTTGTCGAATAGCGCCAACTCCGATCGGTTTTATGAAATAAAGCCGATTCGCTCGCTGCTCTCTTTCGAAACATTGTCGCTGACGGGTTCAACTGTCCCGCTCGACGCCAGAGGGCTATCTGGTTTCGGGTGTGGAGTGGTCTCACCAATCTCCGGTCGATCGACCTGTGTTACCTCATCAGGAATATGAATCTGGGGGATTTCCACCCTATCGTTTTCCATCGCGTGTACGCCTCCCTTCTGTTTCCGCTTGGCAGGATGTTCTCCACACGATTAGCCTGTCCGTATCCCTTTTTTCCATGCACAACCTTCAGAGAACCGATATAATAGGCATGACATGTATTTATATTTTCATGTGGTTTATGCTTTTTTCTATGGAGGAATCCCGCATGCCAAAGCTGCTGCCATTTCCCGTCTTATTTACCGGTTTGGTAGTCGGGCTGCTTCTGCTCATTACCAGTCAATTCGTTACAAGCATGAAGCATCTCGATAAAGTCATAAATAAAAGCAGCCATTCTTCTGACAAAGTGCGTGTCGCCCTGTTGCTGGAGGGCCCCACTTATGATCAGGGCTGGAATAGCAGTGCACTGGAGAGTATGACAGAACTGCAAAAAAGATTTAACTTTTCACTCGAAATCGCCAATAATATAAAACCGGAGCAGATCACGAAGGTGGCTGAGAAATATGCAGCCAACGACTATGATCTCATACTCGGTCATGGCCTCATCTTCTCTGATCCTTTTACAGACGTGGCGCTTCGGTATCCGAAATCACACTTTGTTTCCTTTAACGGAGAGGCTCCGCATCCGAATCAGACAACGATTCGTTACGATATGAAACCTGCTGGCAAGCTCGTCGGCATACTTGCGGCGAAGATGTCGAAATCGGATAAAGTTGGATACATCTTGGTAGACAAGCCCACAGAGCTCCTGCAAGTAGAAGGCTTTATCGAGGGAGTGAAAAAGGAATCGCCCAACACGTCTATCGTCGTGGGAAAAGTTCCTGATTTCAATGATATTGAGGGAGCCATTCGCACAACTCGCGACATGATATCTCAAGGTGTGGATGTCATCTACACCACAGGCGACAGCTTCAATCTCGAAGTGATTACAGAAGCGCAGCGCGCAGGCGTATTCACCATCGGATACATTGCCGATCAGCGCTACATCGCTCCAGACTACGTGCTGGTCTCCATGATGCAGGATGTTCGTCAATGCTACCGCATCATCATGGAACAGTTTATTCAAGGGGATCTCCCGAATGGAAAAGTCATGTACGGACTTGCCGAAGGAGTCAACCATCTCAGTCAATTCGGTCACATGGTGCCAGCAAATGTACGTGAAGATTTAGAACGGGAATTGCAAAATCTCATTCCTTCCCGTGGCTCGTATGGAGGTTAATCAGCATGCCCCTTTTCAGCAATCTCGGATTTCAGAAAAAAATCATGCTCAGCTATCTCGTAATGATGCTTCTCATCGGTTGCGTGACGACCCTGTTCAGCTATCAAATGACCAAGGTCACCTCTGATGAAGTGTATTTGACGCAAAACCTCTTGCCGCAAACGAGCGCCTTACTAGAAGTCAAAAACCAGATATACACCAAGACATATGCGTTGAACATGTATACATCGACACGCGACGAGTCTTATTTGGATCAATACTATACAAATCTGATCGATACGGCTCGCTTTTCCTCGCTTCCCAAAACCGAGGCGAACAGTGGCTTATTTACCATTATTGAATCGATATCCCAACTGGACTTTATCTTTTTGAACAAAATCAATCCGTTGCTGCAAGCAGGGAACGTTCCAGCCGTCAGTTATGTACTAGACAACGAAGTAAAGCCCTTGCTCGATCGATTGGAACGTGATCTCTCTTTCTCACTCAATCAGCTAGAGTATCAGACGAACAAAGAGTTTCAGAATTCGAATGAGAGCATCAAAGTCTCGTTGATCCTGACGTATTCGGTTTCCGTAGCCTCTATCTTGTTTGGGCTGTTCTGTACGTTTTACTTCCGCAATGAGCTGTTGCGCCCGATCCAGTCCCTGATGCAGCAAGCACGTGAAGTATCGAAAGGAACATTCGGTCAGCAAATCGTCTATACCCATCAAGATGAATTCCTTGAGTTGGCGCAGGAGTTCAATAAAATGTCGAGCAGCATCGCCAATCTATTCGCACAAGATGAAAGACAACGGCAAATTTTGACCGAAGAAAAAAACATCCGGGAGCAAATCTTAAACTCTCTGCCTGTTGGGATTATTACCCATTCCCATGCGACAGTTGGTCTTCATGTAAACCAGTTGGCACAGCATTTGGTCAAGCTCGACGATCACGGCTACCCCGTGTCCAAGGATTCCTTTGAAGCACCCACACGCAATGAGCCGACTCCCTGGTTCGTCAATCGCAAAATGACCTTGTACAAAAAAGACGACACGCCATTCATTGCCCTGGTCTCCTACATCCCTTTGCACAATCATCACCACGATCAGGAAACCGGGTGGATGTTCGCCTTCTTGGACATTACGGAGCAGGAGCAAATTCAAGAGTACTTGAATCAATCCGAGAAGCTGGCCATGGTCGGTCAGTTGGCAGCAGGAGCCGCTCATGAAATTCGCAATCCGCTAACGGTCATCTACGGCTTTATTCAGCTATTGGAACAGCGTTTATCGAATCAAGAGCGCGATTTGTACTACTTACCCTTAATCTTGCAGGAAATTGAACGGGTCAACCGCATCGTGACGGAGTTGTTGATGCTCTCCAAACCGTCCAAGCCCGATTATCGCGAGGTTGCGCTAACCGGTGTCGTTCATTCGATTCTTCCGTTGATGAATGCCGAGGCTATGCTGCATGGGATTCAAATCGTCGACCGCTGCGATCCGAACATTCGCATTCACGTCGATGTCGAGCAATTAAAGCAAATCCTGTTAAATTTAATGAAAAACAGCATTGAAGCCATGAAAGACGGCGGCGTTCTCTCCATCGAAAGCCGCCTGGACGATCAAGCTGTCCATATTCATGTTACAGACACGGGAGAAGGCATTTCCCAAGAGTATCTGGTCCGCATATTCGATCCGTTCTTCTCCTTAAAAGAGGATGGAACAGGACTGGGGCTGCCGATTTCCCGACGAATGGTCGAAAACCACGGTGGGGATCTGCACGTGAACAGTAAGCTGGGGAAAGGAACGGAAATCATCATCACGCTCCCGCTTACACCAAAAGAAGATTAGGCTTGCGCATCCAGCCAAGCGAACATCTTGCGCGTATACATCTCCATATCTTCTCCGACAAACAGATGGCTGGCCCCTTGCGCCAGCCATTTTTCATAGGGTTTGCCTGCCCGCGTCAGTGCATCTGCCAATTTATGAGCATGCTCCACTCCCACATTCTCATCTTCCGTTCCATGTATGATCAGCACAGGGCAAGAAATCTCGTCTATCCGATACAAAGGCGTCCGATCGCGGTAGGCATCCTCCTGCTTGCGCGGGTGACCGATGATTCTGCGCAGCATCCTTCTCAGATCAACCCGCTCCTCATAGGTCAAAAACATGTCGCTGACGCCACTCCATACGACGCAAGACAGCACGCCTTTGCACTCCATTGCAGCAAACAAGGCCATGACGCCACCGCGTGAAAAACCGTAGACGCTGATTCGCCCCTTGTCCACCTTCTCCAGGTTGCGGAGCAATTCAAATGCGGCAAACACATCATGCCTGTCTGCCCCACCGAATTCATCCCGGCCCTCTCCGCCTTCGTTGCCACGGTAATGAGGAGCGAGGATCACGTAGCCAAAGGCGGCCATTTGACTGATTCGCTCGGGTCTGACGCGTCCCACTCCTTTTATCCCGCCTCGGCAATACAGGAGAGCCGGCAGACATGCTCCCTCCTGAAAATAGGTCTCTGGTACAGCCAATGCAGCTTTTACCAGCAAGTCTTGACTGTAGTAGCTGACGGTATAGACCCGCACTCCCGGATGGACTGTCTCCTCAGGTGTACATGCAACAAATGGTGAAGTATCTAGCTGCATCCTGCTCACGATTCCTCTCTCTGTGATCTCGTAATCGTATCCACAAGCGTCACCATCGAAGGTGATAGCCATTTCTTTTTATGATAAACAAGCTGAATGGAAAAAGGCGGCTTATCTGACTGAAACGGTATGGCTGTGAGCACCCCTTCTGCGAGCTCTCTCTTGACCGCCATGTGCGGCAGCAAAGCTACACCCAAGCCACAGCGTACACACTGCTTGATCGCTTCCGGATTGCTGAATTGACAGGCGATTCGCTGCCTCATCCCAGCCTCTCCGAAAGCCTCCAGCAGCATGCCCCGATACGTACATCCTTCTTCAGTCAATACAAGTGGCTCTCCGCCCAAATCATGGACAGTGAGTGCTGTTGCTGTCGTAAATCGATGGGCAGGTGGCATGACGATCACCAATTCTTCCTCGCGAATAACATGGGTGACTAGCTCAGGTTCTGTAAAAGGTCGGTCGAAAATGATCCCGATATCGAGATAGCCATCCTTGATCTGTTGTACAATTTCTACTTCCCCAGCCGTCCGCAATACTAAATCAACCTGAGGATATTGCTGACAAAAAGCCTGCAAATACGGCGGCAGAAAGAACGCCGCCAATGTATCGATCGTTCCAATGGCAATCGGACCTGTCGTCTGTTGCTTAATCACTTCTTTAGATTCCCCATACAGACGAATCAATTCCCGAGCGTACGGCAGCAAGGCTTCTCCTGCTTGCGTCAGTCGCAGCTTGCGTCCGTATCTTTCAAATAGCGGGGCTCCATACGACTGCTCCAGCTTTTGCATTTGTGCCGTTACCGTCGGTTGAGCATAGCCCAGTTCTTCTGCTGCCCGTGTAAAGCTCCCATACCGGGCTACTTCGCGAAAAGTATGTAAATAGACCAGCTCCATCCCGCTTCCTCCCATAGAAATTAGTAATGATGCTCATTAAATAGTATAGATAACTGTGATGATTGCTTCAATGCTATGCTTTGGACATAAACCATCACACGGTACGAGGAGGATTTTGATATGTCCCTTGTTTTGCAAACACCCGCCGCGTCTTCTGAAGTAGCCCGCACTCATTTTCTCGACAAGCTTTCTCTCGAAACAGATGTCGCTGATGTATGGAATGACATCCAAAACCGAGTAGAAGGCTTCTACATCCTGGATGCTCGCAGCGAGAAAGCGTATCGGGACGGTCATATTCCTGGGGCTCTGAATCTCCCCCATTCGCTTATTTCCGCTGAAACGACGGCTATTCTGGACCCGACCAAGCTCATGGTCGTCTACTGCTGGGGTCCCAACTGCAACGGTGCTGCAAAGGCTTGCGCGAAACTGGCCGCTCTCGGCTTTCGAGTAAAAGAGATGCTCGGCGGGATTGAATACTGGGAAAAAGAGGGGAATCCTCTCGAATAGGAAACGCAAAAAAGGACGGGAGCTATATCCCGTCCTTCTTACGTTATCGCAAGGCTTAGTAGCCGCGTTTTGCGTTCTTTTTGTTGATTGTCGCAAGGTTCTCTTCGCTGTGCTTCATCCATTTTTTCATCTTATCTTCGAAAGAAGCTCCGCTTTCTCGTTTTGCATTCCCTCCGCGGTCGCCTCCACGATATCCACCACCACGGCGCTCTTCACGTTCCGGACGCTCAGGCGCTGGGAGTGCTGCGCGAACCGAAAGCGAGATTTTACCTGCATCATCAATGGAGAGTACTTTTACCTTTACTTGTGCCCCCACGGTAAAGTGATCATTGATATCCTTAACAAAACCGTTTGCTACTTGGGAAATGTGGACCAGCCCCTGCTCGGTTTCGCTGACTGCTACGAACATCCCAAACGGTTTAATCGCTGTCACTTTTCCTTCGATGATGCTTCCCACTTGTACTGCCATCCAGTTTGCACTCCTTTTATTTTTTCAGAAAAATGGTGAGAACCTCAAACCAGAAGCCTCATTCTCTTAGTATAGCAGAGAAATTCCAATACTGAAAAGCCTATTCTTTCTAGGCGCATACTCCAAGCTAGTTATGGCCCAGTGCGAATGCATCCATCGCCATTACAAGTTCTTCATTTGTCGGGATTACCATGACTTTTACCGGAGAGTATTTCGTGCTGATGAATGCCTCACCTTTGCTAGTGCGGTTTACCTCACGATCCAAGTTTACCCCGGCAAATTCGAGACCAGAGCATACCAAATCACGCACGGCAGCACTATTCTCTCCAACACCTGCCGTGAAGATAATACCGTCTACTCCATTCAGTCGAGCAAGGTACAGTCCCACATGCTTATGCAGAATAGTGGTAAACAATTCCAGCGCCAACTTGCTACGGAGATGTCCCTCTTCTGCTTTTTTCATAACGTCGCGCAAATCGTTGGATACACCCGATACGCCCATGAGACCGCTATTGTTATTCAGAATCTTAATAGCGCCAGCCGTGTCGGTCTTTTCAATTTCCTCAATATACGGGATGATACCTGGGTCAATGTTTCCGCTGCGCGTACCCATGGACAAACCAGCCAACGGTGTCATCCCCATCGATGTATCATACGATTCACCATTTCTGATCGCTGTGATACTAACCCCACTTCCGATGTGGCAGCTGATCAGACGAAGCTGTTCTTTCGAGCGACCCATCATTTCTGCTGCACGGCCCATTACATAGCGGTGAGACGTTCCATGGAAACCGTATTTGCGAATACCGTATTGCTCGTAGTATTCATAAGGCAGTGCGTACAAATACGAGGATGGTGGCATTGTTTGGTGGAACGCTGTATCAAAAACAGCAACGTGAATCAAATCAGGAAACAGACTTTGAGCAACTTCAATCCCGGTCAAGTTAATGGGGTTATGCAGCGGGGCGAAACGGGACAGGTTACGAATTTCTTCTTTTACTTGGTCATTGATAATAACGGACTGCTTAAATGCTTCGCCGCCGTGGACAACACGATGGGAAACGATATCTATCGAATATTGTTTGAGGGATTCAAACACTCCCCGAATAGCATCTTCATATTGGTCACGCTGGATTTGCTCCAAATAATCATGTGCAATCAATGTTTTGGAAGGCATTTCATACAGCTTGTACTTCACCGAAGAACTTCCGCAGTTCAGTACAAGGACATTCTTTTTTTCTACCACGATCTAATCCACTCTCCAATCATTCATCACAGCCTTCTCTCCTACTAGGATGGATAGGCTTCCTACATTTTATAACGATATGCTCTCCGTGAATACAGGTAATTGAGAGCAATTATCAACAACATCGTGACAGATCCAGATGCATCGAGCAAAACATCCTGTACCATTCCGGTTCGATCCGGTGTAAACGTCTGGTGCCATTCATCCAAAACAGCCGTCATCACACTGCAAAAAGCGCTCCAGGGCATTGCTTGCCCAAACGAGAGATGATGCGAAAACACGCGATACCAGCTATAAGCCAAGAGGGCAAAAACAGTAAAGTGTGTCCCTTTTCGTATCAAGAACTCTATAAAACCAGCCGCTCCCTTTTCTTCCAAGCTCACATCCTTGCCTCCGTAAGGAATGGATATGTCGCCTATACGGTCCTGTAAGCTCTGTTCACCTACTAGCTTGTCTATCGTCCCTCGCATGTCTTGCTTGGCGTATGGCTGTGAAGAAGAAATGAACAACCCGAGTAGAATGCCAATCAAAAGCAAGTAATCCCATACTTTTCGATATCGACGCACGTGTTTGCTACCCCCTGCTTTCGATTCTCTTTCCTATCTTACCATGACGTATACCTAGTTAGTCGGTTACAGCTACGTGAACGATTGAAAAAGAAAAACGCCAACCTATTTTAGCGGTTGGCGTCATGTGTAGAAGAAGAAAGTGGCAGGAAGTCCTCTTGTACAGGTACATACTCCCGGGAATCGTGGTTCGAGACTTCGACTTGCCCTTTTTTTTGTGAGCGAGCCTGTTCCCGTTTTCTTTCTTTGAAATCGTGGCGACGTACTTGGTTATTTTCCCACCAAATCCGCAAATGACGAGCAAGGATCGGCAAGGACATCTCAGAATGGGCAGCCTGTCTTTGAACAGCTGCATGTTGCATACCAGGAAGAAGTGCCATTGTGGCAAAAGCCCCCATTAGAACGCCAAGCAACAATACGCTGGCAAAGGACGCAAACGAATCATTCCCACTCCCCAAGCCCCCAGCTAGCGGAAGACTGGCTAACGCGATCGCCAAATATATCCCCGCTTGATTAAGCATGGTGCGTTTGGCCCCCAGCTTGATACCGTCCCAAACTCGTTCCTGTTCGGCTTGGGCCTTGTACAGCTCATCCAGCGCAAGAAGTGCCTGCAAAATGATGACGGCAATGACAGCAACCATACCATAGAAGCTCATCACGTTCATCGGTCGATCCAGCCACAGCAATCCCAGCGCAAAGCCTCCAGACAAGACAGGCAAGAGAAGGAGGGCAAATAATCCATCGCGCGTTCTGCGTTGCAAAAGCAAGCTCATGATAAGTACGAGGGCAATCAGACTGCCAATCGTCAAGAATCGGCTGCTCCAATCAACCTTGTTGAGCTTTTTCTCCTCCAATTTCTTCAGCTCATCGTTGTTATATACCGTGTAGCCTTCGGGTATCGTCACCTTTTCTTGCATGGAATATGGAATGATGTAAGACCATAGCTCAATTCGACTTTGGTCTGAGACGGCACTGCTTACCTTGAAGACATACAGTCCGTCTTCCCTTTGATAAGTGGGCGGTTCGCTGCCGATCGACCAATCTACCAGCTCAGATAACCGCACCGTACCTTGTGATGTTCGAATCAATATATTTTTCACTTGATCCGGATAGTCCATCCACCCGTCAGGGAATCGGACGTGGATCGGTACCTGACGCTCATTCCAATAGACACTGCCAGCTGTTTTTTCTCCCAAATAGCTCTCCAGTTGTCTCTTGATCTCCTCTTGCGTAATCCGGTAACGTGCCAGCATCTCTTGTTTCGGACGAATGTCGATAAAGATCCCCTCTGCACCTGGACCGATTCGTTCATCTGTTACAAGTTCTCGCCCCTCTTTATCCTTCGCACTCTGTTTTTCCATGAATGCCAATACTTCATTGGCAATGTTCTGCGTCGTTTGCAAGGATGGCCCCATGATCGTCAAGACGAGACGGGTTGCCTTATCTTTATTAATGACCAGCGCATACGGATCTGTCTGAGGAATATCTCGCAGCTCTTTGTCCAGTACTTTTTCCAGCTCCGAGACTGATTGCGTCCAATCGTATTTGTCCACGAGCTTAAGTTGAAAACTCAGATTTTCTTCGGAAGCAATCGTGTAGACATCTCGGACTTCGTTAATGGCGAGCAAACGCTCCTCGGCTATTTGTGCTGCCCGCATGGCCTCATCGATGCTGCTTCCCTGCACCATTGGCAAAGAAAGCGACTTTTCCCCATAATCAAGCTTGGCGTACGGATCTACAAGAATAAACGACTTGAGCAAAAAGACGAAGACAAGCGAGGCAACCAGTGTGATTCCATAAGGCAAATACCCTTGTTCCACCAGTCGTTCCCAGCGATCTTGAAAAAAACTTGTCACCTTATTGGAGGCCCGTGGTGTTTCCTTCTCTACTCGTTCGGAAGCTTCCAGCCACGTTCCTGTCAGTACAGGTGTGATAAATCCATAGACAAGAATAAGAGCAAACGTCCCCAGCAAAAGAACGGGCCAAGCATCGTACAAGACAACCTTGTCTTCTGCCTTGAGGAAATCAGTGAATACGACACCTGTCCAACAGGCTGCCACTACGACAACCGTGAGTAAAAACGGCTTCATCAACCCCCACGCCATTTGCAAACAACGAACAAACGAGTACGAGGGCAGGCGAGAAAACTGATGAAACAACGCAGAGCCTGCTCCTGTGAACAATAGCGAAAACAACACGAGTGGCCCAAGCGTGGAGAGCGTCAATGGGATTCCCCAAAGCCACATGCCCCCAAGAACAATGCCGACCGCAAGTACGTTTGCAAAAAGCGCAAGTACAGCCCCTGCCCATTGTTTTCGGCTCAAGTACAAAAAGAGCGAACAGATGACAGCAGTTAGAACAGCCAATGCCCCAAGCTGCCTCAATGCAGCGGTGATTGTCTGCGCGTCGTCACGAAACAAATCGAGGCGGTACTTGCCGCCTGAAGCCTGATTCAACTCGGCAACCGCTTCCTTTACTTGCTTGCTGATTACAGGCACTTGCCCAACATCTGCTGCATACACCGTGATTCCTAATGCAGGCGAGCCTCGATACATCCCGATTTGTTCGCCTTTGCTCCCGCGTCGATCACGAATGTCAGCCAACGTATGTAGTGGTACGTATCCTTTATCGGTGGGGATCAAGTGCTTACCCAGATCTTGCAGCCCTTCCGATTTACTCGTCCATTGAATAATGGTTCGATCCTTATCAGCTCCAACAGAGCCTACCTCTTCCCCAACCACATCTGTCGGCAGTTGCGACAAAACATCAGCAGGTGTGAGCCCGTAGGCGAGTAGCATGGACGGTCGGAAAATGATATCTACCTGCTCTTTCAAGGCTTGCTTGTCCATTTCGATGCGAGCGATCCCTGGCAGATTGATCAGTTTGTCGTAGACGGTATTTTGGGCAACGTCAGACAAGGTCTGCAAGTCCGTGCCGTACAGCACATAAAAGCCAATTTTGCTGTCTGCCAGATTGCTTTGACTGACGCTCCATTCCTGTACTGGCAGCTGCTTCGTGATTTCTCCCAGCTTCTTTTCCAATCGTTCCTTGTAATCCGAACCGATTTGTTCCGATGTTTTTACAGTAATAACCGCCGACCCCGACCGAGATTCGGAAGCAATCGTAAGCACACTGCCCAATGAACGTACCGCTTCCTCTACTTTTCTCGCGACTGATTCGTCTACTTCCGCAGAGGAGAGTTTGGGTGCTGAGAGACTAATTGTATATTCAGGCACAGACCGATCCGGAAAAGTCTTGATATCCAGACCGAACCAAGCTCCTACCGCAAGTAGACAGCAAATGACCACCAGAATGCGGGTAAAGGACGGGACAATCGATAAAAATGTCTTGTTATTCATCCGCCACCTTCACCGCCTCACCATCCACTACATACGACAAGCCTGCCGCAACAATCTGGTCACCAGGCACAAGACCTTCCACTACCTCATAGAAGGTTCCTTGCAATGCCCCCACTTTGACAAACGTCTTTTCCACTGAGTTTTCATTGATTTTCATGACGTAATATTCTTCATCAGAGACACTGATGCTGCTAACAGGAACGAGCGCAACATTTGACGCTGGCAGCTGATACTGACAAGTGACAGTCATGCCACCTTTCCACGCTACATTCTTGCCGTCTACGGTCACCTCGACTGGATAAGACCCTAAGCTGGTATCCATAACAGGTGAGACAAACGTCACTTTTCCTTCTGCTTCATTGCCGTCCGGAGCTTTCACCTTTACCACTTTACCTGCCTGCCAATGGGCTATTTGCTCCCTTTCTACCTGTAGCTTGACAAGCCAAGAGCTCGTATCGACCATCCGAATGACCTCTGTCCCAGGTCCTGCTTGCTCCGACGCTGTCTTGGAGATCGCAGCTACCACACCTGTAAACGGAGCTTTGATCACCGCATCAGCCGCTTCCTGCTTCGCGCGGCTCAATTGGACATTGGCCTGCTGGACGCTTGCATTCGCTTCTTCGATATCCAGTGGATCGGCGCCCGTCAGCAGGTTGTTGTACGCAACTTGCTCTTCTTCCAGACTCAGCTCGGCCTGTCGCAGTGCCGAGGCCAGCTTGTCTTTTTCATCTTTCGAGATGGCTCCATTCGCATACAGAACCTCCGCTTTGGAGAGCTCGTCGCGAGCTTTTTGCATCTGTTCTCTCGCTTTTTCTACCTGTAGCTTCTTGGTCTGCACCTCATGACTCTCCGGTCCCTTGGCGGCCTTTTCCCGCTTGATTGCAGCACTTGCTACCTGTCCTTGGGCTGCGTGAATTCCTTGCTGCAGGGCCGTTCCATCTAATGTCGCCAACGTCTGCCCCGCCTTGACAGTGGCTCCTTTTTCAACAAGAATGCCTGAAATTTTGCCTGAGGCGCCAAACGATAAAGCCAGCTCCTGACGCGGTGCCACTACACCTGCGACTTCCATCAGTCGCTCATCCTTGCCATTCTCCACCGTATACGCACTTACCGTTTTTACCTTGATGACCGTTTCTTCTTTTGTTCGTTTCAGACTTGAAACATCCTCATTTAGCTTTTCGCACCCTACGAGTAGCAGGACCACAACCGTGAGACTTATCCATTTATTCGTATTTTTCATTCCTGCAACCCCACATTTCCCCCTGAATCTTCCTATACTGACAAAGAAACGACGAATATTGACAAAATATATTTTACAGAAAAAAATGGTATAGTTGTACTACTTTTCTGTCATTTTACATTATTTTTTATAATCCAAATGTCTCGTCACTTGTTTGTAACTCGTATCTTGTATGATAGAAGGGCAGGAAAACGGGGCAACTGCATTGCTCCTATTGTTAGCGCTTACACAAATCCTTTATTTTTTCATGGTGGGAGTGATCGTCATGGCCAAAATTTACACTTCGTACACGGACATCGTGGCTGATATTCACGATGGTGCCACTTTATTAGTGGGCGGGTTTGGACTGGTAGGAATTCCGGAGAATCTGATTATCGCCCTGCGAGACAAAGCAGTGAAAAACTTGACAGTCGTCTCAAATAATTGTGGGGTAGATGATTGGGGACTCGGTCTCCTTTTACGCGAAAAGCAAATCAAAAAAATGGTCTCCTCTTATGTGGGAGAAAATAAGGAATTCGAACGTCAATTTCTGTCCGGTGAGCTCGAAGTTGAGTTGACACCACAAGGGACGCTGGCGGAGAGAATTCGTGCAGGCGGAGCTGGCATTCCAGCATTCTATACCCCAGCTGGAGTCGGCACACCTATCGCTGAAGGACGGGAAACGCGCGATTTTGCAGGAAAAGAGTACCTGCTTGAATATGGTATCACGGGTGATTTCGCACTCATTAAAGCGTGGAAAGCTGACAAAATGGGTAATCTCGTCTTCCGCAAAACAGCCCAAAACTTCAATCCGATGATGGCAGCAGCCGGAAAAATCACCATCGTCGAAGTGGAAGAAATCGTAGAGACAGGTGAACTGGACCCTGAGCATATTCACACACCAAGTGTCTATGTGCAACGTGTGATACAGGCACCTTCGTTCGAAAAACGCATCGAACGACGCACTGTCCGCTCGTAAACAGCAAAAGAGAGAACCGGATTACATTCAAGGGAGGAAAACACAGATGTCGCTTACACGTGAGCAAATCGCCACTCGTGCCGCCGGGGAAATAGAAGATGGCTTTTACGTCAACTTGGGGATTGGAATGCCCACGCTCGTCGCCAACTACATCCCGGAAGGAAAAACGGTCGTTCTGCAATCGGAAAACGGCTTGCTCGGAATTGGCCCTTACCCGACAGAGGAAAACCTCGATCCTGATCTAATCAACGCCGGAAAAGAAACCGTTACGGCTATTCCAGGTGCGGCCTACTTCTCCAGTGCTGAATCGTTTGCGATGATTCGCGGCGGCCATATCGACCTCGCTATTTTGGGGGCGATGGAGGTTTCTGCTGCGGGCGATCTCGCTAACTGGATGATTCCTGGCAAAATGGTCAAGGGCATGGGCGGTGCCATGGATCTCGTCCACGGCGCGAAAAAAATCGTCGTCATCATGGATCATGTCAACAAGCATGGTGAGACTAAAATCTTGAATGAATGTGCCCTGCCGCTTACTGGCAAGAAGGTTGTCAACCGTATCATTACGGACAGAGCTGTCATGGACGTAACACCAGACGGACTTGTCCTCGTCGAAGTAGCAGAAGGCTATACAGCGGAAGATATCCAAGCCTGCACGCAACCTACTCTACTTATCTCTCCAGAACTGAAAACAATTGGGCTGTAACCTATTTTTCAGGTACAGAACCCCGTTAGTAAAATAGCCGACTTCATCGCAGCTGCGTGAAGTCGCTTTTTCTTTCCTTTTTTTGCTTGATGTGCGCACACTTGCGCAGTCGCCTCCTTCTCACCTTTTCGTATATAATATGGATGATCCATCAAATTTCCCAGTATCTGAGAGGAAGAGATTCCATGTCAGGAACAGTCGGTTGCTTACTCATCCATGGATTTGCCGGAGACATCAACGACATACTCCCACTCGCCAAAAAGCTCCGCGAGGCTGGCTATCACGTGGAATGCCCTACCTTGGAGGGTCATGGGACTACTCGTCGTCACATGGCCAAAAGCACCCGCCACGACTGGCTCCGCTCGGCAGAAGAAGGCTACAAGCGACTGGCCATGCGCGCTGACACCATCGTGGTCATCGGATTTTCCATGGGGGGACTGCTCGCCTTTCACTTGACGACGAAATACCCCGTCGCCCTGCTGTTTACCCTCAACACTCCTTATAAATATTGGGATGTCAAAGAGGCGATGCACTATTTGCGTGAGGATTTCTCTACCCACTCCAAACGCTACATACATGGCATCGGCAGAATCCCTTTTAGCAGCATGCTGCAATTTCGCAGGCTGTTGGCAGAAACGAAGCCACTTTTGTCCAAAATTACGACGCCATACGTCCTACTGCAAGCAAGGCGGGATGATACTGTCCACGCCGTGAGTGCACAAATACTCGCGACCAGTGTGGATGAAGCAGCTTCCCCGCACATTTCTTGGTACGAGAATTCCAATCATATGCTGCTGCATGGTCCTGATAAAGAGGCTGCGATTGCCCACGTCATGGCCACGATCAAGAGACGTTTTCCATCTTGATCAGCTTCGGTCGTCCCAACCAGGCGAGTGCAAGCATAAACAGCACAATAGCAATTCCGATGTACATCACACTCAGTCCTACATGTTCATCCAGCCAAAAGGCAAGGAGCGGCCCCAACGCCGCGCCCAGATCGCTCACGACTGAATATTGTGTCATCCATGCATGGCTGTTGGCCTGTCTCGCTGCTACATCCGCCGCGATTGTATCCAGCACAGTCGTGATAATCGTCGCGGTCAACTGAATGCCGAATAAAATGGCAAACCATATCAAGAGTGCGTTCGTTCCTTGCAGGCGTGTCGTTCCCTGCAACGCAGCAAACAGAAACGAAGCGACAAGCAAAGTCACGATGAACATTTTCGTCCTGCCATGCTTGTCAGACAATGTACCAACTAACGGGGCAGCCCATGGTTCCCATCCCCAGCGTATGCCTTGTACCAGACTCGCAATGACTGCTGCCCCTAACACGACTCCGCCGACCACAATAAATGGATCGCGCACTTCGACCACTCTACTTAATGTGGAGGTAAATATCCCTTGATACACCATCGTGACGAGTAGTGCCGTAATCATCGTCATCAGCACCGCTCCCTGATTCCACATACGTTTTCCTGTTACCATCCGCTTCACGCCTGTCTGATCCTGACTGGTAAAGGAAGGCCGTATATAGCGAAAAACGAGAATCGCCGCAAACAAGGAAGGCACCGCGAGAGCGATGGAAGCAACAGACAGCCCGTACCAAGAAGCCAGAATTGCTCCGACCAACATACCCCCGAGGCTCCCTAATCGATACAATCCGTTGTACAAGCCCATGAGCTGCCCGCGATTATGCCCTTCGGAAACAGTCACGATCAAGGAATACGCACCTAGCCTTAAAAATGTCCAAGCCACTCCCCACAAGCATCGCATCACAAGCCACAGCCAAAAGCCTTCCAAGCTGTACGAAAGCGTCGTTAGAAAAGCCAGCCCCACTGCCAAAATCAAACCCGTACGTCCTCCTGAGCGCTCATACCATTTTCCAACAAGGGGCCCGAGTGGTACACGGATAAAGCGGTTCACCGCCAGCAATACCCCTACTTCCCACAACGAAGTTAACCCCGCCTCCTTCCAGAAAAGAGGAAGCACCACATACAGCATCGAATCTCCTATCATACATAATGCTGTCACCAGTGCGACTGCCACGACTTGTGTCTTTCCACTGACCTCTCTCATCTCCTGATCCTTCTCTCTACTCGTTTTCTGTCTTTCTGAGCTATACCTTACGCGCAATCACTCATCATTTCTAATACATCTTTATCTACAACTCATAAACAAAAGTTATGAATCGAGGTACAGAATGAACTTACATGCACTCCGCATTTTTGTAGAAGTAGCGTCACGAGGTAGTGTCACCGAGGCAGCAATCGCACTCTCGATCAGCCAGCCTGCCGTCAGTGCCCAAATCCGCAAGCTCGAAAATGAATTGGGCATGACCTTGCTCGTCCCGGATGGTCGCGGCATTTCTCTCACCTATGAGGGGCGTTTTCTTTTTGAAAAAGCACGTCGTATTTACGACTGGGAACGCGAAATCGAAACACAGCTGACAGAGATGAAGCAAGGAAAGAAAGGAAAGCTCCGCATTGCTTCTACCTTTCTCCCCTCGCATTATCTCGTGCCACAGTGGCTGGCTCAGTACAAGCGCGATTTTGAAGGAGTGGATGTGGAAATTCGCACGCGCAATTCCATGCAATCCATTGAACTGCTTCTTAGCTGTGAGGTCGACGTGGCCGTTATTATCAAGGAATCGTGGGATGAGCTCCCTATCAATCGGCATCATCTGATGGATGTGCCTTATTGGTTTATATTGCCTGCTCACCATCCGCTTGCAGGAAAAAAGATCAGTATGGAGCAGCTCGTGGAGGAGCCGTTTTTGTTGCGGGAACAAGGCAGTTCTACCCGCGATTGGCTTTTTGCTCTCTGTCGCGAGCACGGTGTGAAACGTCCACAGGTCGGTATGCAGTATCACGGTCTGGTCGAATCTATCCACTCCGTCCGGGCGGGATATGGGACGATGTTGGCTCCTGCTCTGGCCGTTAGGGAAATGGTAGAGCGTGGGGAGGTCGGTCGAGTAACCGTGCCAGGCGTAGAGATCAAGCGTCCCCTGTATGTCTGCACGCGTGACGGTGAGACAGATCAGCGGCCTGTTGTGGCTCAGTTTTTGGATTTGCTAAAGCGTGAGAGATCTTCGTGAGTGCAGCCTTCTTCCAGAAAACATGCAAAAAAGAGGCTTTTCCTCCAAGGAATAGCCTCTTCTTATCCGCAATGCTTATGGGAACACAATTGTTTTGTTGCCGTACACCAGCACCCGATCCTCCAGATGCCAACGAACTGCACGCGCCAACACTGTACGCTCTACCTGACGTCCCAGCTGCTTCAGTGCCTCGACGTCCTCCTGATGCGATACACGTTGAACGTCTTGCTCGATAATCGGCCCTGCGTCCAGCTCTTCTGTGACGTAATGAGCAGTCGCCCCGATCAGCTTCACGCCGCGACGATACGCCTGCTCGTAAGGCTTCGCTCCGACAAAGGCTGGGAGGAAGGAATGGTGGATATTGATAATCCGCATCGCGTAGTCATCCAAAAAGCGCGGAGACAAAATCTGCATGTAGCGAGCCAGAACGATCAGATCAACGCCCTCTACTGCTGCCAGCTGCGCTTCTTCTGCCTGCGGCTTGTTATCCTTCGTAACGGGGATACAACGATACGGAATACCGAAGGACTCGACAGTCTCCTGCATGTCAGGATGGTTGCTGACGACAACCGCAATATCCGCGAACAGCTCCCCGGACTTCCAGCGCCACAAGAGCTCCAAAAGACAGTGATCTTCTTTGGAAACAAACAACGCGACCTTCTTGCGCTTGTTCGCTTCGACCAAGGACCATTCCATGCCAAAGCTCTCGGCTACAGGGATGAATGCTTTCTTGATCTCTTCACAGCGCTCGTCCAGATTAATGAGATCGAATTCAATGCGCATGAAAAACCGGCCTGTTTCCGGATCGGTCGTGTACTGGTCAGATTGAACGATGTTTGCTCCTTGTTGGAACAAGAAGTTCGACACCGCCGCGACGATACCCGCGCGGTCCGGGCAAGAAATCAGCATGCGCGCACGATCTTTGTTTTTCTCTCGATACGCGAGCCATTCTCTCTCTGATAACAATTGCATGGTTTACTCTCCTCCATCATAAAAAACAGCAAAAAGTTGTTTGCAATTATACCATTCCCAGAAGGGATTTCTATACCCAAATCGAGAGAAAAATGTTCACTTATCGATAAAAAATTTTAGATAGAGTGATTTCCAATCCCGTTTAGCAAAATATCTACGGTCAGGGCGATTTGCTCGTCGTCGCTGAACTGTGTAAATTCATCGGTATCCAAAACTTGCCGGAACAAAACGAGGCCGATCATCGAGGACAGGATCGCCCGAAAGACAGCCTGTGTCGGGAGCGGACGCAATTCGCCCACCTCTACCTTTGCCTCGATCAGCTTATTTGCCATCTCCTTCACACCTGTAAAAACTGTAGCGATCAGTGCTTCTCTGATTTCGTCGTGGAAAAAGGCTTCTTGCAGCAAAATGCGAATATGCTTTTCATTCGCCAGCACCAAGTCGATCCGGTTTCGATATAGCTCTGTCACGATTTGGGAGAATGTTTTTTTATTCTGCTCTTTGAAGATCTCACGGACATCCTTCAAAATAAACGGTGCCGCGAATTTGACCAACACAGGTGCTACGACGGCAAGTAAAATATCCTTTTTCGATTTGTAGTGGCGAAAAATCGTTCCCTCTGCCACTCCTGCTTCTTTGGCAATTTCAGAGGTTGAGCTGGCATGAAAGCCTTTTTCGGCGAACAGCTTCACTGATGCACGCAAAATATTGCGCTGCTTCTCCGTCATCTCACTCTCGTCTTTCAACTCTTCTACATATTGCAACAGGCCTTCTACAAATGTTGGCGGCTTGTTCATCCTTCTATTACGCTCCTCTTATTCGATCTTCTTGCGGAATCGCAGGATCGCGACGGTCAGGATCAAGAGACAAAAGCTGCTCATTCCGACGACATCCTTCCAGAGCGCATCGATGTCCACGCCCTTTAAGAAAATCCCCCGCAAGATTTCCAGAAAATAGGTCAACGGGACGAGCCCGCCTAACCATTGTATCACGAGCGGCATTGAATCGCGCGGGAACATAAAGCCGGAGAGAAGCACGCTGGGCAGGATAAAGGCGAATGCCATTTGCATCGCTTGAAGCTGGGTCTTTGCCACCGTAGAAATGAAAATGCCCAAGAGAAGCGTCGTCACCAAAAACAAGACAGACAACGTCACCAGAAGCGAAATGCTGCCTTTGACCGGAACCCCGAACCAATACGTTCCAACCAATAGCACCAGACAAAACGAAAAGAGGCCTACACCTACATAGGGGGTAATTTTGCCGAGCATCAGCTCCAATGGGCGTATCGGAGTCACGATTAACTGCTCCATCGTTCCCCGCTCCTTCTCTCGTACGAGGGAAAATGCCGTCAGAATCATCGTGACGTTTTGCATAATCAAGCCGATCAGGCCGGGAATATTGAAGACAATACTCTCCATATTGGGGTTAAACAGCACGCGTGTATCCAAGCCGAGTGGCTGTTCCAGCTCCCCCAAGCCTTGTTTTTGCAGCTTTATTTCCTGCAACGTGATCGCTTGATGTTGAACGATCAATTGAGCTTGAGAAGTGGCAGTCCGGGCGATATTCGGATCGGAACCATTAATAAGCATCTGCACATCTACCGGCTCGTTGCGATCACGCTTGCGGGTGTAGTCTGGCCCGATAATGAGCGCTACATTTACGGAGCCATCGTCTAACATGGCTTCGATCTCTTCGTAGCCACTTACATGGGCTGCCACCTCGAATACACGTGTATTGACGAACTGATCCACCAGCTCTCGGCTGGCAGCAGAAGGGCTTTGATTCCAGACTGCCATTTGGATGTCATTGACGTCTGTGTTGACCGCATATCCGAACAAAAACAACAGCATCAGCGGCATGACCAGTGCAATCGCCAGACTGGGACGATCTCGCTTGATTTGGATGACTTCCTTCTTCACGACAGACCAGTAACGCTCCCAGACAAAATGCCTCATCGGACTCCCTCCTCCGCCACCTGTCTGGCTTCCTCCTGCCTAACCAAATCAATGAAGACATCCTCCAGATTGCCTACTCCCAAGCGATCAATCAATTCTTGGGGAGTTCCTTCCGCTAGCAGATTGCCAAAAAAGATAAAGCCAATCCAATCGCATGTCTGCGCCTCATCCATGTAGTGTGTGGTCACCAGCACCGTGATCCCCTGTCTCGCCAGCTCATGAATGACGTCCCAAAAAATCCGGCGGGAAACAGGATCGACTCCTGCTGTCGGTTCGTCCAAAATCAACAGCTCCGGCTTGTGCAAAAGAGCGCAGGAGAGCGCGAGGCGTTGCTTCCATCCCCCTGAAAGCGAACCCG
Organism: Brevibacillus sp. AG; assembly: GCF_028369215.1. NCBI lineage: Bacteria > Bacillati > Bacillota > Bacilli > Caryophanales > Paenibacillaceae > Brevibacillus > Brevibacillus sp. AG. Next base: position 92,816 of record NZ_JAQMYO010000006.1, on the reverse strand, counting down.
CAAGCTGCTTTTCCCTGCCGGTCAAGCCTGCCATCTCAATCAGTTCCGTTTTCCGCTGCTTACGTTCTGCGCTGTTTAATTGATAAACTCCGGCATAAAAATCGAGATTCTCTTCTACTGTCAAATCTTCATACAGGCTGAACTTTTGTGACATATACCCGATCCGTTGCTTGATTTCCTCGCTCTGTGTCATGACGTCGAACCCAAGTACCGTCCCCTTTCCCGTCGTCGGGGTCAACAAACCGCAAAGCATCCGGATTGTGGTCGATTTCCCTGAGCCATTCGGACCCAAAAAACCGTAAATCGAACCTCTCGGAACCGTCAGCGTCAAGCTGTTCACAGCTACTCGCTCTCCGAAACGCTTCGTCAATTGCTCGCATTGGATAGCGGCCTTCATTGACCTCCCTCCTCGTCTGCCAGCAGCACATCGGCAGGCATGCCAGGTTTGATTTTGTCGAGTCCTTCTGTGATGTGTATCGTAACAGCGAACACAAGCTTGGTGCGTTCATCTGGCGTCTGTACATTTTTCGGCGTGAACTCTGCTTTTTCTGAGATGCGACTGATCGTTCCCGTAAAGGTCTCCTCAGGATAGGCATCCACCTTGATGCCAACCTCTTGCCCTTTTTTCACCCGATTCAATTGTGCTTCCGGGATGTACACGACGAGCTCGAGCAGATCTGGCTTCATCATCGTAAACAAGGTAGCGCCTGTTTTGGCTACTTCCCCCTGTTCGATAGAGGAGCGCAAGAGAGTACCATCGTCTGTTGCAGTAATCTTGGACTTTTCCAACTGCAATAAGGCTTGATCCAGTTTCGCTTTTGCCTGCTGCTGGGTGGCGAGCAGTGCCCGAATTGCGTAATCGGTACTTCCTTCCTTCACCTGATCGAGATCCGCCTGCGCTCCGGCTTGCGCGGCTTGTGCTGTACCGATTTGGGCCACAGCAGCAGCGATGTCTTCTTGTGCAGAGCGATACTGTGCCTGTGTCTGAGCTACTTGTGCCGCCCATTGATCTGCCTGCGTTTTTGCCTGGTTCACTGCTTCTTTTTGCGTGTCGAGGTCTTTGGCAGAGAGTGCTCCTTTTTCGAAGAGCGCTGTTGCTTCCTCGAGTCTTTTTTGTTGATACAAAAGGGTCTGCTGCGCCCCCTGCCATTGCGATTCTGCCTGCGTCATCTGCTCAGTCGCTCGGGCTTTTCCTGCTTCCGCCTGATTTTTTCTCGCTTGTGCCAGTTGGATATTCGCATTTGCTTGCTGGACGTTGGCCATGCTTCTTTGAATCGTCGTGTCGCGTGAACCAGCCCTCGCCTCTTCTAGTCTGGCTGTCGCTTGGTCCAATGCTGCCTGTGCTTCTTCCACAGTAATTTGGTAGCTTCGTTTATCGATTTGGGCTAGCACTTGTCCTTTCTTTACTGCACTTCCCTCTTCTGACGTAACGTTTGTCACCAATCCGCCTACTTCCGCTACGATCGGCAGCTCGATGGCCTCGATTGTGCCGGACAGAGACGGATGATTTTCGGATGTCCAATTGCAGCCCGACAATGCCAGTAACAGTCCCCCGATACATATAGAGCGAACAACTGGTTTCATAAACGCTTCCCCCTACCTACGTATTGGAGTGAGTAATCACTTTCCTTTTATGTTAAAAAAACAAGCCACAGAACAAGGATCGAAATGACTTTTTTAATAAGCGAGTGATTACTCACTTTTAATTGTGAGTATATGCTCCTCTTTTACGAAATGCAATTCCTTTTTCTAGAATGCGCAATCGAAAAGAAACCCTGTCTGATTATTCATGCTATGATGAAGACAAGTCCGTTGGCATCGTGTATCAGATACCGTCGGGATGGAAAGGATTAGGAGCATCGGGTTTTTAACTACCATGTAGGGAGTGGAAAATGGCTATGATGATTAGCAAAGTCGGTCAAATCATGCTGTATGTCAATAACCAGGATCAAGCAGTGAGCTTTTGGACAGAAAAACTAGGGTTTCGTGTTGTTTCAGAAGAGAAGAACGGTGAAATGAGATGGATTGAAATTGCTCCCGCACAAGGCGCTGAAACAAGCATCGTTCTGCACAATAAAGAATGGGTTGCGAAAATGTCACCCGGAATGAATCTTGGCACTCCTTCGCTCCTACTCTTTTCGGAAAATATCGAGGAATTGCGTAACGACCTCATGAATAAAAATGTGAAGGTTGGAGACATTGTTACGATGCCTTCGGGCCGCGTCTTTAACTTCGCAGACGATGAAGAAAATTACTTTGCTGTGCTGGAGAAAAAGTAAATATAATGAGGCGGCTGACAGGAATAGTCGGCCGCCTCTTGTTTCATGCTTTTGTTTCATGCCTCTTTAATCGAACTTTAATTTGGACAGGGCGTCTTTCAACGCTGAGTTGATTCCTTCGTCCTGTTCCTTGTCTTGCCCCTTCAAATACTTGGTTACTTCTTTCTTCGAAACCTTGCTGCCCTTTTCCTTATCGCGACGCTCCTGGAAGGTCTTCAGTTTCTCCTTGTGCCCACAACCGCAGACAAAGGTTTGCCCTTCCCCTTCTCCGCGCAGCTCCAATCTTTTGTGGCATTTTGGACATCTGGCATTGGTCTGCTTGGCAATGCTTTTGCGATAGCCGCATTCCCGATCCTGGCACACCTGCATTTTGCCGCGCTTTCCGTTTACCTCCAGCAAAAACTTATTGCACTCCGGGCACCTGCTTCTGGTCAGGTTGTCGTGCCGGAAAGTCTGATCGCTGTTCTTGATCTGTTGGACGACTTCTTTGGCGTACGATTTCATCTCTTCGATAAACGCTCGCTTGTTCAAGCTTCCCTTGGCGATGGCACCGAGCTTTTGCTCCCATTGGGCGGTCAAGGTCGGCGACTGCATTTCATCTGGGACGAGCTCTAGCAATTGCTTAGCTTTTGCGGTGACAAAAAGATGCTTGCCGCGCTTTTCTAGCAAAAAGCTGTTGAACAGCTTCTCGATCACATCCGCGCGGGTGGCTACCGTACCCAGTCCGCCCGTTTCCCCAATCGTTTTGATCAAATCCTTGCTCTCGTTCGCCATGTATTTCGCCGGATTTTCCATCGCAGACAGCAGACTCGCTTCTGTGAAAGGCTCTGGCGGCTTCGTTTCGCCCTTAGTCTGGGATATCGACTGGATGTGCAGGCGATCTCCTTTGGCTAGAGAAGGCAGAATCTGTTCCTTTACGTCATCCTTCGCATCGTCTACTTCTACATCGTGGTCATACGCCTCTCTCCAGCCTTGGGAGAGCACGGTTTTTCCTTTTGCCAGGAACGTTTCATTCCCGATTTTCGTCTGGATGGTCGTTTGCTCGTATTCGAAGGCAGGCAGCAGAACAGCCAGGAAGCGTTTCACGATGAGGTCAAAAATCTTGCGCTCCTTATCGCTCAAATCACCGAGAAAAACAGCTTGCTCTGTCGGGATGATCGCATGATGGTCCGATACTTTGCTGTCATCCACGAACGATTTGTTCGCTTTGATCGGCGCACGCAGGATTCTGGCAGCGAGAGGCGCATATGGCTTCATTTGGACAGCCTTGATTCGATCCGGCAGCGTCTCGACGATATCAGCAGAGAGATAGCGAGAGTCCGTTCGTGGATACGTCACTGCCTTGTGATGCTCATATAGCCCTTGCATGATGGACAGCGTCTGCTTTGGTGAGTAGCCAAACATCCGGTTGGCATCCCGTTGCAGCTCCGTCAAATCGTACAGCTGTGGAGCATACGTCTTTTTGTGTGCACGAGTAATCTCGATGACTTCTGCGCTTTTCTCCTGTTTGAGAGAAGCTGTGAGCTGATCCGCTTTCTCCTTGGAAAACGTTTTGACATCCTTCGTTTGCTGATCTTGCCATTGGAGCTGAATCGGACCTTGGGCCACCGCAGACAGCCCGTAAAATGGCTTGGGTGTAAAGCGACGAATCTCCTCTTCTCGCGATGCCACAATAGCGAGTGTTGGCGTCTGGACTCGACCGCATGAGAGCTGTGCGTTATGCTTGCACGTCAAAGCGCGGGTGGCATTGATACCTACGAGCCAGTCTGCTTCTGCACGAGCAGCGGCGGAGGCAAACAAGTTTTCATAGTTTTTGCCGTCCTTTAGATTGCGGAAGCCTTCTCGGATCGCTTTGTCTGTCACCGAGGAAATCCACAAACGCTTGATTGGTTTATTCACGTGAACCAGCTCGAGAATCCACCGGGCAACGAGCTCTCCTTCACGCCCTGCATCCGTCGCAATGACGATCTGCCCGACATCGTTGCGTCTCAATTGTTGTTTGACGACCTGAAATTGCCTGTTGCTTTCCTTGATCACGACCAAACGCAATGGGGACGGCATAATCGGCAAATCCTCGATTCGCCACGAGCTGAATTGCTGCCCGTACGCTTCAGGGTCAGCGAGAGTGACCAAATGCCCAAGCGCCCACGTTACGATATATTTATCTCCTTCAAAAAAGCCATTTCCTTTTTTGTGACACTGCAATACTTTGGCAATGTCGCGTCCAACCGAAGGCTTTTCTGCCAGTACAACTGTTTTACTCATGTACGACATCCTTTCAAACCAATTCAACAATCTGTATCCATTGTAAACAAAAAAGCAGGAAGAAGGGGCTTTTAAATGTTCCGAGATCATAAAGTTTTAGACGAATTGGAAAAAACTTCATAAGGCTCCTTGACCATTACGTAACGTAACGGTTTATAGTGAAGTCACCGGTGAAACGCTAGCGACCCAGAAAGGGGCTGATCATGAAGCAACAGTGGAAAGTCGGAGAACTTGCGAAAATGGCGGGTATTACGATACGAACTTTGCGTTTTTACGATCAGATAGGCTTATTTTCACCATCCGGCTATTCGCCATCCGGATACAGACTCTACACTGAAAAGGACATTTCACGTCTACAGCAAATTTTGTCCTTAAAGGAGTTGGGGCTATCGCTGGAGCAGATTAAAGCCGTTATGGCCGGAGACCAACTCAGCCTGTCAGACATTGTTACCATTCAAATAGATAGCCTGAAAGAAAGTATCCGCATGCAGCAGAAACTCTTGCATGAGCTTGAGATTGTATCGAGCCGAATGCAAAGGAACGAACCGTTTACCGTTGAGCATTTCATGAACATCATACGGACGATGAGAATGAAGCATGAGAAATTTTTCGCCGAGAGAAAATCGAGTATGGATCACCACCTCGACCGACTTGGTGAATATTTAGACGAGCATCCGGAAGACCCCGGATAAGGAGGTTTCGACTGTGAGTGAACGATCTGCCAAACATTCCACATTTGTTATCGAAAGGAACTATAAACATGCCCCTGCCCGTGTATTCGCTGCATGGGCGGGTCAAGCAGCCAAAGCCGGCTGGTTTCCTAAAGCCGAAGAGTTCGACTTCCGCGTCGGCGGACGCGAATTCAATCGCGGTGGTCCGCCTGGGGGACCCGTTTACACATTCGATGCCTGCTATCAGGAGATCGTTCAGAATAGGCGACTTGTATACTCATATACGCTGGACATGGAAGACAAGCGGATGTCTGTCTCCGTGACGACGGTGGAATTCGATTCCGTGGAAGGCGGCACGCGCTTGATCTATACCGAGCAGGGCGTTTTTCTTGACGATCTCGATACGGCTGAACAGCGTGAGCACGGAACAAAGGTGATGTTAGATCGGCTCGGAGAGGTTCTGGACGGCCAATGAAAGAGGCTGCAATTGAATCAAATATCCGGGCCGGTTTGAACGAATGGATTGGGCTTGCCGTGCTTTCTTTGCCTGCCTTGCTCGTTTCGGTTGACTTGTCCGTCATGATTCTCGCACTTCCTCACATAAGCGTCTCTCTCGGCGCTGACAGTACAGAGCAGCTATGGATCATGGACATTTACGGCTTCATGCTCTCGGGGTGTCTGATCACGATGGGCTCGCTCGGAGATCGGCTCGGCCGCCGTAAGTTACTAATGATCGGCGCAGCGGCATTCGGTTCGGCTTCGGTGTTGGCCGCTTACTCCAGCACCTCTGGAATGTTGATTGCAGCACGGGCGCTACTCGGCATAGCCGGGGCGTCGATATCGCCTTCGTCCCTGGCATTGATCAGCAATATGTTCCGCGATCATAAGCAGCGTTCCCTCGCCATAGGCATATGGTTCATGTGCTCCATGGGAGGCATGGCGCTTGGCCCAGTAGTCGGCGGGATGATGCTGGAGCATTTTTCATGGGGTTCGATTTTTCTACTCGGCGTTCCAGTCATGGCGCTGCTGTTGTTGACTGCATCCCATCTTCTGCCCGAATATCGGGATCCCGCACCTGGTCATTTGGATATGACTAGCGTCATGCTGTCGATGTGCACCATTCTACCGGCAATATACGGCCTAAAGGAAATCGCTAAGCAAGGTCTACATATCTTGCCGCTCATTGCCATCGTGGCAGGTGTTGTTTTCGGGACGTTATTCGTAAGACGGCAGCAACGGTTGGACAGTCCGCTAATGGATTTGCGCCTATTCGCAACCCCCGCCTTCAGCACAGCACTGGGCGGCATGTTCGGCATCACATTGACAGGCGCTTCCATGCTCTTCATCGCACAGCATCTTCAATTCGTGGAAGGACTATCGCCGTTTGCGGCAGCGATGTGCATGCTCCCGGGAGTGGTTGCGTCGATGGCAGGCATGTTGTTGTCGCCGACCGTCGCTCCTTATCGGGGCAGGCCTTGCCGTCTCGGCGACTGGTTGTATTCTACTGTCCCAGGTAGGAGCGGGATCCGGACTCTCTACCCTGATCGTCGGTTATATCTTTTTTAATATGGGAGCAGCCCCGTTTGCGAGCTTGTCCAGCGATCTAATTATCGGCTCAGCCCCTCCTGCGAAGGCGGGTTCGGCGGCGTCCTTGCTGCAAACGAGCGGTGAATTCGCATTCGCACTGGGTATCGCTGTATTAGGCAGCATCGGAACATACGTGTACCGCACTCAAATTGCCGGCTTCATACCGGGAGATGTAACGACCTCCACATCCGCAGCCTCCCGCGAAAGTCTCGCTGGGGCAGTCTCGGCAGCTAAAGCTTTACCCGAACCTATTGGTTCAACACTTCTTCATGGCGCCCAGATAGCATTTACCGACAGCATGCATGCTGTTGTGGCCGTTAGTGGCGGGCTCATGATCGCTATCGCCATACTCACCGTGATCAAGCTTCGGCATATCCCCCGCATCGGGCAGAAAACACCAGGTGAGATGTAATTGTCTGCGGCAGTCTAGGACTTTATTTTCTCGTCCTAGGCTGCCCATGTCTCTTTTAGCAGGATCTATCTAAAACCTATAGTTCGAAGGCTGTCTCATGGATGCGAGACAACCTTTTCATAAACGCAAGCGCACCAATCGGCAATTCAAACATCCCTGTAACGATTGTAAACAAAAAAGCCGTAGGAGGGGAAATCGGATGCAGGAATGAATGAAAAAAGGGCCGTCTCTGGAATAGGGACAACCCTTCTATCTTTACATTTCACCCTATACACTTGTCGCCCTTTCCTGTAGCAGTCGCAACAGAGGTGTCAAAGAAAGATGCTTCACGATTTCTTCTACTCAACCTCTGTTGAGAGGTCACCTAATTCTAGATCATCCCCTCCATCAGATGGGGTGCCTGTTGAAAACACGGAAAGATATTTATAGCTTTCATTCCCTGATGTATCCTTAACTGCTCCTTGGACTACCGCTAAGTAGTACTCTGCATTATTTTTTAAAGGTGCATTCGGTTTGATCGTTACCGTGTCATTATTGACGATAAAAGTTGCAGGAACCTCCGCAGCATTTTCATCCATTAATAAGAATTCGTTTGTTCCACTTTTCACTTTGCGATCATACTTAATTTTAATCACCGCATTTACATCCACTTTTGTTTCCTCTTCATACGGCACTACATCGATTACTATAGGCGCTTGGTTGTTGCTGGTCACAAACTGAGATAAATACTTATCGATCGATTTAGTAGAATCAGTGGTGCTTACAATTGCTCCTTTGTCGATCTCGATCGCATATTTCGTATTTGATTTCAACGTCTTGTCAGGACGAATATAGAGTGTGTTATTTTTAATCTCCAATTTTCCGCTGACTGGTGATTTTCCTTCAACCTTATAGAGAGATACTACTGTTGACGGATCATTGTCAAAAGCAATTGGCACCGAGAATGTTAGCGCAGGTTGAATGTTTGTAGGAACATCTGTCTGCGCAATAATAGGATTAGAAACTGATACGAACACATCCCCAGGTTTTGGATAACTGATTAGGTTGTCGGAAATATACGTGCTATTGAGCTGGTATTCACTTTCGAATTTCGCGTCAATTTCCTCTAGCTGCTCATCATCAAGGAACTGATTCGGTACACCAAGCTCTTCTTGCTCCGATTTTGCTGATACGTTGTTGCTGTTTAGCGTTAGACTGAACATGAGTGTTACTGCGAGTAAGGCTTGAAATAAACTCTTCATACTTCTCCTCCAAAATGGTTTGTTTGTTCATAAAAATCGTATTTCATTTTTAAGGCGTAACATACAGTTTTTTACACGAAATAAAAATACGGTTATTTTGGACTAAGATCTCTTTCATCCATCGTGACCTTCCTAAATTAGAAAACTCGGAGCAAGCTCCAGGCCTCCGTCTCCACTCCAAAAAGCGGTACGTCGACCAAAAAAAGAACGAAAGCAACAACCGCCTTCGTTCTTTCATACGTTTATGCAAAAAAATTCGGAAAGTCAAAATCATCCCGTTTGTCCGCCAAAATATTTCGTAATAAAAGATCAGCGGTCTCGGAGGCAAACTGGTGATCCTCGCTCGTGATAACGCCTTTTTTCAATGCCTCATCGAGCTCATCCTGATCAAGCAGGTATACTTCTCCTGTCGGCAGTACCACGATGTCGAGGTACAGATCGTCATACCAGATATGCCCGTTCTCATCCTTGCCATGTCCCCGGCAAATATCGATATACCATTGCACCGTATTCCCTAACGCATCCATCATTTTCGTAACGGCATAAGCTTGACCATGGGGAAAATACTGCAAGTACACATATCCTCGATCGCCCACACACAGAGTTTTATCCCCGACAGGCATGTAAGCAGGCTCACTTACTTCGTCCAAAGTCAGACGGACAGTGTACCCAGAGAAAGATAAAGCTTCTACCCACTTTTGCTGGTAGCCCAATCGCTTCACGCGTCTCCAACCAGGTCGATCTGCTCGTTTTCGCTTCATAGCCTGCTCTCCCTCGTCGTTTTGGTTGCTTTTACTCTACCATGAATGGGATCGCTTTGTCAGATAGCAAACAAAGACATGCTCACGTAGAACATGCCTAAACGGATGAACCTGCCACTTATGTTTGGGAGGAGTCGTCTTTTGCTGCCAATCGACTGTGTTTGCGCCCATAAAGGAAATAGACGATCGCTCCGACCGACAGCCAACCGAGAAAACCGATCTTGGTCAGCGTAGGCAGGTTGAAAACGAGATATCCGCAAAAGAGAACCGCAAGCAAGGGAACAAGCGGAACAAACGGGACCCGGAAAGCCCGCGGTAATTGCGGGTGAGTGCGGCGCAGTACAACTAGTCCAATCGAGACCAAAATAAAAGCAAACAGCGTTCCGATGTTAGTGAGCTGGGCCAAGCTAGAGAGGGGCAATAATCCACCGAAGGTTGCAACTAATACTGCCACGACGAGCGTGCTCTTTTGTGGTACCTGTGTGCGGGGATGTACGTGCGAGAAGAGCTCAGGGAGCAAGCCATCTCGGCTCATCGCAAAAAACATCCGGGCTTGTCCATACATCATGACTAACAAAACGGTCGTGATCCCGACGATAGCACCCAACGAAATGAAGCCGGCTACCCAGTCCTGATTGACATAACTGAGCGCAAACGCTACCGGATTTTTGACATTCAACAATTTGTACGGAACAATCCCTGTCAATGTCAGCGAGACAGCAATGTACAAAATCGTGCACACGAGTAAGGACGAGATGATCCCGATTGGCATGTCGCGCTGGGGATTGCGCACTTCTTCGGCCGCACTGGACACCGCATCAAACCCGATAAAAGCAAAAAACACCGTTGCGGCACCAGTCGCTACTCCCGCAAAACCAAACGGCATAAATGGACTCCAGTTTTCCGGCTTGACATACATGACCCCAACGACGAGGAACAGGACAACTACCGTTATTTTTATTAACACCATGATGGTATTCAAGCTCGCTGACTCTCTCGTTCCCTTCATCAACAAAGCTGTAATGATGACAATGATGAGGACCGCAGGTAGATCGATGATCGTTCCTTTCGATGCATCAAACGCACTCGTGAGCGCATGCGGCAGGTGGATGTTAAACCCGGCTAGCAATCCCTGTGCATACCCCGACCATCCGCTTGCCACCGCAGCACAAGCCACTCCGTATTCGAGAATCAAGTCCCACCCAATCATCCAGGCGACAAACTCGCCAAATGCCGCATAGCTGTATGTATATGCGCTTCCCGACACTGGAACAGTCGAAGCAAATTCCGCATAGCAGAGTGCGGCAAACACACAGGCAAGTGCCGCAATAACAAAAGACAAAACAAGTGCTGGCCCAGCGTGCAAGGCAGCGGCAACTCCCGTTAACACAAAAATCCCTGTTCCCATGATCGCGCCGATGCCCAGCATCGTGAGGTCAAAAGCACCTAGTGACTTTTTGAGAGAGCTTTCGTTTTTATCCACCTGCTCCAGCATTTGTGCAACTGACTTTTTCCTCAGCAATTGATTTTTCCATGACATCATGTGCGACCTCCCAAGCGGGTCATTCACTTCCAACTGTGATTGAAAACAGTTGGAGTATGATCCGTTTGGAGGAAAATTATGCACATGTGCAGTTTGGGCGGATTTTGTCAGGGCTACCTACTTGCTAATCCGCGCCCAATGACATTGGCGGAAACTGGCGTAATCCCAAGCTCTCTCGCCCAAATGGACAACTGTCCCATGTGATGAATCTCGTGGGCGATGACATGGCGAAGCAGCTCCCCCTTCGTGTACACTTCATCATCCCAGGCGACCTTTACCGATTCGTTCTCCATCTCGTCTGACCAATTCTCGATGAAATCACGCAATTCTATGCGCCATGCATCTGATAGTTCTTTTACCTTTTCCAGAGACTTGTAATCTTCATACGATACCTGAATATCCGGCTTCCCCTGTACACCTCGAAGCCAGCTATACTCCACATCTGTAATGTGAAACAGCGTGTACAAAATCGTGCCAGCCCCACCTGTACGCTCGCGGAGCAATTCATCTGACGACAGCTGCTTACACCATCCCATCCACTCGTCCCGTACCTGCCAGTTATACTGGAAAAACATTTTCATTGGATTCTCTCCTTGTTTGATCATTATGTAGATTAGGAAAATTTTAACTAATTATAGCACATATGTTCCCGTTTCGTAAAACCATTAGGGGTTTTCTTCTAACCGTAGTGGTCGGGTGAAGCCCTGCCACATGTTTTCCAGTCGCCTGTATCCTCTCTTCGTTCGGGCGGTCTCCTTCCAAACATGTGACAGTGCTTTCGTGTAGCTTTGATCTCTTCCAGCTGTTAGATAAATAATGGTGACCGTTCAAAGAAGCCTCCTCGAATTTACTTTCGGACTTATTAACCAAAGCCGCGTAGGAAGAAGTGCATTTCCAGTCCAAGCGCCTCTGGAGCCCACCTTAGCGCAGGAAAAATGGCGGGGAATTTCAGCTTCACTTATGGATTACCTCCTCGAAACTTCTACGTTTGAAGCGCTCCCACCATTTATTCCGGAGCGGACAGTCAATCCCCCTTGCGGGGCGTAGGCCGAAGCGTAGACTGGAAATGCGCTTCTTCCTCCACCACAGATGCTGTCCTATACAAAAAGACCGCCAGAGCTATTAACCCTGACGGTCCAACATACTAGTCCATGCTTTCATCCGAAAACGAAAGAGAGAATCCACCTGAGAGTAAATAAAGATAACTAGACACGTTCCCTTTTGGCTTGATGATCTGCTTGATCGCCCGGACGTATAGCCTGATCTGCCCTTCGTATCTTCTCTTCATCTCTTCGATGGCTATGGCAGTCGCCTCTTTTGCCATCCAATCTGTCTTGAAATCGATCAGGACGAGGCTTCCATCCTGTTCCTCCAATAGGCAATCAATGACCCCTTGAACGACAACCTGCTCGTTGCTCTCTTCACCCAACTCCGCTTCTACTTCATAAGCAGGAAGCACGAGGGTAAATGGTAATTCACGATGCACGACCGCCGCCGACTTCATTCGCTGCCCCAAAGGATCAGCGAAGAATCGGGCGATCTGTGGAACATCTACTGCTTGTACCTGCTCGTCAGTCAAAAAGCGACGTGCCGCGAGTGCCATCACCTGCTCCCGAATATCCGCTTCATCCAGCGGACGCTTCAAATCGAGATGTTGGAACACTAAGTGCGTAATTGTCCCTTTTTCTGCTGCTGTCAGTCGATTTGATTTTTGATCAGACAAAAACTTTGGCTTTTCCGTAATCGACGGCAGTGTGAGTGGCTGTCCGCCTTTGCTGACTTTGACATGTCGCTTGAGTTCGCTGACACTCCATTTCGCAGCGACGCGTGGCGCAATGGGATGCGGGTCTTGCCATCCTAACCTCGTGTCGACAATCTCTCGCAACGTGTCATCAGACGGTCGTTCCTCAATCGCCTCTCGTCTGGTCATGCGCTCCCACAGAGACGCCTCGTCGTTGGTTGACTCTCCTTGAGCACGAAGCTCATCTGCCTGATAGAAATGAAACGACCAAACCGAATCATCCAGCACACTTCTGACTCTCACGACATCTCCTGATCCTTGTTGCTCTGGATATGCCCGCAGTAATCCTGCGCCAGGATGTCTCAGCATCGCACGCCCTACCCAATCCAGGTATCCTTTTGCCTGAATCAAGTCTTCGTCACTGAGCCGCTCGCTGTCATCCTGTCTGCCCCAGTCCGTCACACTTTTTGCGAGATCCCTCGATGAACCAACAAGAATGAGCTTCTCGCGTGCACGCGTCAAAGCCACATAAAGCACACGCATTTCCTCTGCCAGCATATCCCGACGCAGCTTTTGCCGGATGCCTAGCGCAGCCAGACTCGGATAGCGCAGCTGCATGGAGGGCTCGATTGCCATCGGGCCAAAGCCCAGATCTTTGTGCAGCAAAAACTGGCTTTTCAAATCCATCGTATTAAACTGCTTGCCCATACCCGCCACAAAAACAACCGGGAACTCCAGCCCCTTACTTTTGTGGATCGTCATGATGCGTACGACATCCTCGTTTTCTCCGATGGTTCGTGCTTCACCCATATCATTGCCCGCTTCTTGCAGACGGTCGACAAAGCGCAAAAAGCGGAACAAACCTCGATAGGAGCCAGCTTCGTATTGTCTCGCACGATCATAGAGCGCACGCAAGTTGGCCTGTCGCTGCTGACCGTTTTCCAGAGCCGCCACATAATCGAGATAGCCCGTCTCCCGGTATAGCATCGTCAGCAGTTCCGATAAAGCACCTCTGCGAGCCTCTGTCCGCCATAGATCCAATCGGCCAAAAAACTGTCGCAGCCTTCTCTCCCACGACTCTTGGACCGGGCGTTCCTCTGCATATTGGAGTACGGCTTGGTGAAACGGCCCTGTCGCGTAATGAATGCGGATTTGAGCAAGTTGCTCCTCCCGCAAGCCGACGATAGGAGACCGCAAAACAGCTGCCAATGGAATGTCTTGGAGCGGGTTGTCAATGACACGCAGCAAGGAGAGCATCGTTTCTACCTCAGTCGCCGCGAAATAACCCGCAGTCTGCTCCGCATACACAGGAATTCCTGCCGCGTGCAGCTCCTCTTGCATTGTCTGCCCCCAGCCTGAGGTCGCACGAAGCAAAATAACGATATCGTGATAGGCCAGCGGACGCATTCCCCCAGCCTTTTTATCGAAAACGAGGAGTGGCTCTTCTCCCTCGCCTGGCTCCATCCAACGTCGAATGCGGCTGGCGATTAGTCGCGCTTCCAGCTGTGCTACACTCGCTTCCTCTGCGGACTCTCCTGCTGTCTCGGGAATACTTGCTTCGCCCTCATCTGTCGACTCGGCAACAACCACCTGACCTTCTTCTGCTATCGCTGTATTCCGGTCGATCAGATGCATCTCTGCCTGCAAACGGTTTGGCTGTGCTTCAGGATAAGACGCACGGTTGATCAACTCCGCCGAAGGATCATAACCAATCTCACCTACCCCGTGAGACATGATCTGACGAAACAAAAAGTTAACGGCATCTACGACTTCTCTTCTACTACGGAAGTTTGCCGCCAGATCAATACGCCGTCCGATGCACGCTTCGTCAGCGTCCCTATCTTTTTGATAGGTTACATATTTTTCGAGAAACAGCTTCGGCTCTGCCAAGCGGAACCGATAAATACTCTGCTTCACATCACCCACCATGAAGCGATTCGCTGGCTGACCATCCGCTCCGTCTCGGGAAACCATTTGCAAGATGGTCTCCTGCACGAGGTTGATATCCTGATATTCGTCTACCAGCACTTCCGCGAACTGTTCACGCAATTGGGTCGAGATAGACGAAGGAACAGTCTCCCCAGACTCATTCGTTTCGGTTAAAACGCGCAGAGCAAGATGCTCCAAGTCGCCAAAGTCGACCAAGCCACGCGAGCGCTTCTCCAATTGAAATGCGTCCGAAAATGCTGTCACCAGTCTTGCCAATGTCTGCATGTGAGGAGCAATCCGCTGCAAATCCGCAACGTACTGCTCGGCTGTCGTAGAAAAGTATTGCTCGATTTGCTCTGCCAGTTCCTTTTTCACGCTGTTTCGCAGGTCTTGCACCTGTTCCTTCACGAGCGGATCTGTACCTTTCACTGGAGGCAGCTTGGCAAATACAACTCCTCGGACAGCTCCGACAGTCGCTTCCCAGCCATCTATGCAAGCCGCTCCAGCACGCTCTAGGGCAGCTGCTTCCGCCTCAAGCAAAGGTAAATAGCCAGCAGGCCCTTCCGGTGAGCCTGCCAATAGAACTGCCCTGCGCATCTTAGCCATCATTCCACCGAGTGCCAGCTCCACAGAACGCAGCACGCTTCTGGTCCACTCCAGTCCGTCCAGACCGTTTTTATCGTGAACCGCAAACATTCCAGCCGCTTCCCCGAGCCATTGTTCTGGTGCCGGATGACTGCGTGAAAACTCATACAGCCTGAGCAGCAAAATGGTGAGAGCATGATCGTCCTGACCGTCCAGCATCACATCAGCTAATGCATGAAAATCCACGTCATTCTCATACCAGCTCTCCAGCTGTTCCTCCAAGACATCCTGCCGCAAAAGCTCGCCTTCCATCTGATCGGCAATGCGAAAATCAGGATCGAGTTCAATCAGATAGTAATACTGGCGCAAAATCCCCAAGCAAAACGAGTGAAGTGTCGTAATCGTCGCCCGCTGGAGTAGAGCCAGTTGTCGACGCAGATGAGAAGAGTGCGGGTCATCTTTCAATGCTTTTCGCAATGCATCGCCAATCCGGTGACGCATCTCAGCCGCTGCCGCATTGGTAAAGGTCACCACCAACAGCTGATCGACACCAACCGGGTCCTTCTCGTCCATGATCCGTCGGATAATCCGCTCAACCAGAACAGAGGTTTTCCCTGAGCCTGCTGCCGCTGCCACCAGGAGATTATTCCCGCGCTGGATAATCGCTTGCCATTGCTCGTCCGTCCATTGTTCAGGCTTGGCCTGCAATTGTTGATCCGCCATCGGTCATTCCTCCTTCTCCTGCCATCTGCTGTTCTGCCAGCATGCTCCATATTTGCTTGTTGTTCCACTTGGCAAGCTGTCGGTGCTCATTCCCGCCTGCATCTCCATCGAACTTGCATACTGGCTTGTACGAACAGTAATCGCAAGCAGTCATCGTCCCATTTGTGTACGGTTCGATCTGGATTTCCCCGTTGGTCATGCGCGTACTGATTTGCTTCACGGTATCGCGAACATAGGAGGTCAAGGCTTGGAATTGCTCGGCTGTTGCCACAGATGATCGCGACGAAAGCGTTCCGTCCTTTTTGATTTCAAATGGCACCAGCTCTGACGCCCCTTGCTCTACATAGCCATCCATCATTCGTGCCAGCTCTGGGTCTGCGAGCATCAAGCCTTTCATGCGCAAGCGCTTTGCCCGCTCCTTTGCCGCTTCGTCAGCCGTTAGCAAGCGTTTTGCCGTCACAAAAGGATCGGCTACCTGATAGTAGAAAACGCCTCCCATTTCGGCTTTTTTCCCCAGCCATTCCTCCGCATTTGCCACGACGACATCCAGATAGACGAGCAGTTGCAAGTTCAGGCCATTCCACACGTCGGAGAGAGACAGCTGCTTGGGACTGGACTTGTAGTCAATCACGCGCAAATACGGGACCTCACTATCCAGTGATTGGTCAACGCGGTCAATTCGTCCGATTAACTGAAGCTCCACGCCATTTTCAAGCGTTAAAGCCAATCCCGGTAAATCTGAACTCGGCCCAAACGAAACCTCCAGTCCTACTGGTGCAAAACGGCTGCGCTTCGCATGCTCCCCGAGTACGTAAATCGCGCGGCCAACTGCACGCTTCAGCTTGCCGGACAAATAACGATACCGGGCGGTCCGCGTCAAAATGCTGCTGCGAGTCGCAGGAACCAGTTCTTCTACAACCACATTTGCAAGCTGCATGCTATTGTCTTCCGTCAGCTTGCTCCACTCCAGATTGTCTTCGTTCATTTTTTCAACGGCTCGCTTGAGTGATGCGTGGAACAGCTCTCCCACATCGAAACGTTCCAGCTTGTACATCGTTCTCTCTGCCAATCTGAGACCGTGAGAAGAGAAATGCGAGAACGGACATGACTGGAACCGCTCCAGACGAGACACGCTCATTTTTAGTTGTTTGCCGTACAAGGCCGTGCTCGTTTCTAAATCCAGCTCCTGCGGTCGATTGAAGTAACGCAAGCCGGACAACAGCCACTGCTCCCGTTTGACATCGGAAGAGGTACGAATATACCAATCGTATACCTCCCACCAGAAATCTGGCAGCTCTCCTGTTTTCTTCATAGATCGCAATAGCGTCAACAGGTGGCGGAACACACGTCTCGGATGACCGAGCAAGAATGCATCGGTCTCGTGCTGCCCGGTTGGTTCGTTATAAAACACCTGATGCGGGATATCCGGCAGCACTTCCCGGATGCGTGTAAACACGGAGGAGGGCAGCAGTGCCTTGCCCTCTTCATCTGCCAACGCACAGCTCAGGATCAGTCTCTCCGATGGTCTCGTCATCGCTTGGTACAGCAGGTAAGGCTCAGCCATCAGCCGTTGCTTTGCACTCGGTGCCAGAGACATTCCCATTTCAGTCAGTCGCTCACGTTCCGCCTCATCCAGAATTCCTTCTTCTTTTGGACGCAACGGAATAATGCCCTCGTTTACGCCAAGCAAAAACAGAGCTTTGACATCCGGTTGACGGGAGCGCTCCATGGCCCCGATAAGCACCTGATCCAGCGCCGGGGGAACGAGTCCCAATTCAATCGTCTCCAGACCGCTGTCGAGCACACGAGCAAATGTCGCCAGATCCATGCTCTCGTCGCCCATGACCTCCACGACCTGATCCATCAGCTCGATCAATCCCGTCCATACTTGTCCGTGCACCTGTGCTGCATCGAGATCACCGTCATTTTCTGCCTTCCGCTGCCAATTCTCTAGCTTGTTAGGCACATCCAGCGCGATCAGAAGGTTGTACAGGGCAAGAGTCATTTCCTGTACGTTATTGCCCGTTGCTTGCTTCATCTCTTTTTCAAAGAACAGGAGCGGCGCTGCGTATTTGCGTCTCAACTCATCGATTTTCGCGTCTTCCTCAGCGCCAGCTTGCCCGCGGAAATGCCAAGCAGATTCTTCTGCCCATTGATAACCAAAGACACCATGAGCCAGCACGTAGTTTTCCAGTCGGTCGATTTCCTTCCGAGCTGTATGCTCATCGGTGATATCCAGCAGGAGCAGGTCTGTTTTCAAGCAGCGGAAAACAGCATCGTAGCGCCATTTTGTGACAATGACCTCCAATGCCGAGCGCACCAGCTCGACCAAGGGATGGTGCATGACAGAGCGCTTCTGGTCTAAGAAGTGCGGGATGCCGTATTCGTTAAATACAGCCGAAATCTCGTCAGCGTACGTACCAATTTCCCGAAGCAAAATCGCCATGTCCTTCCAGCGATACCCCTCTTCTCTCGACAGAGTCAGGAGCTTCAGCGCCACAGCCTCTACCTCTGCTCGCCTGTTCACTGCTGAGAGCATCGTCACTTCGTCCGAACGTCCGGGCTGATCCGGGATTGGCGGGTCTCCCCATTGGAAATACACTTGTTCGACCTGACGAAGCCATGGACTGCTCTTGAATCGCTGTGCCTCGGCCAATAAAAGCGGCTTGGCGATTGAGACACCCGATTCACGCGCCATCAGTGTCAAGGCTTGGTATGTTCGCAGTGTAGGGTGGAACAGCCCCAGTTCATCCACAGAGGCGTCCCGTTCATTCGGGTCAAGCGTCAGTGCAATCGTCACCTGCTTGGCGTGCTGCATCAACTGTTCGATCAAGCGCAGCT
Source organism: Brevibacillus sp. AG (assembly GCF_028369215.1). Taxonomy (NCBI): domain Bacteria; kingdom Bacillati; phylum Bacillota; class Bacilli; order Caryophanales; family Paenibacillaceae; genus Brevibacillus; species Brevibacillus sp. AG. Next base: position 74,238 of record NZ_JAQMYO010000006.1, on the reverse strand, counting down.
CTTGATTCGTAAACCCGGTAAAGCCATCGATAAATATTTCAGCCTGCTTGATGTACATGGAATCACGTACCATTGTGGCCACTCGGTTCAGGATGTCATCCGCATCACAATACCCCTCCGACAAGTAAGCCTCGTACGCATTCATAATCAAGCGAAGGTCATGTATTTTTTGATTGAGATTGGCTCCTCCCCACTCCAGATTCTCGGAATCGGTGAAGGATACCCCATACGATTTGCACTCGCTAATCAAGCGACCGAGCTGAGAAGCAAACCCAGGCTGTGTCGCCGAGCGCCCGAATACGTTCAGCTCTTCCTTATGCCGCTCCAAAAGCATGCGCAAAACCATATGCTTGCCCAGATCGTCAACAGGCACGGTAGTCAGGTCGCCCAGCTCCTGCATGAGCCTGTGAGCCAATCGACCGAAGCTGAGCACTTGTGTCCCCATCACACCGCCTAGCTCTGGCAGTGTGGCGAGCGCATACTCTTCCTGAAAGCTGGCCTGTTCCGGTACGAGCAGAATCATAGGCGAACCCAACGGCTTTTCCCGTAGCCGGGCTTGCATCTGCCGATGGATCGATTCTGTCTTCCCCGTTCCTGCCCGCCCCAGTATAAATTGGACTGCCATGATTTTTCCCCTTCCCTACTCCATTTCCAGATGCAGCATGCTGCCTTTTCCCATCGGTTCTGCTGGTGTCACGACCAGACGACGCGGCATGCGCACACGTATTTCCGGGACGTGGCTAATGACCCCGATGGTAAAATCGTCCATGCGCAGTCGTTCAAGCGCATCCATAACGACTTCCAATAGCTCCGGATCGAGTGTCCCAAAGCCTTCGTCCAAGAAGAAAAACTCCAGGCGGCCGCCACGCATTTGAATCTCCATCGACAGGGCAAGAGCCAGCGACAAGGAAGTCAGGAATGTTTCCCCGCCAGACAATGTGCTTACTGGACGGCGCATTCCTCCAGCACCTTCATCTCGCAAAACAAATTCGCCCTCGTCGCCGATTTCCAGCCCGTAACGATTGGCGGTCATCCGCTTCAGGTGATACGAAGCGTCTCTGGCGATTGATACCAGTTTTTCCTCCGCAATGAACTGGACAAACGCCTTGGCTTCAAACAACTTTTTCAACTCTTCCAAGCGGCTCTGCTCATCCTGCTGCTGTACCATCTCTTTATGAAGCTCTTGCCATTTGTCATGATTTTTTTCCATGCGATCCACGTGCTCTTTGGCGACAGCGACTTGCTTTTGCGCCTCCTGGAAGGCTTGCTCCCATTGCTCCCATGCCTCTTTTGCAGTGGTGAGCTCTTCTTGCGTAAACGAACGGCCTGCTACTGCTTGCTGTAGTCTTTCTTCTTCGTAACGAAGCTGCCCTGCGATTCGCGTGTAAGCCTCGACTTGTTCCTGTGCCTGTGGCAATTGCTCGCGCTCTGCGTACCGCTCCCGTACATACTCGACAGTGCCGAGACCTGTTTCTTGCAAGCCTTGGTACAATGTCTCGTGAGCTTCCGTGCGTTGCCGTGTGAGGATGGCCAACGTCTCCGAATATTTGACCAGATTGTTTTGCACCGTTTCCCGCGCCTCGGCGGTCTCTTTGCGCTTTGTCTCTGCCAACGTGACTGCCTGACGCAAACCGAGGAGAGAATCCTCTACCCGCATCAGACACTCCTGCGCAGTAAGTCCTCCCGTGCGTTCCAGCCATTGAGCATGTTTTTGTTCCCACATGCGCTTTCTATCTTCAAGCTTTTCCTTCAGCGCCGCTTCCCGTGATTTGCCCTCTACCTTGCGCGACTTGGCGGCTTCTACTTGCATCGTCAGCTTTCCGCGCAGCGTTTCTTTCTCGGATCGTACCTGCTGTAGTTCTGCTAAACGGCGATCTGATTTTCCGATTTCCTCGTACCGCTGTTCGATTTCCTCGATGGGAAGCTCATTGCGCTTCGCGTCGAGCTCTTCTCTGGATTGCTTTTCTTGCATGGATGCAGCGTCCAGGCGAGCTTTATTGTCATTGATTGCCTTCTGTGCCTGCTCGAGCAACAGCGTGCTCCGCTCCATCAAGCGTTTCTTTTCCGCTTCTTCCTCACGCAAGGCCTCCAGCTGCTGCTGCAATTGCTCACGCTCTGCTTTTAGTCGCTCTCTTTCCGCTTGCTTGGCGATCCGTTCTTTTTCCTCGCGCTGATAGACTCCGAGTAGCTCTTCAAAAGAATCCACGATCCAAGGCTGTCCGTACCCGCGACACTCTGCCTTGATCGCTTCCAAGCGCGCTTCCAGCTGTTCCTGTTCAGCCTTTACGCTTGCTAGGCGCTCATCAAAAGCAGCAAGCGCTCCCTTCGCTGCCAACCAGGCTTCCTTGGTCTTGCCTGCTTCTTGCTCAGCCGCACGCAAAGCCTCTTCTGACGCTTTGATTCGGGCACGCAGGGCATCACCCTCCGTCCCCACTTCAGACGCTTTTGTATGGTTCTGGTGCCCGTGTGGGTGGTGTTCGGAACCACATACCGGACACTCCTTGCCTTCCTCTAAACGTTCGCGCAAAAATCGCGCCATGTTTTCCTGCTGCCAGCGTTCCCATTCTTGGCGCAGCTCATCTCGTTGGACCAGTTGACTCTTCACAAGTGCTTCGCTTGTCTCTACTGCCCGAGTCAGCTCTTGATTGCGCTCATCCAACTGCTTACGCTCCTGGACGATGTGTTGCGACTTCTCCTGCCATGATGAGAAAGCCTGCAATACTTCCCGCCACTGGCGACCTACCTGCTTCATGTCTGCCAGTATATTTCTTGCTTTCTCCCATTCTGCTTCGCTCATCAAAGCCGAGTCGGTAGGTGCTGCCAGCTCTTCTCTTTTTTGTGCCAACCGATTCGCACACGCTTCCCAGCTGCGCTTGTTCTCATCGGCCGTATGGGTTGCCGCCTGGATGTGCTCCTGTGCTGCGAGTTGTTCTTTTTCCAGCTCACGTACCTTGGCATAGTCTCGTTCCCACTGCTGCTTCGCTTCTCTGGCTGCCGCTATTTGTGCTCGCCATTCAGGAGAGATCGTGACCTGCTTCATCTGTTCTTGCAGATCCGCCCACGCTAGCTCCCAGTTTTTTAATTCGGCTTCATCCTTTTCCAACTGTTGTTCTATGTTGGTCAAGGCGACTGACACTTCATTCCACTCTCGCTCCAGACCTGTCCACTCTTCCCGGATCGCCTTTAGCTCCTCTTCCCACTCCTGTGCCTGTACCAGCCTGCCCTTTTGCTGAATCAGTAACGGCTCCTGTACAGCCAACTCGGCATGAACCTTCTGATACGCTTGCTCTGCCTCGTCTACGGCCAAACGAGCACTCTCCTGTTGTTCGCGGCTGCGTTCCAATGCCGTACCGGTCGCATGCCATTCCTGATCCAAACGCTCATATTGCTGGAGTAATGGCCACAATCGAATACTCGACTCCCATTCGCGAATCTTCGCGGTTAGGGATGCCATTTCCGCTTCATTTGCTTCCTGCTGCTGTAGTTGCACCTGGACTTGCAATAGCTCCTGATGCCACTGGTTCAGCTGCTCCAGCTCCTTTAGCTTCCCGGCCAGCTCCTGTTTTTGCTGGGTGAATTCCTGCTCTTTTTGCGCAGCTTCCTCCCATGTATGTCTCGCCAGCTCCAAGGCTTCCGGACCTGCGTCACCCAGAGCTGCACTCGCCAGTTGCAAGCGATGCATCTGTTCCTTGACCTGCTCCAACGCGTGGCGTACGCGCTCGCTCAGCTTTTCCCCATAAATATGTAGGCGGAACATTCGTTGCAGCATTTCATTGCGCTCACTGCCCTTCAGCGTCAAGAAACGGGAAAATTGCCCCTGTGGCAAAACGACCGCCCGGGTAAAGTCCTGCAAAGTGAGACCAATCAGCGCCTCAATCGCGGCAGTCGCGGACGTGGCTTTGGATTCCAATACGACATCCGGCTCTCCGGTCAAGGCTCCCGACTGAATCAGCCTTACTTCCGGTTGTCTCTTGTTCCCCTTTTTATCCAGGCCAAATTCCCGTTCCACCGTATATTGCTTGCGCTCATCGCCAGTCCCCAGCTCAAAGGTAAAGGACACAAATACGCGCTGCTCCAGCTGGTTCAGCACTTCTTTCGGATGGTTTCCCCCGCCCAACCGGACGACCTGCCCGTACAACGCTAGCGTGATCGCGTCCAAGATTGTCGATTTCCCGCTTCCAGTCGGACCGAATATCCCAAACAGTCCCGCCTGACATAGCACTTCGAAATCGACCTCTTGCATTTCTCTGTAGCTGTGCATCCCTGCCAGCTTCAATCGTATCGGTCTCACTCTTCTTCCCCCTCTCCTCCGGTTTCTGCCAATAGACGCTGGAACAAGGCCACCAGCTGCTCATCCGGCTCTGCTCCCCGTCTCCGTTCATAGAAGCGTTTGAACAATTGATCGGACGTCAGCTCTGTCAGCTCGACTCGCTGTTCCTCTTCCTCCTCACGCTCTTCCCTCACGACAACACGTTGTATTTTCAAGAAATCATCCGAAAGCTTGCGGACACGCTGAAATTCTGCCGGGTCGATCACGCCAGATACATGCAGCTCCAAGTCAATCCACGCCCCTGCATCTCGTCCCTCTTCCAACCAGCGCTCGACTTGCTCGATTCCCTCCGTCGCCCTCCAACGTGCCAATGGCCGTGCGCTCGTCAAATAAATGATCTCCTCACGCACTTCTTGCCCTGGCTCCACCTCGACCAGTACGACTGCCTTGCTCTGACCTGCTTCGGAAAAGCTGTACGAAATCGGTGAACCGCTGTAACGCACCAACGGCTTGTCACTGAGCTTTTGCAGTCGATGGAGATGGCCGAGCGCCACATAATCAGCGTTCTTCGGAAAAGCCTGCGGTGATACAGTCAACGCTCCCCCAATTTGAATCGGTCGCTCGGAATCTGTTTCCTTACCGCCCATGACAAACAAGTGGCTCGTGACCAGGTTGACCGTATCCTCACGAAAATGAACAGACAGATCAGCAAGCAATTGTGCAATGCGCTCGGAAAAAGCAAGCTGCATCTGCTCCTGGGTAAAGCTTTCGCTCAACAGCTCCTTTAATCGCGATTCAGAAGGATACGGCAAAGCCAAAATGACCGCATTCGCTGCGCAGCCAGGAATCTTCATTTCTAGCCAAGAAGGGCCTCCCTGCACAAGTTGCACGCGATCAGTCGATGCTTCCTGCGTCAGCAGTGGCGCTTCCTTCGGCAACCCCAACAAAACAATTCCGTGCTTTGTGGCAAGCGGCGCTGCTGCCCGCACCCGCTCAGGCTGGTCATGGTTCCCCGCGATCACGACAACACCTCGCCTACCTTCCGAAGACAAGCGCTCCAATGCATCATAAAAAAGCTCTTCCGCCCAAGCAGGCGGATTGACCGAATCGTACACATCCCCAGCAATGAGCACCAAATCCACTTCCCGCTCATCAGCGATGTGACAAAGCTCGTCCACAAAAGCTGTTTGTTCTATCCGTCGGTCCCGCCCTTCCAGCTGCCGCCCGAAATGCCAGTCGGCTGTATGTAATATCCGCATATCTACTATCACTCTCCACGATCATGTGTTTGCTTTTCATTGTAACAAAAGACAGCGCGGTTCGCGGTTGAAATTTACTCCACTTCCCCGTAACTTTTACTCCTGACTGCTCGTCTTCCAACTGAAAAGGTCGCGATTGATCGATCTCATCCCGGAAAGGAGCTCGTTACCGTTGCGTAATTCCCGCCTGTTGCTCACCCTGACAGTAGGACTTACCGTCTCCAGTCTCGTCCTCACTGCCCCCTCTTCCCTTGCCTCCAGAGAGCCTACCAAGACCCAAGTAATGGATTGGATTGACAAGCAAGCCAAAAATCCAGTTGTTACCGACAACTTTGATTTTCAACTCGTCAATCTCGATGATGACCCGGAACCAGAAATTGTCGCCAAGCATAACGGCAGCGTACATATCGGGAATTTTTACGTTTTGGATCAAAAACCTGATCGTACGTATGCCCTCATCGCGGAAGAGGAATGGAATCCACCGCGCCTGCAATTGGATCATTGGGACTATACGCGTGAAGTGAATTACTCCGAGATTGATAAGAACACTGAAGTTGAACCGCGTTTACTCGCAGAAAAACGAGTATTTGAAACCGTCCAGCATACTGGCGGATCAGGCATATCGGTCTACGAGGCGAATCTGTGGTATTTGGACAAAGGTCGTTTGGTCAAAGCATGGGAAGGACTGCTGCGGGAAACGGTTTCCGTGCCGGGTGGTCAACTTTTTCGTACTGTCGGCAGTTATCAAATCGTACATGATGACGAAGCAAACCCACTGCTCTACCACTGGCAAACGAAGCAGGAGCTAAAACCGGATACAGCTGAACTGCTGCCGGGCAAGCCTGAGACTGCTTTGCAAATGTATCGTTGGGAAAATGGTGTTTTTGTTCCGGTGAATGTTGAAAAACCGTCTGGGCAATAGCCTGACGGTCTGTAATTCGATGTCCTCAATCGGTTGGGGTGGGGGCGAGGCCCTGCCACATGTTCTCCAGTCGCCTTTTTCCTCTCTTCGTTCGGGCGGTCTCCTTCCGAACATGTGACAGGACTTCCCAACAGCTGTGTATCTGCTCCGCTACGTTTACACCATCGTGAAAGTAGGACATGAAGCATCTTTGAATCCACTCGCAATTGGTTTTATCGAAAGTCGCGTTGGAAGAAGTGCATTTCCAGTCCAAGCGCCTCTGGAGCCCTACCTAGCGTAGAAATGAATGGCGGGGGTTTTCAGCTTTTATCACATACATAAACGCTGTCACGTTTTCTGGTTTGAAGCGCTCCCGCCATTTATTTCTTAGCGGACAGTGAATCCCCCTTGCAGGGCGTAGGCCGAAGCGTAGACTGGAAATGCACTTCTTCCCCACCACAGCCACATCATATAAAAAAAGCTGCCCTCCACAAATCAGGAGCGCAGCTTTCCTCTTATCTTCTCAGCTTTTCATTTGTCGGTGACTTCAACGTCTGCAAGCACATGTAGCAGATGATCCCGAACAAAATGGTGATAATCATGGAATGAGTCAGTGTAGCATACAGGTGAAGCTTGTAAATAATGACGAAGCCACCGCTGAACACCTGCGCGATGCAAAGAATAAAGCTCAGGATACTCGCACCGTATAAGTCACGCCGTTTTTCCTTGAAATGACGTATGCAGTAAATCATTGTCCCCAACAACAAGAATCCCAACACCATCGCAGCGATTCTGTGGGCAAAATGAATACCAGTCTGTCCGTACAACTCTGGGATAATCTGTCCCTGACACAGCGGCCAGTCACTGCATGCCATACTTGAACCCGTATGTCTGACATACGCTCCGAGATAAACAACAGCGTACGTATAAGTTGCGACGAACCACATCCAGTTGCGGAAGCCTTTTGAGACGGTCGTTTTCACCAAGCTTTGCGTTTTTTCCCGCTGATAAACGAACACACTCAACAAGAACACGCCTGAATAAGCAAGCAAGGAGAATCCGAAGTGCAGAGCCAAAACAGATGAGGACTGTGGCCAAATGACGGCAGAAGCGCCGAGAATGGACTCCACTACGATGAAAAACAAACCAAAAATAGCGAGATTGCGAACTTCTTGGTTGCCTTTGTAATAGCGCCAGCAAAGTACAGAAAAAATCACGACAACAATACCGGCAACACCTGTAATCAGGCGATGAGAATATTCAATAATGGATGCCAACGTGTATTCCGGAACCCATTTTCCGTTGCACAGCGGCCAGTCATTTCCACAGCCGAGTGCTGAATCTGTCTTGGTAACAAGCGAACCGGCTACCATCACGATAAACATGATCAAGGTAGCAAGAAAAGCTAACGGCTTCAGCCATTTTTCCATAGTAATTCACCCTGTTTCTTGTGAGGATCAAACAACACCTCGTTCTATGTCCTCTTTTACGATAATGAAACATCCCCTGCTAAGCAAGGGATGTTCCGTGAACATTTAGTGAGTGTTTCGTGTCAATAATAGTTGACCATGGTACTAATGACGATCGCTGCACAAAACACGGTCAAATAAAGGATAGAATAGCCGAACAGTTTGCGTGCCCAAGTAAGATCATCCTTGGTTTTGAACCCCTGTAAAAGCAGAACCATGTACACAATCCCCATCACGCCCATGACGAGCAAATACACATAGCCTAGGCTAGCGTGGACGAACAGCAGCAAAGAAGCCGGGAACAACACCGAACCCCACAGCACCATTTGTCGCTTCGTCTCGGCAAAGCCTTTTACTACCGGTAGCATCGGCAGATTACCTGCACGGTATTCTTCTGTTTTCAGCATGGCCAACGCCAAAAAATGGGGAGGCTGCCACAAGAACAAGACCAGGAACAACAGCCAAGCCGTCATGTCCATGGTGCCTGTTACTGCTACCCACCCAATCACTGGAGGAGCTGCACCTGAAATACCACCAATCACCGTATTGAGAGTTGTTACTCTTTTCAGCGGCGTGTAAATCAACACGTAAAAAATGTGACCGATTAATCCCCAAACCGCCGCCAAGGGATTCGCATATACAGCCAACACAGTAACCCCTGCCAACAGCAGGCCAATCCCTAAGAGGATCGCGTTACGTGCAGAAATTCTTCCCGTCGCTACCGCACGATTTTGCGTCCGCTTCATTTTTTTGTCCAGATCACGGTCGTAGAAATTATTTAAAGCCGCACCCGACATAATGACCAAAGCGGTTCCTAGCATGGTGAATAAAGCCAGTTTCCAGTTCGGATAACCGTAGGACGCTAACCATAAAGCAGCAAAAGTGGTCATCAAGTTTGACAGGGTAATACCAGGCTTCGTCAGTTGTACGTAATCCTGAAAGGTAGCTGGCCCTACCGGCTGTGTCTGCAAAGCAGCATCGGCATCAAGCGATTCCTGCATCGGCATTTGCTGGTCCACGTTTTGTACCTCCTGTTTCCTTCTATCTGAACATCCGAATCATGACTGGATAAACTAACTACATTGTATCCAATGCCCAAAAAACTACTAAAACGATTACTTACCAAAAATTACATCCAGTACGCCAGACGTCTCTCCACCTGGATAAATCCAGTACAGCAGTAAATAAACCGCAGCTCCTGTAATGGAAGTGACAAACCACACAATGGACGTCCAAGGACCGATCTTACGATGAGAAGCATAGTTTTTCTTGTAAGCGTATCTGAGTGTAATCAGACCCATCACACCACCGACTGTTGCCAGGATGATGTGGAAAAACAAGAACGTCTGATAGATTGGCTTGATGCTGTCTGGTCCGCCAAAATGCGTGTTTCCGACAAAGGCCGTTCTGGATACATAAGTGATAAAGAAAATCGTGGCACAGATCGCAGCCCATTTCATAATCTTCATATGCTTTTCTACTTGCTTTTTCGCAATGGCGTACCAGCCAATCGCAACGAGAATTCCGCTAATCACGATAAAAGCCGTACTTACCGTAGGCAATATGAGCCCCATTTTTTCACCTCATTCAACAAACGTTTCTGCTGTTCGCGCATATTTAATAAGTCGGCTTTTCAGCACCGAAAGATTGATCCATCGGCATGTCGTCCTGCTTCTCTGCCTTGTACCAATGGTAGAAGACATAGGCCAGCACACAGCCGTAAACAAGCTCCTGTACCAGCTTCATAATGATTCCGCCAAGACGCTGATCGTTAAACGCGTCGAGGCTTTGGAATAGCTGTGGCGCAGCTATATACGTAGCGTACAGCGGTTCCGAAGCAAAAATAATCAGCGCACAGGCGGGCGTAATCAAGACACCGTTTGCAAAAACGTACGACAGTTTTTTCAATCCAGCCAGTTGTCGCTTGTTATCAGACAACGGACTCACAATCGGCCACCACATCGCAAATGCGGCAATCACGAGAATGACATGATAAAACGTCATCCACTCATGGTTAATCGCGACGGCATCAAAAATAAATGGAACATGGTAAAACGAAAACAGTGAGTTGAACAACAGCGCTGCCACTAACGGGTGTGTCAAAGAGTTTAGTATGAACTTCATCGCTTTCGGACGGAAAATCTTGGCCAAAAGCCATTCAGGCATTGCGAGAAGCATAAGCGGTGGCAGGGCAAAGTACAAGATCGATTGTTGGAGCATGTGCAAACTAAACATGTAATGATGGCCGTAATAACTGATAGGGCTTCCTTGTGCGGTGTAAAACAACACGATTGCCAACACAAAAAGTAATCTTTGCTTGCCAGTCGCCGGTGTAGCGTTTTCAAAACGTTTATGCATAGGACCGGTTACAAGAAAATAGACAGTAGTCACGAGTAACGACAAAAGCATCACATCCGGACTCCATAAATCTGAAAAGGTTGCGGTTCCGGCAGCCGGTGACATCTCGTGCATTTGATGTTCATTTCCCATGTTTATATCCTCCCTTCCAAAATGTAAAATCTTGGACGATACCACTCTTGCTGGGCGTCGTCATATGTACATATTGTGTCAATATGAAATACCAATTTTTATCTATTAAATGTTGCCCTTGATCCAATCTCCATTATACCGTTGATTCCCTTTTTCTTTGTAGATAAAAATGAACAAAGTGTTGAACAAAACAATTCACAAAATTTACATAAAAAAACTCCTTATGAGTGGAGTCAGCATAGTGGAGGAGAAGAAAAAGCACAGTTCTCTTCGACTCTGACACGCCCGCAAGGGGGATTCACTGGCCGTCTCCACTTAAAAAAGGGGACCGTCGAGCCAAAGCCACCCTACGGGCGGAAGATTCTCAGGGAAGAAGTGTTCGACAAGCGGGTCCCCTTTTTGAAGTTCCGACTGGGTTGGCGGTGTCAAGGTCTACGAGCCCTGTGCTTTTTCTTCTCACCAGCTTTGTTTGTTCATCGGTACCTTTTAAAATCTTTCCTATATGAAAATAAAAAAGAGTCCAGATCTTGTCTGAACTCTTCTTCTCTTCTTATCTTACAGTCCAAAGGAAACGAACTTGGTTTCCAAATACTCATCCATTCCGTAGCGGCCACCTTCACGGCCGATTCCGCTTTCTTTGAATCCGCCGAACGGCGCTTGCGTCTGCGTAGGAGAACCATCATTGATCCCTACGATTCCGTATTCGAGGAGCTCAGCCATACGGAAGCAACGCTGATTATCGCGGGTGTACACATAAGCAGCCAAGCCGTAACGTGTGTCGTTTGCCATCTGTACAACATCCGCTTCCTCTGTAAAACGCACGAGTGGAACGACTGGACCGAACGTTTCCTCAAAGGAGATTTTCATATCCGTTGTAACGCCAGCAATCAAGGTCGGTTCGCAATAGAAGCCCTTCGCATAATCACCTTCAAGCAAACGATTTCCGCCGTATACCACTTGCCCGCCTTTGTCCTTGGCGTCCTCGATATGCTCGAGCACCTTGTTCAAGGCACGCTCGTTCACCAGTGGACCGATCTCTGTCTCTTTCTGGCGACCATCTCCTACCTTCGCACGCTTCAGACGCTCTACCAGTTTTTCTGTGAACGCATCTGCGACATCCTCGTGGACGTACAGGCGGTTCGTGCAAATGCACATTTGACCGGAGTTGCGGAATTTGCTCTCAAACAGACCTTTTACGGCTGCATCCAGATCGGCATCCGGGAATACGATGAACGGTGCGTGACCACCAAGCTCCATGCTGACGCGCTTCACTTGCTTCGCCGCGCCCTCCATCAGCAGCTTGCCGACACGAGTGGAGCCTGTAAATCCGATTTTGGAAAGCTTCGGATTGTCGATGAACTCTTTCCCAATCGATTCAGGATTTCCAATGACGAGGTTTACGACGCCTTTTGGAAAACCAGCCTGCTCAATCAGCTCAAACATACGAATCGCAGACAGCGGCGTGCTTTCTGCTGGCTTTAAAACCACCGTGCAGCCCGCAGCCAATGCCGGAGCGATCTTGCGTGCAACCATGTTCACCGGGAAGTTCCACGGGGTAATCGCCCCTACCACCCCTACAGGCTGACGTAGCACCATGATGCGCTTGTTCGCAACGGAGGATGGGATCGTTTCTCCGTTGACACGTTTGGCTTCTTCTGCGTACCAAACGAAATTATCAGCGGCACCCAGCACTTCGCCTTTTGCCTCGCCCAAAGGCTTGCCCATTTCAGCAGAAATGATGCCCGCTAGTTCATCCCGATTGTTTTTCACCAGCTCGGACAAGTTGTACAAATATTTGGCGCGCTCGCGAGCAGTCAGTCGAGACCAGCTTGCAAATGCCTGATGAGCAGCGTCGATGGCCTTGTTGGCATCACGACCATCGCCGAAGGTTACTGTTCCAACTGTTTCGCCTGTAGCAGGATTCGTAATTTGAATGGACTCGCCACTCTCGGCAGTCACCCATTCTCCATTAATAAACATTTGCTTGTACTCTCCCATGACATTCGCTCCTCTCAATCTCTCTCAATAGATTGGTTTTAGGGCCTCAAACGGATTTTTGCAGTGCCGGCAATACAAAATACTTCGACAAGCAGCAGGGCCAAACAAATTTTCCATTTTTGTATACGGGGAATCACAGTAGGGACATGCCACTTCCCATGTATCTCCCTGTTTGAAGTCAAGCGGTGGCGGCGCGATGCCAAAGCTTTTCAGCTTATCACGAGCATCCAAGGCGATACGATCAGAAGTCCAGGCTGGATCATAGACAAACGCTACCTGAACCTGATTGATTCCTTCTACCTCCACCAGCTTTTCTGTGATGTTCTTCTTCATGATCTCGAGTGCCGGACAGCCGACAAAGGTAGGGAGCACCTCGACGTGTACGACGTCTGCCTCGACGCGCACTTTGTGAATCATCCCCATCTCTACCATGCTGATCACCGGAATTTCGGGATCTGTTACTTGCTGCAGCAGTTCCCAGCATGTCGCTTCAAGCCCTTCATGCAGTTGCAATTCTTCTTGCGCCATGAGAGAATCACTCCTTTTACCAGCCTGCAGCCGGATCAATGCGATACACTTCAGACAAGGTAGCCAAAGCTTGCACCAGATCAGCAGTATGTTCACCGTGACGACCGCGCTCTTGTGGAACTCCTGGCTCACCCTGCCATTCGAGTCCTGCTTTTTCGAAAATGTCTTTGGTCAGTGTCAGCCATTTTTGTTTCAGTTGCTCTTCTTCTGCAATCAGGCCAAATTGAACGATAGCGCCCTCGTTTGGTCCAAGATGAGGCAGCTCCCCGGCATCCTTCCAAACTTTTGCAATGGCTGCCTCCAGCCTCTGACGCGCATCAGGCGTACTGTTCGCCAGTTGCTTCAGCCAAACTTGCCAGTGCATCAGATGATAGCGATGCTCTGTCATCATTTTGCGACTGACCAGCGCGAGTGGTGCGTATGACGACTGCGTAAGTGCCTCCAAGCGAACCTGCTTGTATAAGCCGTACACATAGCTGCGAACAATCGCATAAGCCCAATCGTAATGAGGATGATCGTTGTATTCGCCGTCGCCGTTTTTACGCTCTACCAAGATCGCATTGGAAAACGCCTTCACCTCGCGCAGCTGTGCGAGATCGTCTGCTTTTCCTACCCCTAGTTGCTCCAGCATTTCATAAAACATCACGGCATGGCCCATCATGTCCTGGGACATCGAAGAAAAGGCCACATCTTCTTCAATATGCGGAGCAAGCCCAAGCCATTCCGATCCACGATACGCCAATATAAAATCGTCATCAGCAAGCTGGAACAACAGGTCGGTTAACGCTTTTGCGAATGCCGGGTTTTGTTTTGCTACTTCCACTGTTTCTACATGTAAACGGTCGCCCATGATTGAATCCCTCCTGCTTAACTGCCGTTGCCTGCATGCTTCTGTTTTTCTTCGTACTGCTCGCGATGGTGACGCCATCTCGACTGCAAGTCGCCGTATCCTTTGGTCTCTCGATAACTCTTGTTGTCGAGTCTTTCCAGGAAAGGACGCTCCTCTGGCGGTAGTCCAAAAATGTCGTCGCGCTTGACTACCCACAAATTAAAACAAGGCTCGCGGCGCAAGAAATTTTCCCTCGCCATGCTCAATGCGACTTCTTTATTGGGTGCCAACAAACTGAACTGTTGGACGAACGGAGCATTTACGCTTTTTTGGCTGAATACTTCATATATGAAAAAGTTTTCGTTGCTCATCCACATTCACCTACCCTACTTGTCGGCCGTACGACATGATCGCGTCACGCACCCATTTGGTTTCTTCATAAGACATTACCCGAAGATTCAGACGATGAGCGGAGCGTGGTCCGTTCCCCTTGACGATTTGCTTGAACTCTTCCCAGTCAGGCTGTTGGTAGACCCATTTGTCTTCTGCCTCGTCGAAGTAAATCGTATCGTCTGGAACTGTGAAGCCAAGGTGGAAAATACGCGGCAAATACTTTTTCAGGAATACTTGGCGCAATTCTTCATTGGTCTGTGTACGAATCTTGTAGCGCATGTTGGATTCCTGATTGCTCGTAATGTTGCCGTTTTCCGGCGGTCCGAAAAACATCAAGAGCGCTGGCCACCAACGATGGATAGCATCTTGCAGCATTTGGCGCTGTTCATCGGTGCCTTCTGCCAACTCCAAGACGATGCTCTCCCCGTGTTGGGCGTGGAACTTTTCTTCCGCACAGATCCGATGCAGAGCACGGGCGTAAGGTGCATAAGATGTATCGAGGGACATCGATTGCGTAATGATAGCCGCGCCGTCAACCAGCCAGCCAATCACACCAGCATCAGCCCAGGTAGGCGCCTCCATGTGGAATACATTGTGAAATTTCAGTCTTTTTGTAAACAAATCATTCATGATATCCTCGCGCGTCTTGCCCAATGGCTCAAGCAAGTCTTCTGCGACGCGAAGAAGCAATTGACCATGCCCCATCTCGTCCTGGACCTTCGCCATAATTGCCAGCTTTCTGCGCAGTGTCGGCGCCTTTGGTACCCATTCTTTTTCCGGCAAGGCACCCATGATCTCACTGATGCCATGCATCGAAATCAGCTTGATCAACTGGTTGCGATAGTCGTCTGGCATCCAATCGTCTGCCTCTATTTTTTCCCCGCGTTCGATTCTCGCTAAAAACGCTTCCAACTTTTCGTTTTCAGTCAGATCGGCATGTTCGAGCCTCATTTGCATGGAGAACGCCCTCCTTTTATCAGATATGCATTATGTTAAAATTATAATACGTTTTTATAACGCAATAATATCATAACGTCATACGTTTTTGCAATACGCTTACATTGAGACTCTACTATTCTCCGCGCCCAGTTATTTCTGCTGCCTTTTTCAATTGCTCGGCCATTTGCCTCAGCTCCTGCATTACTGCATCCAGCTCCTGAATTCGCGTTGACTGCTGCACGCTGTGATTCATCGTCTTCTCCATTTCGCCCGTTACCGTCCCGACGAGTGCATTCATTTCATCTAATAGATGGAAAATACCTTTCGCTGAAGTAGCGGTCGTCTGGGAAAGCTGACGAATTTCCTCTGCGACCACGGAAAAGCCGCGACCAGCAGCACCTGCCCGTGCCGCTTCGAGGACGGCATTCAAGCCGAGTACATTGGAGCGCGT
Source organism: Brevibacillus sp. AG (assembly GCF_028369215.1). NCBI lineage: Bacteria > Bacillati > Bacillota > Bacilli > Caryophanales > Paenibacillaceae > Brevibacillus > Brevibacillus sp. AG. Next base: position 58,711 of record NZ_JAQMYO010000006.1, on the reverse strand, counting down.
CGAGATATTGCGGATCAATTCGTTGATTTGGGTCGTTTCTGCAATTTTCAGCCCTAATTGACCAGCTGCATCACTAAGCGTATGGCTAGCTTGTGCCAAATTGTCCGCGTCCTTTGCCAGACTTTCTGTATGCTGAGCGATATTTTCCAGCGCGTCCGTCAAGTTTTGAGCCAAACCGTGCAAACGATCCTCTTGATCGGTCGTCACGCCTGTCGCCAAGCAACCAACTACACGCCCGTTTTCTACAAGCGGATAACCGACTGCGATATAAGGAATGCCGTAGAGCTCTTTGGAAATCTTCTTCACGACCCGCTTGCCCTCTTTTACCGCCGTCGCATTGATACTCCCCGGGCGCAATTCGTCTCCTACTCGAATCCCCAGGTTCAAGCCCTGTGCCGGATAATAGGCGAGAAACTTCTCTTTGTCGGTGACTCCTACCATACATTCAGACAAAAACGCCTTTTGTAAAATCGGTGCGACCATTAAGACGCTATTCAGCAATTGAGACATGCATGATCCTCCTACCCTTGTGTTGAAAACAACGATTCCCCCCGCATTCTTCTTCACGACGCGGAGGGAACGAACTTCTTTCTCTTATTTAACGAGCTGGAATTTTCCATCCTTCACTTCAACCATGATCATGCTGTCTTCTGTCAGACCGTTATGATCATCAGCCGTGAACTTGAATTCTCCGGTTACCCCTACGTATTTCGCCTTTTCCAATACTTCGCCCAGTTTAGAGGTGTCGCCGCCTGCTTGCTTCAAGCCTTCCACGAGCAGATTCAAGCCGTCGTATCCGTATCCCGCGAAGCCGTCTGGCTGTGTATTGTAGGCAGCTTGATAACCATCCACGAATTTTTTGATGATGGCAGATTGCGGATCGTCTGCCGCTACTTGTTCAGGAATGAGCAGTTTTCCAGCTACCATCAGGACACCCTCACCTGCGTCTCCAATCAGTTCGAGGAATTTGCTATTCGCAGAGCCATGGCTGCTAATGATCGGAATCGTGAGGTTCAGTTGCTTGGCTTCCTTCACAATCGTAGCGGGTCCAGGATTCGTACCTGCCACAATCAGTGCCTGCGCATCAGTCCCTTTGATCTTGGTCAATTGGGAGCTCATAGACGGATCTTTTGTGCCGTACTTTTCTTCGGCTACAATCGTGATGCCGTATTCAGGCGCATATTTTTGCAATTGCGTGGTCCAGCCACTTCCATATGGATTGCTGTCATTGAGCGTAGCAATTTTCGTAATGCCTTTTTCCTTCAAATATTTGAAGATGCGCTTCGTTCCGTGTACGTCCGTGTGCGGCGTTTTGTAGATGCCTGCACGAACTGGATTGGTGATTTGGTCTGCCGCTGCCATCGAGATCAGCGGGAGCTTTTCTGCTGCGGCATACTCAGCCATCCCGAGAGACGGACCACTGCCCGAGGAACCGAGTACAGCTACGACCTTTTCTTTCGAAGCGAGCTTTTTGATTGCTTTTACTGCTTCCGTATTGTCAGACTTGTCGTCTTCAAAAATGACTTCCAACGGTCGACCCTCTACTCCGCCAGCGCCGTTGATTTCTTTTACCAACAACTCTACCGCTTGCTTCTCTGGTACGCCGAGCGGACTGTTCGGACCAGTCAGCGAGAAAATAGCGCCGACCTTGATCGGGTCCTTGCTGGCGCCACCAGTGCCCGACTCTGCCGCTGGCGTAGCGCCGCCTCCACAGGCACTCAAGAAAACGAGCGAAGCGACTGCTGCTGGAAATAGCCATTTTTTGAATGTTCGTTTTTTCATGGGTGTACCCCCTCAAATGTATGTGTCTATCTTAGTCAAACTGCTATTGGCTACACTGCCTCGTGGGAGCTTCCCAAATAAGCAGATTGCACACGCGGGTCATTGCTAATCTCGTCTGCCTTCCCTTCCAGCATGACGGTTCCTGTACTGAGTACGTAAGCCCGGTCGGAAATAGCGAGCGCTGCGCGAGCATTTTGCTCGACCAACAGCACCGTGGTGCCCCACTCCGAGCGAATCTCCTGCACAATCGTCAGGATTTCTTTGGCAATCAATGGAGCCAATCCTAGCGAAGGCTCGTCCAACAAGAGAAGCTGCGGTCGAGACAAGAGCGCTCTGCCAATGGCGAGCATCTGCTGTTGCCCCCCGGAAAGCGTTCCCCCGAGCTGCCATTTCCGCTCTGCCAAAATGGGAAAACGTTCATACACCGTCTCCATTTCTTTGGCAATTTCCTTTTTGCTCGTCTTGGGCATCCGATGCGAAGCACCCAGCCACAAATTGTCCTCTACGGTCAGCGTCGAAAAAATTTGTCTGCGCTCCGGTACATGCGCCATGCCCCGCGGTACTACCAGCTCCGCAGGAACACGCGTAATGTCCGCGTCACGAAACCAAATCTTGCCTTCCTTGTCGCCGTGCAGACCGCAAATACAGTTCAAAAGCGTCGTTTTGCCTGCCCCATTTGCACCTAACAGAGAGACGATCTCGCCTTCGTTCACTTGTAAAGTAATCCCGTGCAACACTTCCACCGGACCGTAGCGAGCCGTGATGTTGTCTACTGTAAGGACTGCCTTCCCCATGTTTGTTCACCTCTTTCGCGCTTCATTCTGCACCCAGATACGCCGCAATCACTCGCGGGTTCTCCTGAATCTCACGCGGGGTACCTTCTGCGATTTTTGATCCTTGATCCAATACAACGATGCGGTCTGCAATCGTCATGATCATATCCATGTCATGCTCCACTAGCAAAATAGCCGTTCCGTTGTCGCGAATCTCGCAAAACATGCGGCTCATCTCCGCCGTCTCGGTATGATTCAGACCCGCAGCAGGCTCATCCAACAAGAGCAACCGCGGCTGGGCTACCATTGCGCGGGCAATCTCCATCAGCCGCAGTTTCCCGTATGGCAAGCTCCCAGCCAGCAAGGACGCTTCCTCTGCCAAGCCAACATTCTCTATCCACGTCTGTGCTTGCTCCTGCATCATCTTCTCTTCCTTGCGGGACTTTGCCAGATTCATGCCGCAGGAAAAGAGACTCGCGCTTGTCTTGGTATGCATGCCGACCATCACGTTTTCCAAGACGGTCATATCGTCAAAGGTTTGGAGGTTTTGAAAGGTTCGGGTGATGCCCAATCCGGCATATTCGTAGCCTTGCACACGTGTCAACGGCTGGTTGCTGAAGCGAATCTCTCCTTCCGAAGGCGAGATCACACCCGACACCATGTTGAGCACCGTGCTTTTTCCAGCGCCATTCGGACCGATCAGCGCGAGGATCTCTCCTTCTCGCACCTGAAAATCTACTTGATTCACTGCCCGCACGCCGCCAAAATCACGAGAGAGCTTTTGCACATCCAAAAGTGTTGTCATGTTGCAGCCTTCCTTTCCACCTGCTGCTTTCGTTGTGCGTCGTCAGCCATGGCCTTCGCCTTTTTCGCCTGCCCTTTTTCGAAAGCAGCCCGGATGCGCGGAACCAATCCTTCTGGCATGAACATAATGATCAGCACGAGAATCGCACCGAACACAATCGTATCCACATCCCCCTGCAAACCCGGCACCACTTCACCCAAGAGGATCAGCCCTTCACTGATAAAGCCAATCAGGATCGTCCCGATCAAAGCGCCCCAGATGCTTGTCATCCCGCCGATGACGACCATCGTCAGAAACTTGATCGACTCGTGCAGTCCGAACGGCTGCGGATCAAGAATTCCCATGTAATGGGCATACAAGCCGCCAGAAATACCAGCGAACATGCCGCTTACTACAAAGGCATTCAGCTTGAACTTGCGGACATCAATTCCCATCGAGGTCGCGGCAATTTCACTTTTGTGAATCGCCCGAAACGCTCTGCCGACGCGTGAATTCAAGAGATTAAGTGAGAAGAGCAGCACACAGGTGACGACTCCCCAAATCAGAAAGTACATGGATAGCTCGCTTCCACCGAAGAAAGTCATCTGCGGAATGCTGATCATCCCGTTTGCTCCCCCTGTGACCGACTCCCATTCCGTAATCCCGATCTGGACGATGTAGCCAAATGCGAGAGTTGCCATCGCGAGGTAGTAGCCTTGCAGCCCCGCTATCGCTCGCCCGAGGATAAAGGCGAATAACCCTGGAACAACCGCAGCGGCGATGAGACCGACAAATGGCGGCAGACCGTACTTCGTCGTCAATACAGCCGACGTATAGGCGCCTATCCCCCAAAACGAGGCTTGCCCCAGCGAAATTTGTCCAGCCAGCCCCATCACGAGGCATAGCCCGATGGTTACGATTGCTTGAAGACCGATAATAATTCCGACAGATCGATAGTATTCATCTGGCATAACGAATGGGAAAAGAATCATCAAAAACAGGTAGATTCCTATGCTTTTGCCCCACTTATCGATGATCTGCTTCATCATAGCCCTCCTTTTCCAACGCTACGTTCTCCAAAGATGCCAGATGGCTTAATCAACAGCATGCCGATCAACACCAGAAAGGCGATCGCGTCCTTCATACCCGAGCTGATGTAACCAGCTCCTAGCGACTCGACGATCCCGAGTAAAAAGGCGGCTACGGCTGCACCCAATGGATTCCCCAGTCCGCCTAGAATGGCTGCGGAAAAGCCTTTGATTCCGAGCAGCACGCCTATATCGTAGGAGGTTACGGAAAGCGGCGCGATCACGATTCCTGCTATCGCTCCTGTCGCTCCACTGATGGCAAAGGCCAGCATACTCATCTTTGTCGGGCTGATCCCCATCAAGCGAGCTGCCATTGGGTTGACCGAACAGGCGTTAATTTTTTTGCCGAGAATCGTCTTGTCCATCAAGTACCAAAGTAGAAAAAGAATGATAAGAACAGCAGCCAAAATCCAGATACTTTGTTGCGCGATCATCACGCCGCCGATCGAGATCGGCTCATTGCTCGTAATCGGTTCGAGTGCAAACGCATCTTTTCCCCAAATAAAGCTGGCAATGCCGCGAATGAGTGTCGAAATCCCTATCGTCAAAATAATCAAACTAATTGGATTAGCCTTTTTGACGTAAGCGATTACGTATTTCTGCATCAAAACACCGATCAAGGTGACCAGGAGGATCGCGAGCAATGCCGCCAACCCATATGGAAGATTCATGCCAATTAAGGCAACTGTGACCATTCCGCCCAGCATCAAAAATTCACCCTGTGCCAGATTAATGACCTTGCTTACGTTGTAAATCGTGATGAAACCAACCGCTACGATCGCGTAAATCCCGCCACTGACGAGGCCGTTTGCAACGTACTGTAGCAATTCCGTCATATTCGTGCTGTACCCCCTTTGTTTCGCGTCCACTAAACTACACCCAAGTAAAACGCTTACATTTTAAATAATGGAAAATAAATTGAATGAAAAAGACCCTAGACGTGCTAGGGCCTTTCCTTCGCAGCTATCGCCTATGCGGATGGCGCAGCTTCATACACGGTCTCGAAGAATCGTACTGCCCCTGGATTCAATAACTGGTAGTAATTTTGGAACAACTGATCCGCCTCTTTGCCCAACCACAGCTCTGGCAACAATTCCTGCGGCAAATCAGGATCGATGAACAAGAACTTGCGGTATTGGTGGACGAGCTTTGTCTTTTCCACGAAGCAATGGCTGTCTGGAACTTCTTCCCCATTGCTAAGTTTTGCTGAAAGCTGCTCGTATTCACCTCGGTAGGCATCGATGAAGGCCTTGTATTTTTCATTGATTTCATCGATATCCCAGCATTTCTGCACGAGCTGCTTCGGATCGCTCCAGCCCATATGCTCTGATGTAAAAATCTCGACATACTCTGTAATCTCGTGTGCTTCCGTCAGGTCCTTCACGCGATCACTGAGGTTATTCGGGCTGATCCATGTGCTGGTCGTCAGCATCCCGAAGCCCATCCAGCCCAGCTCCTTGCGCAGTTGATCACGCAGCGCTCGACGCTCCTCTGGGATGTTGTAGCTGGCAATGCACCACTTGCCGTCCCACACATCTGTCTCGACCTTATAAATACGTGCCGCTGCTTCTTCCAGCCGCTTTTTGCCGCGCTCGGATACCGAGTAGAAGCTGCGGTTCCCTACTTTTCGCGATTCCAGCCAGCCTTGGCGAAGCATCCGGGAGATTGCTGCACGAACAGCCGGCTCCGACAGTCCGAATTCCCCCATCAGCTTGGTCAGACTACCAATCCAGATTTCGCTTCCATAATGGCGGACGTATTCCCCGTAAATTGTAAAAAGCATGGATTGTGGCTTCACGTTTCTTCTACCCCCAAATCGATTCATACCTATATGCTGTGTGAAATTGTACCATATTCTGTAGGAAGTGCGTGAATCGATCGAGAGTATATGACGATAAAATCGTATAACGTAATTTAAACGTAATTATAGTAAAACATTTTAAAAGAGTCAATTTATTCTGTCATATTTATGATTTCCCATTTACTTCCTGGTTGATCTCTGCTTGCAAGGCCTCAAATCGGCGCTTGATTTCGTCCTTTTTGAAGATGGCTTGGACGAACGTACCGAGTCCTACACGATTACGCGTAGTGTCCGCCGTAACCTCGCACACTACGCGTTTTTCGGTAACCTGCACGCAGGTAGCCCGGAATGTGACCTCCTGACCAATCACTGCTGGGCCGACATGCTTGATGTCTACAGCAAATCCCGAGCCCTCTTCATCAGCTTCCAGGTACGGTAAAATGACGCGTCTTCCCGCCCATTCCATGTAATAAATCATGCTGACTGTCGACATCACGGGATGCACGACTTGGCCTTCAAAAACAGGCAGCATGTCCTTTGTCACTGTCACAGTAAATTCTTCCGTCGTACCTGGCTGCAGTCTATCTATCAAGAGTACCTGCCTCCCTATCTACCCAAGCTACACACGTTCGATAATCGTCGCAATTCCCTGTCCAACTCCAATGCACATCGCAGCCAGCCCGTAACGAGCATCACGACGCTCCATTTCATTCAGAAGAGTAGTAAGGATGCGCGCTCCGCTACACCCGAGAGGATGGCCCAAAGCAATTGCTCCGCCATTTACGTTGACCAGATCAGGGTTGACCCCCAGCTCACGTACGCTCGCTACTGCCTGCGCCGCAAAAGCCTCGTTGAATTCGAACAGATCCATCTGCGTAAGCGACAAGCCTGCCTGCTTCAGTACTTTGCGCGTAGCAGGTACAGGTCCAATTCCCATCACGGATGGATCGACACCTGCGACTGCGGATGCAACGATTCTTGCACGAGGCTTCAAGCCGGCTGCAAGAGCCGCTTCCTGTTCCATGATGAGCAGAGCGCAGGCTCCATCGTTTAGACCGCTGGAGTTGCCTGCTGTGACGCTGCCATCTGCTTGGAATGCTGGTTTCAGCTTTTGGAGCTGTTCGATGGTCGTCTCTGGACGTGCATGTTCATCGTTCTCAAACAATGTAACCTCGCCTTTGCGCCCTTTCAGCTCTACGGGAACGATCTCCGCATCCCACTTTCCTTCTGCTAAGGCACGTGCGTAATTTTGCTGACTGCGCAAAGCAAACTCATCCTGCGTTTCACGGCTAATGCCGTATTGCTCCGCTACCTTCTCCGCTGTTTCCCCCAAGCTGATCGGCGGATACATCTCTTTCATTTTTTCGTTAACCAATCGCCAGCCCAATGTCGTATCGACCAACTGCTGATTGCCGCGCTGAAAAGCCGTGCCTGGCTTCATCATCACCAGCGGAGAGCGTGTCATGCTCTCTGTCCCGCCCGCGATATAGACATGACCTACTCCGGCTTTGATTGCATTCGCGCTTTGGTTCACAGCCTCCAGACCTGAGCCGCACAGACGGTTCACTGTCACTCCCGGCACTTCGACAGGTAGTCCCGCCAACAGAAGTGACATACGCGCGACATTGCGGTTATCTTCCCCAGCCTGATTGGCACAACCCATGATGACATCATCAATCGTCTTCGGATCGATGGAGTTGCGTTCCAGCAGCTTTTGAATCACCAATGCGCCCAGGTCATCCGGGCGCACATCCTTCAACGCACCACCAATACGTCCGATTGGCGTGCGCACAGCATCTATGATGACAGGTGTACTCATTCTTCCACTCCTCCCATGCACGAGGGCTTTGTTTCTATAGCGCTTCTACTAACGTGGCCAATCCTTGACCGCCGCCTATACACAAAGAAACGATTCCGTATTTCTTTTGGCGACGTCTCAGCTCGAAAAGTATCGTACCTACCAGTCGGGCACCGCTCATTCCGAGTGGATGACCCAACGCGATTGCTCCACCGTTTACATTCGTTTTCAAAGGGTCCAGTCCCAGTTCGCGCATGCAGGCGAGTGACTGGGAAGCAAAAGCTTCATTTAACTCAAATAGATCAATTTGATCTACGGTCATGTTCGTTTCTGCGAGCAGCTTACGAATCGCAGCGACCGGCCCAATGCCCATAATGCGCGGATCAACACCAGCACTGACAAAATGAACAATGCGCCCCAAAGGAGCGATGCCTGTCTTTAACAGCATTTCTTCATTCATCAGCAGCAAGGCCGCTGCGCCATCGTTGATACCGGAGGAGTTGCCTGCTGTGACGCTACCATCTTTTCGGAAGGCAGGTCGCAACTTGGACAATGACTCCACACTAGAATCCCTTCTTGGGAATTCATCCGTATCAAACAGCGTTTCTTCCCCTTTTTTCCCAGTTAACTTGATGGGAATGATCTCATCGCGAAACAGACCTGCCTCTATTGCGTTGATAGCCCGAGACTGGCTCTCTGCTGCAAAACGATCCTGATCCTCGCGACTGATGCCAAATTGCTCCGCCACGTTTTCCGCTGTATCTCCCATGGTCAGATCGCCATAAAGCGAGACAGGAGCAGAACGAGGTCCGCCAAAGGACTCGATCAGCATCTGTCCCCCACGTTGATACGGCTGCTCGAATTTTTCCATGATGTACGGTGAACGAGTCAAATTCTCTACACCGCCTGCCAGCATGACCTGACTATGTCCTGCCTGGATAGACTGCGCAGCCAAATTGACTGCCTCTAGCCCAGATGCACACACCCGATTCACAGTCAGTCCAGGTATGGTGTCAGGAAGCCCTGCTTTCAACAAACCAACGCGCGCAATGTTAATAAACGGTCCTGCCGATATGACGTTACCCATGATGACCCCATCAACAATCTCACCGGATTGTCCTGCCTTCGCAAGCGCTCCATTCAAGACAATGGCTGTCAGGTCGTCGATGGGGGTGTTCTTCAGACTTCCGCCCAGCTTGCCGATTGGTGTACGTACTGCTGTTGCTATGTACACCTTCTTGGTAGTCAAGCTCATGCCTCTACACCTACTTTTTCTTCGTACGTGTAAAAGCCTTGCCCACTGCGTACGCCGACACGCCCTGCCAGCACCAGCTTGCGTAATAGCGGCGCTGTGCGATAACGCTCCTCGGCCAGGTCGCGCTGCAAGCCTCTCGATATCGCAAAAATCTCATCCAACCCGATACGATCTGCCCATTCGAGAGGGCCATATGGGTAGTTGGTTCCTTTTTTCATCGCGATATCGATATCGGTAGCGGTTGCCGCTTTTTCCATCAGCGTAAAGGTAGCCTCGTTGATAATGAGTGTTAAAATGCGTGGGAACACGAGACCTACCTCGTCATTTACGGTCTCCGTTGCTTTCCCGAGTGATTGAAAGAAGCCTTCCGTTGCTTGAATCGTATCCAGCTCCGTTTGCAGGGCAGGGGCAATCTCGATCAGCTCCCGTTCAACCAAGGGCACGAGCGTTCCAAATCCGCAAACACGTTCAGGATGCTGTGTCCATGACGCTACCTCCGTCGCTGTAATTGCGAGCGAAGTCGTGATAATCGGTACGTTTGGTGGCAATAGGTCATCCAGCTCGCGTACCTGCCTCTTTTTCGCCTGCAAATCGACGCTATTTACTTCCACAGCCAATTCAATCAGCTCAGGTTCAGCCATCGCTTCTGCAAGCGTAAGCACCTGGTAACCTCTTTCCACCATCAAATGATTCAACTCTGCGTACAGCGGGCTTGTGCCCACGAGCAATACAGCCTTATTGGTTGTAATCATAGAAGCCTTCCCCCGTCTTTCTGCCCAAGCTGCCGGATTGAACCATTTGTTGCTGAATCCGGCTAGGCTTAAATCGTCCTTCATGGAAGAAGTCGGTATAGATCGATTTGGTGGTGGCAAAATTGATGTCGATGCCGATCATGTCTTGCAACTCAAACGGTCCCATTTTGAATCCGCCAGCCAGCTTCATAATGCGGTCAATCTGTTCCACACCTGCCACATGATCGCCCATGATACGCAATGCTTCATTATAGTAAGGCCGCGCGATTCGATTGACGATAAAGCCTGGGGTGTCCGTCACCAGGACAGGCACCTTGCCCAACTCTTGCGCAAATCGATACGCCACCTCCACATTTTCCTCACTCGATTTTTTCCCGCGAATAACCTCAACCAAGGGCATGACGGGTGCCGGATTGAAAAAATGAAATCCGAGAATGCGCTCGGGATGCGAAAGCCCTCCTGCAATCTCCGTAATCGAGATGGAGGAAGTATTCGTTAGTAAAAGGGCATCCTCTCTGCAAATCACAGAAAGCTGGCTGAAAATGCTTTTTTTCAAATCAAGACGCTCTGGCACCGCTTCGATGACGATATCGCAGTCTGCCAATTGCTCTATTTCCGATACGAGATGGACCAGCTCTAGCGTCTCTGCCATTTCTTGTTCACTGATTTTGCTTTTCTCCACGTCTTTTGTCAGGATCGATTCCAAATAGACAAGCGCTTTGTCCAGCACCGCCTGATTTGCATCCAGCAGCATGACCTGATGTCCTTTGCGAGCACAAACGAGAGCGATCCCCGCTCCCATCGTTCCCGCCCCGATGACGCCTACTGTTTTTATACTCACTTGGGCTTGCCTCCCTTCGCCTCTAACGGCCTGTAAAACGAGGCGCACGCTTTTCCATGAAAGCGGTGACCCCTTCCTTATGATCCGCTGTGCTGCCAGCCGCCTCTTGTGCAAAAGCTTCATATTCCAAGGTCTCTTCCAACCCCATCTCAAGCCCTTTGTACATCGTGCGCTTGATTAAACCAATCCCCTTCGTCGGCAGTGACGCCAGCTTGCGCGCATACGCCAACGCATCCTCTATGAAGCTCTCCGCAGGGTACACCTGATTGACCAATCCAATTCGCATTGCTTCCTCAGCAGATACTTTTTCCCCTGTCATCGCCAGCTCCAACGCCTTGCCGATCCCGACGATGCGTGGCAAGAAATAGCAGCCTCCTGAATCAGGAACGAGCCCGATGTTGACAAAAGCATTGACGAAGGATGCCTTTTCCGATGCCAGGCGAATATCGCACGCTAGCGCAACACTCATGCCTGCACCTGCTGCTACACCGTTTACTGCTGCAATGATCGGCTTCTCTGTTTTTTGAAACTGAAGGATCATTGGATTATAGCGATCCCGCAAGAAACCACCGTAATCCACATCTCCCCCTCCAGAAACGTCACTGAGATCCTGACCGGCATTGAAGGCCCGCCCTGCTCCGGTAAGAAAGATGCAGCGCACATCCGCATCCTTCTGCGCTTGCTTCAATGCATCGGTGATTTCCTTGTTCATGACAGCTGTAAACGCATTGAATTTGTCCGGACGGTTCAAGGTCACTACTGCTACGCCTTCTGACACTTCATAAAGAATCGTTTCGTACATGGCCGCCTCCTAATTTCCCGTAAAACGGGGTTTGCGCTTCTCCAGAAAAGCTTGCATGCCTTCTTTTCGATCTTCGCTTGCCAAAAGAAGATAAAAGCTGTTTCGCTCGTAATCCATCCCCTCTTGAAGGGGGAGATCACCAGCTTTGTACACAGCTTTTTTGATTACCTGTACCGCGAGCGGCGGTTGCTGGGCGATTTGCTTCGCCAGCTTGAGCGCTTCCTGATAGTACGCCTCCACTGGCACTACCCGATTGACCAGTCCGTATTTCAACGCTTCTTTGGCCGAAATCGGTTCACCTGTGAGCAGCATCTCCAATGCTTTTCGCTCACCTACCACACGCGTCAGACGCTGTGTACCACCAGCCCCAGGCATGACTCCAAGCTTGATTTCCGGTTGACCAATGACGGCTGTCTCCGAAGCGATCACGATATCGCAGTTCATCATTAATTCACAGCCACCACCGAGCACAAAGCCGCTGACGGCACCAATAATTGGCTTGGAGATAAGCGAGATGCGATCCCAAACCGCGAACTGATTGCGCTTCATGATGTCGATGGCTGATGCTTCCGCCATTTCATTAATGTCGGCACCCGCTGCGAACGCCCTCGCGTTGCCAGTCAGGATGATCACCCGAATATCCGGGTCGCGGTCCATTTGCTCCATCTGTTCAACCAATTCGTCGACGAGCTGCAAATTCAGTGCGTTTAGAATCTTCGGTCGATTCAACGTAATGATACCGACACCATCTTCACTGGCTACGCTAATATATTCATAGGCCATGAACTGTCACACCCTTTTTTTACAGGAGCTGGTTTAAATAGCTGCCTGTGATTTGTTCCGGTTATCCACGACACGAATCGCTTTTCCTTCGCTGCGCGTCAAAGAATTCGGCGGTTGCACCCGCAGCACCACGGACACGCCCAACGTATTTTTGATCTGATGGCAAATTTCTTTCACCAATGGCGAGAGAGCAGAGCTGTCATTTCCACTGATCTCATTTGCATATGCTGGTGTCAGCTCGCAGTGCACCTCAAAACGGTCGAGGGCACCGTCGCGTTCAATGACGACCTGGTAGTGTGGAGCCAATTGGTTGAACGTAAGCAAAACGGACTCGATCTCTGTCGGGAACACATTGACCCCGCGAATAATGAGCATGTCATCTACACGCCCTTTGATGCGCGACATACGCATGGTTGTCCGTCCGCACTTACAGGGCTCAGAATTGAGGGAAGCGATATCACCCGTACGGTAGCGCACAACCGGGAATGCTTCTTTCGTCAGTGACGTGAATACGAGCTCGCCTTCTTGTCCATATGGGAGCACTTCTCCAGTGCTTGGATCGATAATTTCTGCGTAGAAATGGTCTTCTGCGATATGCAGGCCATCCTGCCCTTCATGACATTCAATGGAAACACCTGGCCCCATCACTTCGCTCAGCCCGTAAATGTCCACCGCTTTAATGTCGAGCTCATGCTCCAGTTGTACGCGCATTTCTTCCGACCACGGCTCTGCACCAAAAATCCCGTATTTGACACTCGTCTCACGCGGATCGATTCCTTGCTTTTTCATCTCTTCCACGATGTTGAGGACATAGGATGGCGTTGCTGCAATGCCACGTGGCTTGAAGTCCTCGATCAACGTAATTTGACGGGAGGTATTGCCACCGGATACTGGCACTGCAACTGCGCCCATGTGCTCGATGCCGTTGTGCAGACCCAATCCGCCTGTAAAAAGGCCGTAGCCATACGCGTTATGGAAAATGTCTCCCGGCTCTCCGCCCGCACAGCAAATGGCGCGCGCCACGATCTCCGCCCAATTCTCCAGGTCTTTTTTGGTGTAGCCGACAACAGTCGGTTTTCCTTTTGTCCCGGATGAACCGTGAATGCGTGCTACTTCCTTCATTTCGACTGCAAACAGATTGAATGGATAATTTTCTCGCAAATCTGTCTTTTTCATAAATGGAAGCTTCTGTATGTCTTCGATCGATTGGATATCTTCTGGTTTCACACCAGCTTCATTGAACGCCTTTGTGTGGAAAGGGACGCGCTCATATACGCGTTTGACCGTTTCTTTCAAGCGTGCCAGTTGCAGTTCCGTCATTTTCTCTCTTGTTAGCGTTTCCATTTCTGTATTAAAGATCATGTCGCTTCCCTCATCCCCTTGCGTTATGACTCGGTAGGAGTACTTGTTTGAAAATGTTACTCACCCTTAAAAACTGGTTTTCGCTTTTCGCGAAAGGCTTCCAATGCTTCCAAACGATCTGTCGTGGGAATAATCACTTCATAACACATTGTTTCGATATCTAGACCTGTCTGCAAATCGACACTGCTTCCGCGATCAATGGCTGATTTTGCCTGAAACACAGCCAGCGGAGCATTTGCTAAAATCTCGTCTGCCAGCCCCATTGCCAGCTCACGCAGCTCCTCTGTATCTTTTGCAACAGCATTTACAAAACCGATTTGATACGCTTCCTGCGCTTGGATGCGCCTGGCAGTCAGGATCAGCTCCTTTGCTTTGGAGGGTCCGATTAAGCGAGACAACCGCTGCGTACCACCCGCACCTGGAATGATGCCCAAGCTTACCTCTGTTAGACCCATTTTGGCATCTGCAACGGCATAGCGGAAATCACAGGCCAGCGCCAGTTCAAACCCCCCGCCAAGCGCAAATCCGTTAATCATGGCAATCGTCGGCTGCGGAAGCCTCTCCAACGCAGTAAATACATCGCGGATTTTGCGGACATTGCGGCGTACCTGCTGTTCCGTCAGTGTACGGCGCTCCTTCAAATCTGCCCCTGCGCTAAATGCTCGCCCTTCTGCCTTCACGATGACCACGCGAATCTCTTTTGCATCCAGACGTACCTGCTCAATCAAGTTTCCCAGGCGCTCCAATGTATCGTAGTTCAGCGCATTCAACTCATCTGGGCGATTCAGCGTAATCAGTCCTATATGTCCTTCACGTTCAAATCGAACGCTCTCTTCCATCATCAACGTCCTCCTTGTGCAGGCGGGTTAACCCGTGCATACGTTCCGGTAGCAAAAGCCACAAGCTTGCCATCACAAGTCACGCGTGCTTCCATCACGATCAAGCTTTTTCCTTGTTTCAATACATGGGATTGTGCCTCGAGTACCTCACCGCGAGCTGGGTGCAGGTATTGAATCTTGCTCTCCACCGTCACACATTGCTGTACACCATCCACATGAGGTGCTGCCCCATGCCCCATTGCCACATCGGCTAATGTCGCCGTAACACCTCCGTGTACGACACCTTCGATGCTATTGAACAGCTCGGGGCGAATTTTCAGTGCTACCTTACAGCCCTGTTCATCTCGGTGCACAACTTCTATGCCCAGGTAGTGATTGAATCGATTACGGATCTCCACTGACATCTTTGCCCCCTTTCTCGTATCGTCTTGAAACAGTGAAAGGAGCCTAAGCACGTGGCTTTTGGCATCCTTTCTCCGTTTTATTTTCGCTGTCAGTTATTCGTTTTCGTCGATTTCGACGAAGTAATCACTTTTCCGGTAAGCCAGTGCATCCAGTGTCGCTACCAATCCATGCTCCGTTTCTACGCGAATACGGTACCAGGCTGTTCGATTGTTTTTCTTCTCTTCGGTCGCGGTTGCCACCAAGCGATTCCCTTTCATGGCAGCAGCCAAAAATCCGATGTTCATCGACAGTGCTACAGACGTTTTGCCATAGGAATTACAGGCCGCTGCAAAAACAAAGTCTGCCAGGGAGAAGATGATTGCGCCATGAGCGGTGCCATGTGCATTCAGCATATGCTCGGCAACTGTGACTTCCGCAGTCGCCGTTCCTTCTCCCAGCTCAATCAGCTTGATGCCTAAAAATTGCGCAAATGGATCTTGCTTTAGCTTCTCACAAATCTCTGTGTAATGCTTCTGATGGATCGCTTGTTCGTCTATCAATCTTTTCGTGGTCATGATTAAACTACTTCTGCAAAATGCATGGACACAATTGGTCCAGCGAAGCCACGCAGGTCTTTTCCTGCTGCGCGACCTTCAGGCGATGACAACGCTTCCATCAACGCTTCTTTTGATTCAAAGTACATTTCTGCCATCAGATGCAGGTCGGATTCTCCCATTGGTGTTCCATAGATTTTGCTCACTTCCATTTTGATTAAGCCAGGCATTTTCTCTGCCAATGGGCCATGTACCTCGAAATAGTGCTTGTCAAAAGCATCGATATCTTCGGGCTTGCGATAAATCGCTACCAATTTCACCATCATGATCCCTGCTTTCCTCAGATTATAGTTGTAATGTGTGACGACTAATTCATATAACGTTATTTTAACGCATGTTAATATTTTTATTATATAAAGCCTTTGTGACAGGTGCAAGTATTTTTCAAAAAGCAAGAAAACTCTGCCGAATTGTTTTCCCTCCTTCTCTTCATGTTTATGACTGGGAAAAGGCTGACAGAATATGCTTCGATGGGGTGAATTCCATCAATTCCATCTTTTGTGGTCGGGGGAAGCCCTGCCACATGTTTTCCAGTCGCCTGTATCCTCTCTTCGTTCGGGCAGTCTCCTTCCAAACATGTGACAGGACTTTCGAACAGCCTTCGATTTCTCAAAGTACTTGTTGGGGGTATTTCAGTGAGACTTCCTTGAATCAACTTTTTCCATGCTTAATAAAAGCCACGTGGGAAGAAGGGAATTTCCAGTCAAGCGCCTCCGGAGCGGACAGTTCAGTTCGACCCCTTGCAGGGCGTAGGCCGAAGCGTAGACTGGAAATTCCCTTCTTCCCCTCCACTACAGCTCCTTAAAACGCAAAAAAGAGGACAGACCCAATGTCTGTCCTCTTCTATTCGCTCCACTTCCTAGATCCAAACCCAGAAAATAAAGACGAAAATTGCCAACAGGATTACGAATAACCCTGCAAAAATACTGATACGTGCAAACTCATGACCTTTTTGATCCATGTGCATCCAGACATACAGCTGGAAAAACGCTTGAACGAAGGCCAAAGCAACGATGAATGGTACGGTAAAACCTGATGGAATTGCTTCATACGCCACTGCAATGAATGCCAGTGCAGTCAATACGAGAGATCCGATGAAAGCAACTAGGTGTCTTTTCGGACCCTCGTGTTTGACTTTCGGCTTGCGTACCTCTTCATTATGAGCTTGTGCTCCCATAGATTATCCCACCTTTCCACCGATCATACCCATGAGATATACCACGGTAAAGATGAATACCCATACAACGTCGATAAAGTGCCAGTACAGACATGCCAGATAGAACTTCGGTGCAGTTACTACCGTCAGGCCCTTTTTCGTCGCAGATACTTGCAAAAGGATGATCCAGCTAATCCCGAACGCTACGTGAGCTCCGTGGAATCCAACCAAGGTGTAGAAGGCAGATGAGAATGCACTTGTTGACATTTTCAGTCCTTCATTCACATAGTGTACAAACTCGTAAATCTCCAAAGCAAGGAAGCCGAGACCGAGCAATACAGTGATGGTCAGCCAAAGCTGAATCTTCTTCAGGTCTTTCTTGTGCAGAGCCAGCGTAGCCATAACACTTGTCATCGAGCTGGTAAGCAAGAGAAGTGTTGCCACGGCAACGAGATTCATGTCAAACAACGATTGGGATGTCGGTCCACCATTTGCCTGATCACGAAGAGCGATAAATGTTGCAAACAAGGAACCGAAGAGAACTGTCTCTCCACCGAGGAAGAGCCAGAAGCCAAGAACCTTATTCTTGCCTTCAAGGGTGGCTTTTTCCGGTTCGTCAGGCAATACTGCATGTGCATGATGGTTAGCCATTAAGCCTTTACCCCTTTCTCGTCGAGTTCATCCTCATGAATGTGATAACCTGGATCGTCTTTCACAGAACGGGTAAACATGCAGCCCAGTGTAAAGAGCAATCCAATAACTACGACCACGTAGTTGTGGTAGATAAAGCCATAACCTGCAATGAACAGACCGAGAGACATCAAGAATGGCAGGAACGATGGTGATGGCATGTGAATGTCACCGATTGGTTCTGCAGGTGTCATACCTTTGTTACCAGCCATCTTCTCAACCCACAACGCATCCAGACCACGAACGAGAGGGGTTTGAACAAAGTTGTATTCTGGTGGCGGCGAAGGAATCGCCCATTCGAGTGAACGTCCATCCCATGGATCTGCAGGAGCGCGTTTGGAGCTTTTCGCTGCAACGACTACGTTGATCAAGAATAGGATGGTACCGATCGTCATACCAAATGCACCAATCGTACTGATAAAGTTCCCCATATCCAAGTTCTGATCTTTGAGGTATGTAAAGACGCGGCGCGGCATCCCCATCAGACCCAGGAAGTGTTGCGGAAAGAAGGTAAGGTGGAAACCAATGAAGAACGTCCAGAAGTTCCATTTACCGATTGTTTCGTTCAGCATTTTACCGAACATTTTCGGCCACCAGTAGTAAAGACCAGCGAAGAGACCGAATACGAGCCCCCCTACGATAACGTAGTGGAAGTGAGCAACTACGAAATAACTGTCATGATATTGGTAGTCAGCTGGCGGAACCGCAAGCATAACCCCTGTCATACCACCGATTGTGAACGTCGGGATAAATCCTACTGCAAACAGGTTTGCGGTAGGGAAGCGGATTTGACCGCCCCACATGGTCAACAGCCAGTTAAAGATTTTGATACCTGTAGGAACAGCAATCAACATGGTTGCAAGTCCAAACAGCGTGTTGGCAATTGCGCCCAAACCTGTTGTGAACATGTGGTGAGCCCACACCATGAAGCCCAAGAAACCGATCAGCGCAGTTGCAAATACCATGGAGCTGTAACCAAACAGACGCTTTCTTGAGAATGTAGAAACCACTTCAGAAATGATACCGAATGCTGGGAGAATCAAAATGTATACTTCGGGGTGACCGAAGATCCAGAACAAGTGCTCCCAGATAACAACATTACCACCTGCGTCAGGGTTGAAAAAGTTTCCGCCGAACAAACGGTCAAACATCAACAGAACCAAACCAACCGTAATCGCAGGGAATGCGAAGAGGATCAAACCGGATGTAATAAAGGACGACCAGGTGAACATTGGCATACGCATGAATGTCATACCTGGAGCACGCATGTTGATGATGGTAACCAAGAAGTTAATACCACCAATCAGCGTTCCGAGACCGGCAATTTGCAAACCGAGTACGTAGAAGTCTACGCCGATTCCACTGTATTGATTCAAAGCCAAAGTTGTATACGATGTCCAACCAGCATCAGGTGCGCCACCCAAGAACCAGCTTGTGTTCAGTAGCACTCCCCCGAAGAAGAATAGCCAGAATCCGAGTGCGTTAACAAACGGGAATGCTACGTCGCGTGCACCAATTTGAAGGGGAACAATCGCGTTCATCAAAGCAAAAATGATCGGCATAACTGCCAAGAAAATCATCGTGGTGCCGTGCATCGTAATTAATTCGTTAAACGTCTTGGCACCAACCAATTGAATCTCTGGGTACATCAACTGCAAACGAATCAGCAGGGCTTCCAAACCACCGGCCAAGAAGAAAATTCCACCTGCAATCAGATACAGGATCGCAATTTTCTTATGGTCCACTGTCGTAAGATAATCCCACAGCCCCGAGCGATTTGGTGCATGAGAAGCATGTGCAGACACGGGTTTACCTCCTTTTTAAGCGTCACTGCCTATGACGATTGTCAATGCAATAAGTTTTATGAGGCTTTACTTTACTTTTTTTCGCTTACGCTCAATGTCTCCATGTACTCTACAAGCGCTTTCACTTGGTTTTCTTCGAGATTGAGGTTAGGCATTTTGTTGCCCGGCTTCATTTTTTGCGGATCTTTCAGCCACTCTGCAATGTTTTGAGGCGTATGTGCTTTGATACCTGCTACACGTTCGCGATCTGCAAAGTTAGTCAGGTTTGGACCCATCTTACCGCCTTTACCTGCCACAGCGTGACATCCCAAACAGCTCTTATCGAAGATTTGTTGACCTTCTGCAGCCAGTGGAGAAGTTGCCGTTACAGGCTCTTTTGCCTGAACGCCCTTCATGTTAGCTACCCAAGTGTCAAAATCTGCTTGTTCCTTTACTTCTACCTTGAAGTCCATCAAGGCATGGGACGCTCCACAGAGCTCCGCACATTTACCGTAGTAAATGCCTGTTTTGTCTGCTTGCAGCCACAATTTGTTTTCTTGCCCTGGGTTCGTATCGATTTTACCGCCCAATGCAGGAATCCAGAATGCGTGCTTAACATCAGACGCTGATAATACGAATTGAACCTTTTTGCCAACTGGTAATACCAAGTCTTGTGCAGTCGATACGCCAAGATCAGGATACTCGAATTCCCACCAAAATTGGTGAGCGGTAACCTTTACTTGAACTGCTTCCTCTTTCGGAAACTCCTTGTGCAGTGCGAAACCGGTAGTAACAGTTGGAATCGCCATGATGATCAGGAGCAAGAAAGGAATTACCGTCCAAAGAATTTCAAGTGCATGATTTCCTTCGACCTGCTTAGGAATACCTTGCTGTCCGGGACGCTTACGATAACGGATAAGGACGTACGTAAAGATCGTCATAACGACAATGAAGACGCCGATCATGATAGCGGAGGACAGCTTCATCAGGTCAAACTGCATCGCAGCTACCGGACCAGAGGGCTTGAGCGCTGAGAGCTCATCTTTGCCACACCCGGTTAACACTAGCGCCAGCAGAGCAAACAGGGAAAACTGACGCCAATACTGTTGCCAACCCTTCATACCAATGAACCCCTCTTTCTTCGTGTTGGTAACGTTCTAGCCACGCCTACAACTAGAAGTTTTCGTACTTTTCTATCTGAATGAAGAAATCGCATTCAATACTTTCCACAACTATAATGCCCAAACAGGAAAAGTATTAGCAGCAATTCCAAAAACAAACAGGAAAGTAAGGGGCAGTATTGCACACTTCTACCCAAGCGTGGTAACCATTTAAGTATACATAAATTTTCCTTAATACAAAGGCTATTTGTTATGATTTTGTTAACAAATTTATGAACAAATTTGTGAACTTTGCAGTTAAATTCTACCATAACATCCAAATCAAAGGAGAATTCCATGCAAAAAAGACCAATTGCACTAGTCACTGGTACCTCAAGTGGCTTTGGCAAGCACGCATCAGTCGCTTTAGTCAAGGCTGGTTTTCAGGTAATTGCTGCTATGCGTGATCTAGCAAAAAGAGACCCTCTTGACAAATTGGCAAGCTTGCATATAGATCCTGAGCATCTGGAAGTCCTTTCCCTTGATGTTACGCTTCCGGAACAAATTCAGGATGCGATCTCCTCCATCATTGCAAAGCATGGGCGCATTGATCTGTTGGTGAACAATGCCGGCTACGCGTTGGGCGGCTTTGCGGAGGAAGTCTCTTCTGAGGAATGGCGCAAGCAGTTTGATGTAAATGTGTTCGGACTGATCGACGTCACTCGGGCAGTCTTGCCTTATATGCGGCAGCAACAATCTGGACGAATTATTAACGTAAGTAGCATCAGTGGGCGATTTGGATTCCCCGGTCTCTCGCCGTATGCCGCATCCAAGCATGCAGTCGAAGGCTTCAGTGAATCACTTCGCCTTGAAATGCTACCCTTTCAAGTTCAAGTCGTCCTTGTTGAGCCCGGCTCCTTTCGTACAGCAATCTGGGAGAAAGGCATGCAAGACCAACAGCTTGAAGAAACCTCTCCATACGCCTCCCAAATGAAACAACTGATGCGTCACGTAGAAGCGATCATAGAAAAGGCACCTGCTCCCGACGCAGTCATCTCGACGATTGTCCATGCAGCCACCACTCCCAAGCCACGATTCCGCTACCCGGTTGGCCGAGGCGTGGCGCTCACGATCGCCGTAAAAAATTGGCTTCCGTGGTCATGGATTGAGCGAATCGTGACAAAGCGATCGTGATGTTTTGTTTATGCATAAAAGAACACACCCCCGTAAGGAGTGTGTTTGCACACTGAACACTATACACTTTCCGTTCGTCCTGTGCGTATCAGCCAAACATGTTGGATATATTCAGCTACGCCAAAAAATATCGCAACAAAACCGGCCCCGATTGCAGCGATTTGAGCCGTCGGCAAAAACACAATGCTTCCATAAACGATCAAAAAGCCGATAATCAAGTCAAACATGGTCGTCAGCCAAAGACTCCCTGATGTAAGAATCGCCCTATCCAAAAAATATCCGGCGACTGCCAAGACAAATCCGACTCCGACAGACTGATATAGATTTGCGAAATTCACTTCTGGAAAGAGAGCATCTGCCAAAACGACCAACACCGGACTAACGAGCAGCTTCATCAAAAGACCGTCCACGTCTATTTACTCTCCTTTACTGGGGGTGTACTCAGTATGCCCCTCGTTTACTTCAGCCATGTCATGACTCCGTCGTATACCGGCTTGTAAACCATTTCCACCCAATAAACAGGATTGGGGACAACCCCTTTTTCGGCTCCTGCGTACAAGCCCACACTGATGACAAGCAACCCGAGAAAGACAGCGATCTCTTTGCGCTGCCGCTTCCGAATCAATCGGGGTAGCTCGTATGCACAAACGATTATGGATACAACGATGACAGTAAATGTCGACATACAAACTCCCCCTGATCCTGTTGCACAATCACTTTTCGTCAAAGGCATTATTGATGGTTCCTAAACGTCTGATTTTCACATCAGCTTTGACATGTACAGTCAGCTTGGTAAATTCCTTTTCCCAATTGTCCCCTATCTTCTTCCATACTTTCGGATATTTTCGATGGATCGCTTCGCCGAATCCATAGATATCTACGCCATTTTTCTTGGCATTGGCAATTGCTTTTGTCGCCAATACTTCCATTGATTTTTCCGCCTCTTTTTCCAGGTCCTTGATCGTATCCATGTCAGTCAGATCGAGTTTGCATTGCACTTCCCCAATATCATTTTCCAAATCGATGCGAACGATGATTTCAGGCCTGCCATTTTTCATGGTAGCCTCGATTTTAGCGTCGGCGTGCATGACTTCCATCGTCAAGAGGCCTCCCCCCTTGCAAGGCATGCTTCCAACCGTACTTTTTACTTTGCCTGTAATGTAACTATACGCTTTGCTGTCCGCTTCACTCAGCCAAGTGATCAGCCTATCCCCCCGGAACGTAGCCAATGTCGTGTATTGAAGCAGGACAGGTGTATCTATTTCTTCGACATTTTTTCGTTCGTCTCCCTCACTTCCTGGCCCAGACAAGCGGATACCTGTCAATACTGCTTGCTTTCCCTTGCTGGTAAAGTCGGTAATCAATTGATCCATCGTAATTGCTGCGGTAGGCGCCCATACTTTGGAAGATGTCTCCAAAGAAGCAAACATTTCTGTGGAAGGAATTTGTTCAAGCGGTGTGATCACTTTCAAGATATTGCGGGCCGTTGTTCCTCTAGCTACGGCGATATAAAAATCAGTTCGAAACTCATGGTCGCGTGAGACAAAATCAGTGATTGGAGAGATCCCTTCCCTGGCCACCTCCTCGCCAAATATGAGCATCCTGGTGTGCGCCATGTATATTTTACGCGGAGATACCGTGGTCATTTTACGCACAGCCTCAAAGATGGTCGGAGCGTTCATGGTAAAGAGCGTAACGGGCGAACGTCCAGGCTTCCCTTTGTTGGCTGCGACCTCTGCCGGGTCTACAACTTGAACGGAAACTTGATAACCTCCTTGCACTTTATCAATACCGATCCCGACAGCAATCGCCAAATCGTTTAGTTCTTTGCGATCCCAACAACCAGCTAGGATAATAACGAGCACGATGCAGAGAAGAACTTTTATCCCTTTCACTAGTGCCCACTCCTTTACATGCTGTGAAAAGCCGCTTACTTCTGGGGTGGTAATGGCTTTATCCCTTTAGATTGGCGACGCAAATTGTTTTTGGTAATCGATTCAGGCCGTTTGTCCAAGGCCCAGCGAGGCAAGCGAAGGATCGTGTCTTTTTGCTCTTTCAAGGAAAACGGGGCAAACGATTCCATATACGGTACGCCAAATGAGCGCAGACTGCATAAATGCAACACTAAGGCAAGCATCCCTACAATGACCCCGTATATGCCAAAAGAAGCAGCCAGAACCATCAGGGGAAAACGAAGAATCCTCACGGTAATCGACATATTGCTCGCTGGGAAAATAAAGCTGGATATTGCGGTAATCGAGACCACAATGACCATCGCGGCCGAAACAATCCCCGCTTCCACCGCTGCTTGTCCGATAACCAGTGTTCCCACGATGGAAATGGCTTGACCTACTGCACGCGGCATGCGGATTCCAGCCTCTCGCAATATCTCAAAAGCCACTTCCATCATGATCGCCTCAATAAAGGCTGGAAAGGGCACTCCTTCTCGCTGTGCCGCCAAGCTAATTAGCAACTGTGTCGGGAGCATCTCTTGGTGGAAGGTCGTAATGGCGATATAGAGGGAGGGAGCAAGCAACGCGATTAAAAAACAGGCAAACCGCAGCATGCGAATCAACGTACTAAAATCAAAGCGCTGATAGTAGTCTTCCGCTGAGTGAAAAAACTCAACAAAGAGAGAGGGCACGGTCAAAACAAAGGGAGTCCCATCTACAAGAATCGCTACGCGTCCCTCTAATAGATTCGCAGCCACCACATCCGGGCGCTCCGAGTTTGAGATCGTGGGGAAAGGCGTGTAAGCTTCGTCCTGGATCAACTCCTCAATCATTCCGCTTTCCATGATGCCATCGATGCTGATTCGATCCAGTCTATTGCGTACTTCTTCTACAACACCCTCTTCTACAATCCCTTTCATATACACAACCGCGACTTCTGTCTTGGTTTCCTCGCCAATTCTGTTGAATTCAATCCATAGCTTTTCACTGGAAATCCGTCTCCGTAGCAATGTAATATTCGTACGGAGTGTCTCCGTGAAGCTTTCCCGCGGTCCACGAATGACTGTTTGGGATGACGGCTCAGTGACTCCTCTATCCCTCCACTCCTGCAAACCAATATGAATTCCTTGCGAGCAGCCATCTATGAGAATGATGACACAGCCGGACAGCAATGCTGTAAACAATGTGGGGAAGTCGAATAAATCGCCCATATCCCCAACGGTCAGGACCGATTCTTTTAAAAAGGGAACGAACTCGTCCTCGCGTATCCCTTCCCATTCCTTCAAACGCGTCTTGTATAAAAGACTATCGATTAATACGGCTTGTACCAAATACGAATCAACCATGCCATCCGCATACAAGACAGCTGCCCGAATGGGTTCTAGGCTATTTAGGACTACCTCTCGAATCACAATATCATTGCTGTATCCGAGCGATTCTTTAATATAGTGAACGTTGTCGTCTAAGCTGCAACCAATCTGAGCCATTCGGATTGCTCCTCACATCGGCAATTATGAACACAGTTTCTCCGATTGCTCCCATTACTAAACAAAACGCTCCTATCCGTTTTCACAGAAAAAGACCTCGCACTCATTTAAGAGGACAAGGTCTTTTGGTATATGTTCTACACTATGGAGCAGGTGTTTGTGCATCACCTGGCACTGGTGCATCGTCAAAGGATGGGTCGTGCCATTCTACTTTATGTTTTTCCTGAAGCGTATTTAACCAGGTACCGTAGTTCTGACTGCGATTTTGGTCAGTCAGCATTATCTTGATCTGATCTTTGACTTTATCAAACTCAGGTGCCGGTGCCCCCAGCTGTTCTTTATTTGTATCGTAGTAGGTTTTGATTTGCTCCTCGGTAACCGGGAATGCTTTATCCAACAACCTATCCCGTGTCATGAGCACGCTCAACTTATCCCGCAACTGGGCCTCGGTCATTCCCATACTCTTCAAGTAGTTTTGGAATGCCTCAGGTGAACCTACCTGTTGTTTCATCGAATCAATCTCTTTATCCATATCTTCTTGCGTCACCGCGACGTTTTGCGCCTTGGCTTCCTGCTTGATTAACGCTTCCGCAACAAGTTCATGTATCGTTTGTTTTCCGTACATTTTTTTCATTTCACTGTAAAGCTGATTTTGTGTAATGGAGGTATCGCCAGCCGTTACCAATACAGGGTCATTGCCTTTTGCCCATGATTGATAAAACCCTAAAACAGCTAACCCCGTTAATAATATGGCAACCGAAAGCATGGAAAGATCAAACTTCTTCACTTGGATATCCTCTCTTTCTATAATCTGCCCTCCAAGTATAGAAAGAAGTTACGGTAGAAAAATGGAAAGCGTATTACACAACTTTTCCACATTCTAAACATATTATGCGCTACATAAAAAATCGGGTAAAAAAAGAGGAGAGAACGGAGGCGATGACAGGACCTAAAACTGCCCAAACCTGTAAAAAGCGTTCTTGTTTCCTGTCTTTTTCTACTTCCATGAACTGAGCGAGTGCTTCCTTGTCCCGAGTATCGTTCTCCAGTAATTGCAGGATAATATCTTTGTCTTTTTCCGTCTTCTCTGCTTTCATTTCTAACTCGGTTTGCAACTTGTTCAAAACTTGCAGTACATCATAACGCACATCCTCCATGCGCCCCAATTGATGTTCAATTCGTTCCAACCACTTCGTGACTACTATCATTTGTCCCTCAAGCTGATCGATTCGTTCTTCGAATTTGTCTAATTTCAAATAGATGCGCTGTATATGCTGATCTATATTTCTCTGATTTTCATATGGTCCCGCTGTCATAGATTCCACCTCCCCCGTCCGTCCTTTATACTACTTGTTTATGTAGCGGAGAGAAGCATTGCTTGTACGGTTATCCCTCTTTGTTCAGTCTCGTGTAAAAAAAGGCGGCAAACAAATGTATTTCCAAATCCTGAATTCAGCTAAAATAGATGGAAGACTATCTAGCATTTCTCTCAAATAAACGGGGACATGACCGTTTATTCATAAAGGAGGATACCATGACAACCTTGTTGGAGGTAAAAGGGGTAACGGGTGGGTACTCTTACAACCACGCTGTAATCAAAGACGTCTCCTTTCACATACGCGAAAAGGAAATTGTAGCGCTAATCGGGCTGAATGGCGCAGGCAAAAGCACGACCATCAAGCATATTTTAGGACTCTTGGAACCAAACGCAGGCGAAATCAGCATTGCGGGGAAGACCTTTCAATCAGACCCTGAAAACTATCGTTTGTCTTACGGGTATATTCCCGAGTCACCCATTTATTACGAAGAGCTTACGCTGTGGGAGCATATCGAGTTAATGGCCATGAGCCATGGGCTGGACCAGGAAGTGTTTTATGAACGGGCACGTCCTCTCTTAAAAGAATTCCGCATGGAAGAAATGAAAGACCGATTTCCCCAGCAGTTTTCCAAAGGCATGAGACAAAAGCTCATGATCATGATGGCGCTGCTCGTACAACCGCCTCTGTACATCGTGGATGAACCGATCCTGGGTCTGGACCCTCTGGGGATTCGTTCTCTTCTCACGTGGTTAAACCGTTGCAAGGAGCAAGGGGCTGGCATTCTGATGTCCACACATATTTTGGCCACCGCCGAAAAGCATTGTGACCGATTCATCATTTTGCACAAAGGCGAGATTAGAGCCCAAGGAACGCTAGAAGAGCTTCGGGGTATTACAGGGCTCCCAGATAGCTCCTTGGACGACATATACTTGCATATCGTAGAGGATGACGGCCAGTGAAAATAGACGTAGATCAATTATTTCGCAAACGGTTCCATGCCTTTTCAGTCGAATTCATTCGATATGCCCAGTACATGGCCAATGGCGGCCTGATGTTCGTCGCGATCTTTTTGATGGGCTTGCTCGCCTTCTACTACCGCAGCATCATCGCGATGATCCCACCCTGGTTCCCTTTGCCGTATGCCATGGCTCTCGTAATTGCTTTTGTCGTTGTGAGAAGCCCCCTACGCACGTTTTTATTGGAAGCGGATTTGCTTTTTTTGACTCCGCACGAAGTAAGGCTGGATCGCTATTTCCGGAAGGCGCTCGTCTACAATTTTGCCACTCAGAGCATCGTGGTGTTTATCGTCCTGCTCCTGCTCATGCCTATGTATACAGAGGTCGTAGGTGCACAAGGCGTGCAGCTGTGGGTTTATTGGTGCATTCCCCTGCTCTTGAAGGGGTGGAATGTTTACAGCAGTTGGACGTTCTTACGTTTGCCAGATCAGAAGAAGATCGGATTCTATACGCTCGCTCGATTTGCCTTTTCGTATATCCTCCTCGCTTGGGTATTGAGTGAAGGACAATTCTTACGCGTGGGTATGATCCCATTTGGTGTTCTGATCTGCGCTGCGCTCTTGATCTGGCTCCATTCGCGAATGTTGACCTATAAGAAAAAACATTCCATACAATGGTATCGCCTGCTGGCCATCGAGAGCGGCTTGCGTCACCGCTTTTATCAGTTCATGAATAACTTCCGGGATGTCCCTGCCATGCAGCACCAGGTGAAGTCACGCTCGTGGCTCATTGCCCTGACGAAGCTGCTTCCTTACCGTCAATCAACAGCAGGACGTCATTTGTTTACCAAAAAATTTATTCGATCTGGTGACTTTGCGGGCATATACTTCAGGCTTATCCTTCTATCCGCCTTCCTAGTCCTGATTTTGCCAGGCCCATATGCAAAAATCATTGCCGGCCTGCTCTTTCTCTTCATGACTGCCAGCCAGATCGGCACCCTGTGGCGCCACCAGCAAAAGCGAAACGGGTATGCGATTTTTCCGATTCGGGATAGTCAGTTGAAACAGTCATTTAGCTGGCTGCGCATGATTCTGTTGGGTTTTCACGGTGTAGTTCTTGTGCTCATTGGAATTTTGTAGTGTAAGCTTCCCTTTTACATGAAAAGCCGCTTCTTCCCTCCACTACAGCCACAAAAAAAGCAGCTCTTCATCAGTAGAAGAGCTGCTTTTTTATTTATTGATAAAGTAATTTGTCTACAGTCGGAACGTATCCACCTTGCTGCGCAGCTCCTGAATGCTGTCTGTCACCTGCTCCGTTTCAGACACGAACTGATCAACGTTTCCACTGACCTCATGCATCGTAGCAGATACTTCTTCAGTAGCTGCTGCTGTTTGTTCCGAGATGGCAGTAACCGTCAACACGGATTCATTCACCTTGTTCTGACCTTGCTTCATCGTCTCTACGCTTGCCATGACATTCGCAAGCGACGTCTTCAAGGTATGCGTCATGTCAGACAGAGCCGTAATGCCTTGTGTAACGGAATCCAAACGCTCTGTACCCGCGTTGTAGCGATCCAGCGTCGCATTCGTCTTTTCCGTAGCTTGTCTTACCTGATCTTGAATGTCTTTGATGCTCTCCTGAATAACGTGGGTTGCCGCACCTGTCTGTTCAGCCAGCTTGCGAACTTCTCCCGCTACCACAGCGAAGCCTCTGCCCGCTTCGCCAGCACGCGCACTCTCGATGGCTGCATTCAACGCCAACAGATTGGTCTGTCCGGCGATTTGCTGAATCGTTTCAATCACGTCGTTAATTCGGCTCGATTTTTCTTCAAGAATCGCCATTGTATTTTGCACTTCATGAAATTGTTTGTTCGTCTCTGTTCCATCTGCCAAAAACTCTTGCAATACTTTGTAGCTGCTCTCTCCGATATCGGACACGCGATTGGATACTGCATCCATCTCGTCCATCGCCGTATTCAATTCAGACAGCTCGCTCAAGAATTCTTGAACCGTTTGCACCGTCATCTCCATCGCAGTTGCTGTCTGCTCATTCCCCTGCGCAATCTCTTGGCTGGTAACCACGATATTTTTGTTTTGCTCGCGGACAGAGTTGGCACCTTCCCGAATGGAATTCGCCATGCTGTCGATATGCTCGGTTGTCTCTTTTACACCGCCAATGATTTGACGCAGCTGTGTCGTCATCTCACCAAAAGCAACGACAATTCGGCCAATCTCGTCTTTTTTGTTGGAAACAGAAATCTCTGTAGACGTGAGATCACCAGAAGCAATGCGCATAGACGCCTCTTGTACAACTTGCAGTGGACGCAGCATCTTCTTGATCAAAAAGAATACAGCAACCAAAGCAATAATCGTTACGACAATCATAGAGAGAATGATCCGTGGCATGGTCTCATCCAAAACCTGATCATTAATCAGTTCCACTTTGTCTGCCGCAGTATCTACACCTAGCACCGCAATTACTTGACCAGATGGATCTTCAATCGGTGCGAATGCACTCAGGTAGTCCCCGAACACAGGGTCTTTGACGATTGGCGTACTGTTCGATCCGCCTTCCAGAGCAGGAGCAATGTCAGCCATGCCAGTAGAGGTCGTCTCTTGACCAATTTCAGATGCTCCCTTTGCTCCTTTCGCCGTTCCATCCACCATAATCCTTACCTTTTCACCATCTGCATGAAGAATATAAACATAAAGGGCACCTGTTTTTTCGGTGTAATCAAGCAACAAATTTCGGATAGACCAGTAGTCGTCAGATTCTTGTGGCTGAGATATAAATTTCGCTATCTTCTCTGAGTCAAGCCCTTGGGAGATATGCAAGGCTGTGTTGATGCTTGAGCGCGAGAGTGTCTTTTCAACAGTAGTTACGCTATTTTCGTAAATCATGATAATATTGATTGCCATCATGACGGCAATGATCACCGCTACAAGAGCAACGACCCGTGTTGCCAAGCTCTTACTCATCCTGTTTCACTTCTCCTTCGCCGGTTACGATATGTGTATTGCGGACCACCCACCTGGGAGCGGACGCATTGTTGCGGGAGGTTTTGCCTTTTCGTAAAAGGATCAGCATTGTTGTTCTCACACGGTGATACTCGATAAAAAAAACACCCAAAAAGGGTGCTTTTCCTAAACACTCCCTACCAGTCTTATCGACAATCGGTAGTGATTTAATTAGGACTTTTGTTGGGCAATCAGGAAAAATCGATGGGTAGGAATATCGATATACCCAACCGCTTCGATTTTTTGGTGCAGGTCGAGCAAGGCATCCGCGTACTTTTCTACAGTAAAGTCGCGAATCTGCCATTCGATCACCTTCAAGTAGTAAACAATGGCACCGATATCGTAAAAACGCGAAAAGCTCATTTCCTCTCTTTGCTCCACAATCGTAAGACCGACTTCCTCCAGCTCGTTCACTGCATAGGCAAGATTCCAGTGCAAGTAATCAGGCGGAATTGGAGCGCCCAGCAATCGATTCAGGTCGAGATTGTCTTGACCGCCTACTTGCTGAGTGACAAATGTGCCCCCTGGCTTTAACAGGCGCTTCATTTCAGACGGCAAATAAGCTTCATGTCGATTGATAATCAAGTCGAGTGACTGATCCTCAAAAGGCAATATTTCTTCCCCGTCTACTGGAAACACACGAACACCTAAGGGCTCCAGATTGGCTTTTGCCACCGCTACATTCGGCTCATAGCCTTCTGTCGCATACGTCTCCACTGGGAACGGCGCAAGCGTAGAAAACAGTTCTCCACCGCCTGTTCCCATTTCCAGCATAGAGCGAATCCCAAGCATATTCTTTTTCACGATATTTACGTAGTTCCAGCCAAGTGGTGCATCCTGCATCCTGCCTGTCGCAGTCAATCTGGCAAAATCCCACCCAGCGAATGGTGCCTCCACTTCCTCTTGAAAGCTTTTGATCCAATCCTTATTTTCCATTTCTGCTTCTCCTCTCATTTATACCAGTCTGTTCATTTCCAAACCAGACGAGGCAGGAGGAGCTCGAGCGCGTTGTTACGTTTGTACAAAATCAAAGGACATGAGAAAAAGCCGCCTTCCCAATATTCTGATAATCCGAAAAAGATTACTAAAATTGTAATGTATATCCTGTATGTAGATCAAGCGCACTTCTCCGACTTAAGGCGGAGTGAAAATACTGCCTCGGTACGTTTGGTCTTCAGCCGTTTCTCTATATCATTAGTATCGAACTAGTAAACAGGAGGAACTGATCATGGCTGATTTTGAAGTGCTTGCCGGGATTCATCAAGGATTGTTTCTGGTCCTTCTCATCGTCATGCTGGTCCCAACAATCATGGCAAACCAGCTCGTTTTCCGTCCGACGAAACGGGCTTTCATAAGCAGTGCTCGCATCACTTTATGTTTTTCATGGTCGGCCCTTTTTGTATTTGCGGGGCATTTAGTGATGACATGGGTTTTGTTTGAATCCTTTGGTTGGCTTTACATAAAGGATACGTTGCTTGGCTTTTTACCTTTTATTTTTGTTCCATTGCTCTTTTGCCTTCTCTCTACTTTTCCACGATTGTGGGAGTTGACCGGGAAAGGCGGCAGAGAGTCAAGGCAGTCACAAGTAGATACGGATTATACCCGCATTTTGTTACAAGAGAAAAATGTTAGGTCTGCAAAAGCAAACTCGCCAGATCTAAACGACGCATTAGATGCAGAGTGGCGAGGAGACGCATCTTGCCCCGAATTGCTCGTTCCGCTACAAGCTAGCGTCTTGAGTTGTCTGATCGCACTCTTTCTTCAAGTCTTTTTTCCGGCTGTTACACTGGAACCGTCCATTTTGTTTCTCGCTTGGGGCGTATTATTAGCCGGGGTCTCCCTGCTCTGGATTCGGCAATCGTGGCAGCATCAATACCATTCCACTGCGGAAATTTGGGTAAAACCACGTCGCCTGCATCGCTTTATCCGTTTTGCCGCGTTTCTTCTGATGACTGCTTTACTTGCGACGATCTGGGGAAATCAAGCGATGATAGCGAGTCGCCTTCCCGATCATTCACCTTTGGGAGGTCAGAATCAGGACGATCACGCTTTCCCCGATTTCGTTTTCCCTGTAAAGGCGAGTGCCCATTCGATGCCTTCCACAGGGAAACGTGGAAGTGTCGATGGGCCAACAGAACCAAAACAAGAACCCCCTGATCGAACGATTTCGCTGAACGCACAGAAAACAACCATCCTTCAAGCATCAGGAAAAACCGTAGAAGCATGGACCCTGAATGGACAATATCCCGGGCCTGAGCTGCGTATGAAGCAAGGGGAGCTCGTCGAAATCATCCTTTTGAACAAGGATATTTCCGAAGGGATAGACATCCACTGGCATGGCATGCAGACTCCCGCTAGCTATGATCGCATTGCAAAAGGAGAAAAATCTGTTTATCGTTTTCGCGCAGAACAAACAGGAACGTATTGGTATCATTCTCATCAGCAAATTCCTGCGCAAGTAGTGAACGGACTGTTCGGCGCCCTTGTGATCGAGCCAGCCGAGGCTACGACTACAGGCGCACCCATCCGCGACATCGCCATGATTCATCACAAGGACGAAAAGGCAGGCGCGATGTTAAACGGCTCACATACACGAAAAATCGAAACAGTTACTCCTGGCACAACGGTTCGCCTTCGCTTTATTAACGCAGAAAATGCTCCTGTCACCTATTTGCTGCAAGGAACTCCTTTTCAGGTAGTAGCGATTGACGGAACCGAGGTAAACGAACCGAATTTGATTGCCAATCAAGTCTTGCAGCCGGGGGCAGGCGGTCGATACGACATTCAGTTTACGATGCCTAATCGTCCCGTGCTATTTGCTCCAGCTACAAACCAGCAAGACAAAGGGCTACTCTTACGTCCAGATGGGTCCGAAGATGCTGTGCCCTTCTTAGATGCAGAGCTTTCTGTCTTTGACCCTGCACGTTACGGCAGTCCGATTGCGCTTCCTTTTGATCTCTCTTCCCATTTTGATCGGGAATATCAACTGCTCATTGATGGTCAGTACGGATTTTATGACGGTCAATTCGAGCGTTTGTCGACGGTAAATGGCGACTTGCTTCCTGAGACACGAATGATGATGGAAGAGGGGGATCTCATAAAGCTGACTTTCGTCAACCGCAGCTTCCAGGATCAATCGATGTATCTGCATGGTCATCACATGCTCATCTTGAGTCGAGACGGCAAAAAGGTGACAGGAAGTCCATGGTGGACGGACACTCTCCAGGTAGCGCCAGGTGAAACCTATGAAGTTGCTTTCCGCGCGAATAATCCTGATGCATCAATGGAAGAGAGCCTGCCTAAAGGTGACACTGCTTTTGGTATAGCAATCCCGCTCGTGTATGAAGAGCATCTCTAAAAAGAAAACAGCAGTCCGTAGCGATTTTCGCCAGGCTGCTGCTTTCTTTTTTGTCTGTTACTGAGACTTTTTCCGGTTCTTGGCCGCCAATAGTCTGTTTAGCGTTTCGTCAGGCTGTGTTTGCTTCTCCTGCTTCTCTTTTGCCTGCTCGTTCTTGATTGCTGCTGGCTTCACCCGATTTCCAGCCGTCCCTACCGGATGAATATGGGGAGCAGATACGACTTTCTGGTCATCTATCCGCTCTTCACGTGTCCGTCTTGTCGCAGAGCGCTTCTCGCCGAGGCGAGACAATACTGCCTGTTGTTCAGAATCGGCAGACGTGGACTTGCGCAATCTCCATAGACTAGATAGCCTTGCCCACCATTGATCCGGCAACTGCAAACGGCGAACGGCGATATCGATTGGCAGCAGCAAAGCCGCCAACATCAGCAACCACTCACTGATTGACTGTGTGTCCCATTTATCAGGAAGCGTGCCGCCAAAAGCTTCTTCCGGTTTGGTGATCTGATTCCCTCCACCGGCACTTAGCCACTCTTGAAGTTCTTTCTCTCCATCGGCATGTATTCCGTATTCGGGTGAATAGGAAACGGTCAATCCAGTCGTTTGGCTCGCCATGACTCGGCCTTGATTTTTTTGTGAGATCTGAATCATGTAAGTGCCCGGATCAGCTGTCTCGAATTCACCCTCCATAACGCCTGGCGCAACCGGCTTAAGCTTGATGACTTCTCGCTTCATCTCTTGATCGAGAACCACTGCCTCCATCTCTTGAGGCATGCTTCCACCAGCTGGCATCGTAACCCTCACATTGCCTTTTGCACCGTTCACGCTCGTAGTCGTCTTCCAAGTGCCTTCTGTAATTTGTGGGAAAGTCCATGCCACGATTTCGTTCCACAGACGGCTGTTTCCTCCCCAAGCCACCCAGTCCGGTGACCACTTCCCTTCCAGATCACTCGTCCAGGCGACAGAACGCCCCAGGCCGTACTGCCAGCGGGTGAGAATCGGATCATCGTCAGCACTCATCAAGGATGATTCAGCTGTTTGCTTCGGTGTTGTTGCTATATACGCTCGCACTGGAGGCAATGTCTGCTTCAGCGTAGGCCATGCTCCCATCCCTGTATAGCCTGGTACTTGGGGCTTCTCTACAATAAACGTGCGACTGGCTAACGCTGTTTCCTTACTGAAGATTTTCGGGATAGATTCGGCATCGTTGGCAAAGTAATATCTGCCCTTTCCTAACTCGGCAATCATCTCCAGCAGCGACCTATCCGAATCATCACCCAGCGCCACAGTTGAAACGGTAATATTTTCAGCCGTCATTTGTTGTAGCAGGCCCTCGTAATCATCGCCGATTGCAGACTGCCCATCTGTGAGCAAAATAACATGCTTGCGCTGGGTGTTCATCGCCTTTACACGTTCGTAGCCCAGCTGTAAGGCAGGGAAAATATCGGTCCCGCCATCCGCTTGGATTTTGCTGATCTGCTGTTGGATTTCATCCAGCTTCGTGACAGATTGTGGCGCTACGACATCCCATGGCGCATCGTCAAATGCGATCACCCCGATGTAGTCCTGTGCATTCATCATGGTTGTCGCTCGAATTGCGGCTTCTCTAGCCAGCGCCATCTTATCCGCACCTCTGGCATCGGCACTCATACTGCCCGATTTGTCTATGACCAGTTGAAGCCCGAGCGTAGGGAGCTGTTCCTTCCCTTTCAAATCCATGTGAACGGGCAATGCCTCTTCGATTGGTGTCTGGAACCAGCCACCCATGCCGAAGCTATCTTTACCCCCTGTCATAATCAAACCAATGCCCAAATCACGTACAGCGGTCCGCATCCGTTCCATATCCGCATCAGTCATGCTGGTAGCAGGCACATCTGCCAGTACGATGGAGGCAAATTGCTTGTAGCCCTCAAGCTCCTTTGGCAGCAGTGCAAGATCGCGCAGCTCCACCTTGATATTGCCCGCTTCCAGCGCTTGAATGAGGTTGCTGGCGGCACCTGGATGCCCTTCGGCTACGAGCACGACTGGTGCCCCGGCTACCTGTGTATAGGCAGTAGCCTGATTGTTCGCCGCTACGGTATCTTGTCGCGGCTCGATTTCCACGCGATAGCGATGGAAGCCCTGCTGCATCGCTTTTTGCGAAAAAACGAAGCGATTGTTGCCCTTACCGATCTGTACCGTTTGCTGGCCCGCCTCGCGATTGCCTTCATACAGGCGTAGGGTTGCCTCGGTTGCTATTGTACTCTCCACATCAACGGTGATGCCGTATTCCTCTCCCGCATACAGTCTTTGCGGTACCTGTACAGATGAAAGAACGACGTCATCCCCGTGTGGCTGCTGTAAGGAAACAGCCTCTACAGCGATTCCTCGCTCCCTCGCCAGTCTCGTCTGCCGTGCCGCATCTCCGTTTGTTTCCTGACCATCTGTCAGCAAGACGACTTTTCCTCTGGCATTGGTAGGGATCATGGCAGACGCCAATCGGATTCCTTCTGCCAAATTGGTTGCATTCCGGTTGACATCCACGCCCAAGGGCTGTACCTCTTGGCGTATCGTCAACGGTTGATCAACCGCTGCCTCTGCACCTACTGCAATGACAGCATACTTATCTGCTGCTTGCTTTTGCCCGATCGCCTCGCGCAGAAAGGAGAGAACCCGCGGATCGTCCTTCATAGAAGCGGATCGATCTACAACAAACACAATCGTTTTCGCCTGAACAGGTGTCAACAGCTGTGTCCCTGCCAACGCCAACACCAGAAGGAGGAACAAGAGCGAGCGAATAGTTGCAATTGTCGCCTTTCTGGCGATTGGCATTTGCTTTTGATGTCGCCACCAGCTGATGATGAGGTACGCAACGGGAAGCAATAACAACAGGAATAGCGGCTGTATAAAGTTAATACCCACGCTGATACACCCTCCATTCCACCAATAACACCAAGAGAGCAAACGCCGCCAACCAATAGGTCAACTCCTTCGTTCCCAGTGCTCCTGTTGTGTCAGTCGCTGTTGCTTCCTCACTCTCCTTTTGTTCTTCGGCATTCTTCCGGGCAACGCTCACAGACTTTGGTGTAATATTCGATTCTTCCTCATTCATTTGGACAGTAAAATACGTACTTTTGGTCCCGGTATCTCCCCCTTCGTCAAGACGATACAGTCCGGTCAGCTCTGGTAGCTGCATCGTTTTCGACGTGGCGTCGTCCGTAAGAGACTGCTGGTGTCCATTCGGATACGTCAAGGTACGTGTTGTCGCTCCTGGTGAGAGTGGGATGGTCAAGACCTCTCCCGGATGTGCCGTGGGGATTGGGGCTGTTTGACCAGGTGACAGCCAATTGACGATATTTTGCATGAAAATCGGAAAAGCAGGACGTAGAGGAAAGTCCGATGCATGCAAATCAAATCCGATGATGACCATTCGACGACCGTCTATGATCCCGGCTCTGACCAGATCGACATCGCCTGCGCGTACCAATGGCTTCATACCAGGCATCTCGTCCAATACGTATCCTTTGGCGACATGCACATCCCGCCAATCTACGTGCTTGAGCAGAGGGTCATCCGGGGAAACTGGCCTTGGCTGTTGATCCAGTTCTTTTTCCCCAGCAAGCGGTAACCACTCTGTTTTCTTGTTCGGAGCAATCAACAAAATGTTTCCTTTTGGCAGCTGGTCTGGCACGACTCCGTCAAAAACCCACAAGTCACGCGCAGCCGCTGCTGTAACCGGTGCCTGCTGAATCGTTTCCACCTCAAGACTTCCGACTGTCTGCAATACTTGATGGAGGAAGCGGTTCCCCTCTGGCGAATACAACGCTGCTTTTCCCCTCCCGGCAGCGAATGGCACGCTCCACATGACATTATCCTGGGAAAGTCCGTCCTGCTCCGGTTCGATGACTGCACGATAGACACTAGACATCGCCAGCTTCTGAAACGAAAATGTCTGGGAGCTGCCTGCCCCAATCGCAAAAGAATCGGTATCTAGCAACTTGTCTTGCTCATCAAAAACAGTGACTTTTCCTTTCGCAGGCATACTGCCGTGATTGTCCACCCGCAGCAGTCCCTCTACCCCTTTTTCCGTCGGCTGGGTCACAAAAACACCGATTGCGGTATTCTCGCGGGTGCTTCCCATCTGCATAAACTGAAAGCTCCCGGAAAAAGCAGGAACTGGGCCTCCATCCAGCTTGCGTTCCCCGCTTCCGTCCCCCATCCAAACCACTCCACTGCCTGGTTCATTCTCTGCAATAGCTCCCGCTAATGACAACGCAGCGATTTGATCGGATGTCCCGGAAAAAGGCGCAAGCTTTTCGATGGCTTGCAAGAGCGGCTCTTTGTCTGCACTTTTGGAAACCAAAACATTCGGCTCACGCCCTGCCTCGATGAGGGTCATTGTCTGGCTACTTCCCAGCTTCTCTACGAGTGCTTTTGCCTGTGAAACGGCTCGTTCTAGCCGCGTCTCGTTCCCTTCCTTCGTCATCATGCTCCCTGATGTATCTACGACCAAAATCGTATGGTCGGATGTGATTCCCTCAGTGGGAACGGCCGGTCGTATCAAAGCCAGCACGAGCAAGCAGGCAACGAGCAGTTGCAGCAGCAACAACAGGTTACGCCGCAGCCTTTCCCACGGTTTCACCGCTTCCCAGTTTTGCATCGTGCGCTGCCACAGGAGTGTACTTGGTATGACACGATCCTCTACTTTTCGCTTGAGCAGGTAGAGGACGATGATGGCCGGGATAATCAGCGCAAACCACAAGTTGCCCAAACCCATCCACTGCATGTAGTCTCTCTCCTCTCTAGCGAATCAAGCCGGCCTGACGAAAGACATGGAAGACAATCGATTCCAGCGATTGTTCCGCCTCTACAGACACGAAGGCGATCCCTCTTCCATATGCAAACGCGGACAGTTCTTGTTGATAATCTTGCAAGCTCTTGTGGTACTCTTCCATCAAAAGGCTGGTCAGGGATACTTCTTTTGCTTGCCCGGTCTCTGAATCTATCAACCGCAGCTCTCCCGCATACTCGGGCGCAAGCTCTTCTTTGGAAAGCACCTGAACCAGCGTCACCTCTTGTTTGGCCGCCTGCAAATACGCGATGCCTTCTGTATAACCTGACTCGAACAAAAAGTCCGACAGCACGATAGATGTGCCAGCTTTGCCGCTGACAGCCCCAGGCTGGCGCATTGCCGTTTGAATATCACCTGCTTCCCCTTCTTGCAGGGAAGATAGGAAGCTAAGCAAGCGATGTGCCTGACTCTTTCCTTGCAGCCCGGTAAGTGCTGCCGTAATGCGGCTGTCAAATGCATAGACCGACACATGATCGAGATGGCACAGGGACAAATAGCCAAGAGCCGCGGCAATCTCGACAGCTCGGGCCATTTTGTTCGGTTGCCCGTAGCTCATCGAGCGACTGCAATCGATATACAAGTTCACATGAAGCTCTGTTTCATCCAAGTACTTTTTCAAAAACAGCTTGCCTGAACGGGCATACGCATTCCAATCGAGCTGCCGCAAATCATCGCCGGGAACATACGCCCGAAAGTCCGCGAACTCCATGGAGCTGCCCAGCTGTCTCGCCCTTCGCTTGCCTGCCTGGCTACCGCTGACCGCTTTGCGGCTAGCCATCTGCATTCGCTCCAGTCTGGCGAGCCATGACGGATCAAGCAGGTGTTGATTCATACTTTCTGCGTCCCCAGTTCGTCCAAAATATCCATAATGACGCGGTCTGGTCGGATGCCGTTTGCCTCTCCTTCAAAATTAAGGAAAATGCGGTGGCGCAACGCTGGCAGAGCAACTGCTGTCACGTCCTCGTATGCCAGATTGTATCGGCCAGCCAATAACGCACGTACCTTTGCCAAGGAGACAATCGCCTGCACGCCACGTGGACCTGCACCGTTGCGCACATATTTGTTCACGGAAGCAATCGCCTGTTCCCCCGGATGCGTCGCTAAAAGCAGCTTCACGGCGTAATCTAGTACCGCATCGGCAACCAGCACTTCACGCGCTGCCTGCTGAATCTCAGCAATTTGCTCGGCTGAAGCCACTTTTTCCACGGTGATCACCTGGCTCGTAGTCGTTTGTCGCACGATCATTTTCAGTTCTTCTTCCGTCGGATACGGCACGTCGATCTTCAATAAAAAGCGGTCCATTTGCGCTTCTGGCAACGGGTATGTCCCTTCCTGTTCCAGCGGGTTCTGTGTCGCGAGAACGAAGAATGGCGCCGGCAGCTGACGAGTCACACCGCCGGCAGAAACGGTTCGCTCCTGCATGGCCTCCAACAGGGCGCTTTGCGTCTTCGGCGTCGCCCGGTTGATTTCGTCAGCCAGCACGACATGAGCGAAGATCGGACCATGTTGGAATTGGAAAGACTGCTGACCCTTCTCGTCGACCAACAGGATGTTCGTTCCAGTAATGTCTGTCGGCATCAGGTCCGGTGTGAACTGAATACGCTGAAACGACAGCTCGAAGGCTTGAGACAGTGTCCGAACAAGCAGCGTTTTGCCCAATCCGGGTACACCTTCCAAAAGCGCATGTCCACCTGCAAACACGGCCCACAGAAGTTGCTCGACCACATCTTTTTGTCCTACCAATA
The DNA here is from genome assembly GCF_028369215.1 of Brevibacillus sp. AG. Taxonomy (NCBI): domain Bacteria; kingdom Bacillati; phylum Bacillota; class Bacilli; order Caryophanales; family Paenibacillaceae; genus Brevibacillus; species Brevibacillus sp. AG. The sequence continues at coordinate 18,464 of NZ_JAQMYO010000006.1, read as the reverse complement.
CCTTTCCAATCTCCTGCCTGACAAGCTCTACTCGCTGCAAGCAATCCTCTAGCGTTTGCTGCGCCATCGCCGTGTCCCCTTCCTGTTGTTGAATGATCTAAGGCTCAATTTTGCTGAAATAATCCTTTACGATCTGTTGGTAATCGCCGGGAATACTGCCCTTTTCCATACTTTCACGGGCAAATTGCTCATACTGGCCGTACACTTCCTCATACGGCAGTGTTCCACCGGAGGAGACTTGTGTGTTTCCGCTTTGCTGCGACTGGGAAGGTCCTGACCCGAGTGTGCCTCCGACTGTATCAACAGGTCCTTTATCTCCACCTATGCGATCTGCCGGGACGGTAACGAGCTCGTGTTTGCCTTTTCCTAACCCGGCCCCGCCACCTTGACCGCTTCCTTGACCGCCGTTTCCATTTCCATTTCCATTTCCATTACCGTTGCCGTTTCCGTTTCCGTTGCCGTTTCCGTTTCCGTTGCCATTCCCTTGCCCCGAGCCATTATTTCCATTCCCGGACTGGTTTGCCGGGTTCGTCCCTTGATTGGGATTGGTACCTGTTCCCGGTGTTGCCGCAGTTGGCTGATTCCCGGGTGTCCCCGATGCTGGAGTCGCCTGGCCTGTTGCCGCCGTACCTGCCCCATCTCCACTCGCTCCAGCATTTCCTACTTGTGCGCCTGCACTGGCAAGCGTCATTTGCGACTGATTGAGCGAAGCAGCGGCATGTATAGCTGCGAGCATGGCTTGCTGAGATTGCTGGATGCCCGTCATCGCTTGCATCAAGCTGTTCTCGAGCGCAGTCATCGCTTGAGGCATTTGTCCTTGTGCTGTTTGCTGGGCTGCCTCCGCCAGTTGTTTGGCGATATCCTCCAGCTCCTTCGAGTCGGCAGACTCTGCCTCTTTTTTCAATTGTTCTGCTGCACTTGCGAGTTCGCGGGCGATCTCTTCCCGCTCTTTTTGCGGCATGCTTTCCATGGCTTTTGCCATTTGTGCCAGGGCCTCGGTCATCGCTTGTCGATCTTTCGCTTCCATCGCGCCAGCCAAGGATTTGGTCCCTTCTTGATTACCCAAGCTGCGCTGGAGTGCTTGCAGCGCTTTTTCTTTGTGCTGCTCTGCATCTTTGACCTTCTCCAATTGTTTTTCCGCAGCACGCAATGCATTTTGACGTTCTGCCGGATCGTCTGCTTTCGCCAGAGCCTTTTTTGCCTGCTCCAGCATTTCCTCCAGCTGCTTTTTCTGCGCGTCGGTTAAGCCTGTATTCTTTTTCACGTCCTGTTTGATTTCCTCTACTTCTTCCTCGACCTGCGCGATTGCTTTCTTTTCCTCTGCTATCTGGGCCAGTCGCAAGTCTTGCGGATTCGGCCAAAGAAACAGCACTAGGCATACCAATAGCAAGCTGCTTGTGACATACACCTTTCTTTGGACCAGCGACCAGATGCGGACGCTCTCTACGATTTGCGGCAAATTTTTTCGCAGATGCTGCAGGGCGTCTTCCCTCTGCATACCCGCTACCATCGACTGATTCTCTTGATTCTCCCATGCTGTGACGACTCGCTGAGCCAAACCATTACCGTCTGCCACTTGCGCACAGTGGAGCCAGGTAGGGCGCATCCAAAGCGCACGCACCAGACCCGTGATGATAACAAGCACTGGCAGCACAACCGCGATCCATTGGTAAAACGGAATCGGCCAGATGCGGGCAAGGAGGAGGAGCACCAGACTCGCCCCCATTCCCCACAAAACATAGACCGTTAGCTGCTGTATCCATACACGCAAGCCCAGTTGCTTTCGAATAGGCGCAAGCAGTGACTTCAGCTCGTCGTTCGATTTAGAGGTAAACATGGCTTATTGCTCCTCTTTTACTTTGCGAAATCTCGGTTTCACTGGCTGAATGAGATAGATGGCGAGTAAAAGGCAGAACAGTGTAATGATCCCGAAAAACAGGCAGTAAACTGCGTACGGGTCCACATTCCCAATCCTGAGCTGCGGCCCTTCTTCAAAAATGTTTAACATCGCAAACAATGGGTTGAAATTATGCAGGAGATCTGGCCAGTCCGGCATGGTCGCGGATGACATTCCACCCGATCGGCGCTGGTACCGAATGAACTCCCTGATAATTTCCGCCAGTATGCTCGATCCAATCGCATATCCAAACACCACGGCATAAGTAACGACCGTAGCGATACCTGTCCGCTTGATCAGCGTGGACATGAGCACACCAATACTGCCGATGCCAAACATTGTAATGACGTAAAAGCCAAACACCTTGATCACTTGTGCAGGTGAGATTCCTCCATACAAAAAGACGATGGCATAGAGCGGGATAGTCGCAATAACTAAGAAGGTCATGAAGCTGAGCGACGCCAGCCATTTGCCTAAAATCAATCGTGTGGCACTGACATTCGTGGTCAACAGTACGCTCAATGTCTGGCGTTCGCGCTCACCGGAAATCACACCTGACGTTAGTCCCGGCACGACGAAACAGATCATCCCGAGCTGAAACACAGACAGCATCATGAACAGCTCCCGTGTATCATTCGGATTATAGTAGCTGCCACCGTTTGTCATAAAGAAAATCAGCGTGAGCGTCATTGCGCCCAAAACAAGCAAATAGAGCAGGATGATCCACGGTGACCGATTGGTCCGCATCCGCATTTTCCACTCATTGAACAAGACAGGGTTGCGAAATCGTCTCAAGTCGCTCATGAGCCCACCCCTTTCGTAATTTCTAGGAAGATTTCTTCCAAATCACCAACTGACTCATTAAACGCGGCGACAGGATAGCCTGACACCGCAAGCTCCCGCAGCAGCTCAACCTGCTCTTCGTCATTGCCTGAAAAGCCTGCAACGACCCAGTTTCCTTCACGTGTCACCCTTGTAATGACGGGCATCTCACGCAAGCGCGTCATTGCTTCATCAACCCGATCCAATAGACGGATACGCAATACCCGCTGTTCTTGCATTTTCGAGTAAATCTCATCGACTCGTCCAAAGGCAACCAGATTGCCTTCCTCCACAATCCCGATGACGTCGCACATCTCCGCTAGCTCAGGCAATATGTGCGAGCTAATGATAATCGTCTTGCCCATGTCCCGCAGTTCCTTCAAAATCTCCCGCAGCTCGATGCGTGCACGCGGGTCCAACCCAGAAGCTGGTTCGTCCAAAATGAGCACTTCCGGATTGTGAACCAGCGAGCGAGCCAGCCCGAGACGCTGCTTCATCCCCCGCGACAACGAGTCGACGTAGGCATCCCGCTTGTGCGTGAGATTCACCAGCTCTAATAACTGCGGAATGATTTGTTTTCGTTCAGTTGCCGGAATATCGTAGTTCGCGCCGTAAAAATCGAGGTACTCTTCTGCTGTCAAATTGTCGTAGACACCAAAAAAGTCAGGCATGTAGCCAATCAGCTTGCGTACTTCCTTTGGATGCTTGGTCACTTCGTAGCCGCCTACGTATGCTTTCCCACTGGTCGGCTCCAATAAAGTCGCCAAAATGGACATCGTCGTCGATTTTCCTGCCCCGTTCGGACCGACGAAACCAAAAACGGTCCCCTTGTCAATTTCGAGCGAAAGTCCTTTCAACGCTTCCATTTTGCCGTAGCGCTTACGCAAATTTTGGATCTGGATCATTTCTTGCTCACCTTCCCTTCCACACTGACACTTGGAACCCCAATGTGGCGATCATCCTCAAACTGGTGGGCAAATTTGATGCGGACAATGCCGTCGCCCGAAACATAAGTAGTGGTCTTGTCGCTTGTCATCACGTTGTTCATGAATGCTTTTTCAAATGGTTCGAAAGCTTTTGTCTTCCAGTTGTAAACCTCTTTTTCAAATGTCGTATTGTCCTCTGACCAGGTGTACAGATACAAATTGCTGATGGTAAGATCCTGTCCTTCCTGATTCAGATTGATGTCAAAGGTAATATCCCCGGCAGGCAGTCTAAAGCCATCTCCATAGTCATCTACCGGAACAGAGCTACCCGACATCGTCACATCAAATGATCCCGTCGGATAATAAATGTGTCCGTCCTTCGATGGATTCACTTGCAGTGTCGAAGTGACCATCGCAAGGCTGCTGTTCTCCGTATTTTCGTTTGGTACAACAGCCTCAACAACTTGCTCGTCGGTCCAGCCCACGAGTTTTACCACTTCAGACTGACCACCACGTCTGTCCATCATGTCGAGCATTTCCACGATGACTTGCTCGCGCGTTTGTCTGTCATAGCCATTCGATTGCATATACTGCGGCAGTGCATTCCCCGTATTCATCCGATGTTGGTTCCGCCTTGCTTGATGTTGAGAGGCAAACGGCAAGTTCACTTCGATACTGCTGCCAGCCGCCAACTGCGGAAACTCTTGTACCGTTATACCTGTCGAGATCGTCACATCTCGCAACGAGTACTTCGTATGGTTTGTCACAGTTCCTTTCAGTGCGCCATTCTCATACGACAGGTTCGATTCTATTTTTCCTACGTCCGATAAGGTTTGCTCCGTTGCAACCTTGCGCATCGACCAAAATTCTACATCGCGGAAATCAATATGAGTCTGATCTGGCTGTATGGAAATCCACGTTTTCGGAATTTGATCGATATAATCTCTTTCAGTGACGGGTTGGGTTATACCCTCTCCTTTTATCGTCAAACGATAGTCGTCATTACTAGGTACGAATAATGCAGTTACACTCAGCGCATTTGCCTGTCCGTTGTTTTGCAGCTCAATATAACCTACCTGGTGCAGCTTTACACCCACACCCCGCTGGATGGCACCAATCGAGAAGATTCCGATTCCCGCCAACACCGAAAGGGCAGGGACGATCACCCACATGTAGCTTTGCTTGCGGCGTCTCCGCAAAATATAGAAAAGAACTGGCCCTACAAGCAGGGCATAAATTCCAAAAAATACGGCGAACCAGCCAACCTCTGGAATTTTCAAGGATGGGACTCGATCAGCAGCATCCCGAAGCGGCCATACGTTGTCGATCATGCTCCTATTTGAAGCGTTCATGAAAGAACCAAAGGCCTTTACTAATGTATCTGCCCAAAAGCGACTGTTTCCTGCCCAGCTGGCTACTGGTTCCGCCGCCAAATCATAGGCGACGTACATTACTTTTCCGGCTCCCACGTTATGGACAGCCATCAGCGGAATATTGCCTTCGCTGTACAGAACCTTCCCTGCCTTCAATGTCCCATTGCTTACAGTAAAGGGTGATGTCAGTGCAATCGGATTGGTCTTATCCACTTTTAAACTAGAGAGTGTCTGTACACTCGTCACTCCAGTCACTTCTACTGGCGACAAGTCAGCCAAAATGCCTCCGGCTTTCTTGTACTGCGCTCCTCCAGCTAAAATGAGCATCCCGCCAGAATTCGTCCAATCCCGAATCGCCTTGATCTGCTGTTCATTCAATGAATCCAAAGCAAAATTATTGATAACGAGCATATTGATCATCTGGAGCTGAGTACCTGTCACAGGCATATTGTCTGCCTTCATCGTCAAGAGCTGGACAGGGTTATGAATAGAGCCTTTCGGCAGTACTCCAAGGAAGTTAGCTGTGTCGGGATTTTCTGCCAACACGCCGATCATCAACGTATCCTCGCTGTATGAAACGCCTGTTACCGGAGTTTGCGCGATGATCTTATCATTTTGCATTAAGGCCACAAAAGAATTGCCATGCAGCTCTGATCCAGGAACGAGAATCGTTACCTGCTTGGTCACTCCGCTTGCAATCGAAACCGGCTGATAATTGGCAACTGCGAAGCGTCTGTCTCCCTGTTCCCCAGTGGCGACAAACAGCTCCCCTTCAATATCCGCCCCTCCATTTCTCACCGTTACCACAACGGGTACCATCCCCGTATCCCTGTACTTTCCTTCAATTCCGACTGTTACTCCCAACTGAATGTTTCCTTCTGCCAAGGCTGTCCCCGTTAATCCTAAAGGAACACCCGCTACCAACAGGAGGAACGCACAGAAGGCCAGGAGCCATCGCTTACACTGCGCCGTTTTCATTCGTTCATAACCTCCACGGACCATTCTTTTTCTTCCTATCTTTTCTTCTCATACAGTTATTGACGTTATTTCCAGACAAATAGCTACATTTTTTTCAAAATGAAGTCGATTGGTCACAAAGTGCAAGCGTGAAAAAAAGAAAAAACGTCAGGATTGTGCTCTGACGTTTTTCGTAATCCTACGGATAAAATCATTCTCGGATACGGCAATACTACCGAGGAACAGATCGAAGAAGGGGTCAAGAGGATCAGGTGTATTATTGGCGATTAAGTGTCGCCTTCCTTTTCTATTACCCAAAGAAAGAGCCAAATCTCGCATACATCTCAAGATTTGGCTCTAGTCTATTACTTATCTGTTAGCGAAAGCGTCCGCAGCAGCCAGGAGGGCACCAACGACAGTGATCCGGGCATCTCCTTCTATGGTCAAACTCCCAACTCCGGAAAGGCCTATGCTCCCCTCTTCCTCTACCGTGGTCCCAGTCCCTTCCACGATCCCATCCTGGTGGCCGTTCTCGATCTCTTTGCCAAGGGTAATAAGAAGAATGTCCTTCCCGCGAAGAATACGATGATTGCCATTGAGAGCTTTGATAATTCACGCAACCGCCTTCTTTCCTCTTATTTTTTGCTGACTATATGTGTATATGCACGGTGGCGTTCATCCGCATAGACTACTGACATCCCTATAAATAAAAGGGTATCTACCTATCAAAAAAACCGGTATTCCTACGAACAGGAATGACCGGCTTTTGACTACCCTAATATGTCCTTATGATTTCGTCCACAGCTCTCTGCGAGAAGTGGTTACAGATGTCGCACCGGCAAGAATAGCGCGATCCACATCTTCCTTTGTACGAATAAATCCTCCAGCGATAACCGGAATGCTGGTTCGTACAGTAATTTCTTCGATCAGGTGGGGAATGATTCCTGGCAAAACCTCGACGTAATCCGGTTTGGTTCTCGCAAGCTGGGTAAGGCTGCTGTCTAATGCCATCGTATCAATGAGAAACAGTCGTTGGATGGAAATGAGCCCTTTTTTCTTGGCGGCAAGAACGGCACTGTTCCGTGTGGTGATGATTCCTTCGGGCTGGGCTTCTTGCGCAAGAAACTCCATCGCATATTCATCAGACTTCAAGCCGTCTATGAGATCAGCATGGATCAGCAGTTTTTTCCCGAATGCTCTGGCCCGTTTTCCCAGTGGCTTTACTTGCGCAACATGAGCATTCAGCAAAATAATGCGCTCGTAGCAGCTTTCCATGAGTTCATCAAATTCTTTTAATGTCCGGGCGGCAGGAAGTATTTTTTGATTGATCAGGTTTGCCAATCACGAATCACCCCTATTGAAATGTTTTCGCAAGATGATATTCCTCTTCAAACGCTTTTATTTCATGTTCTTTCCTCTCATCCGACCATTGCAGCTCATGAGCGAGCTCTTCTCCCACCATTCGATACACAGGCTCCAGTGTATCCCTCTCGAAGAATAGTCTGCCACTACGACGAATCAGAAAATCACTCATGGTCATGACCATTTCTTCCTTTACAGCGTAGCGCAGTTCTGCTTTCAGCAGTGCTTCGATTGGAGACACATTTTGAGCATTTTGTGTCAAAAACTCCAGGCACATTGTTACGATTTCCTCACTGTTGCTTCCATATTTTCCGACCAGAACGCGGATTTGTTCCTCGGTGATTCCCCATTGGCGAAGTCGCTCTGCCTGTGCTTTCACAAATACAGGAATCTTGGCTGCGGAGTCAAATTTTCCGCCAGCGAGGACGATTTTGTCTGTCCGACAAGCTTCAAATGCTCTGCCCTCTTCTTCGGTCAACTGCTTGGCCACCACATCCACAATGCGCTCGGCCATTTTGCGGAAGCCCGTCAATTTTCCACCTGCGATCGTAATCAGCCCGCTTTTGGAATAAAAAATCTCGTCCTTGCGTGACAATTCGGATGGGGACTTGCCATCTTCATGGATCAGTGGTCTGAGTCCTGCCCAGCTGGAGCTGACATCCTGTTCCGTCAGCTTCACAGAAGGGAACATCTCGTTCGCGGCATTCAATACATACTCCATGTCTTCTCTCGTCACTGTTGGCCGCTCCAGCACACCTTTGTAATTCGTGTCAGTGGTACCGATATACGTACTGTTATTGCGCGGAATGGCAAACAGCATGCGCCCATCGGATACATCGAAATAAACGGCCTGCTTCAAAGGCAGTCTGTTATATGGCACGACCAGGTGGACACCTTTTGTCAGGTGGAGGCGCTTGCCATACAGGGAGTGGTCCTTTTCTCGAAGCTGATCCACCCAAGGACCTGCTGCGTTGACGATTTTTTTGGCATGGAGGGAGTACTCTGTGCCCGTAAGCAAATCCTTCGCGCTAATCCCGATGACTTTGCCGTTTTCATAAATAAAGCCAGTGGCTTCGGTATAGTTCACGCAAAGCGCTCCGTGCGAGCTTGCTGTTTTCATGACCTCAACCGTAAGTCTAGCATCATCTGTCCGATACTCGAAATAAAGCCCGCCGCCCTTGAGAATATCGCGGCGCAAAAGCGGTTCTGCCTCCACAGTTCTCTCTTTGTTCAGCATGATGCGTCGTTCTTTTCTTTCGACTCCAGCCAACACATCGTAAACATACAAACCAATAGAGGTTGCCAGCTTGCCATAGGTACCATTTTTCACAATGGGCAAAATCATTTTTTCCGGGATGACGATATGTGGCGCATTGCGATACAAAATAGCTCGCTCCCTGCCTACTTCCCGCACCAGCTGCACATCGCCCTGCTTCAAATAGCGCAATCCTCCATGAACGAGCTTGGTAGAGCGACTACTAGTGCCCGCAGCGAAGTCCTGTTTTTCCACGAGTCCGACACTCAGACCTCTCGCGGCTGCGTCGAGGGCAATACCTGCTCCCGTCACCCCACCGCCAATAACCAAAAGATCGAGTTGTTTCGTTGCCATTTTATCCAGACAAGCCTGGCGTTGACTTGATGATAATGCATGTTGATCGTTCATCGTTCTTCTCATCCTCTCTAAAAGAAAAAGACAGCCAATATCCAAAAGAAGCAATGCAATGTCATTGCTCTTCTGATACTGGCTGTCTCCGTAGTCTCCACAGCATGATTAACTTATCTTTAACTTTAGACCTCTTTTACACAAAAATCAATGCCTAATCTTGTAACCCATCGTTGCCGTAACAGCTTGCTTCCAGCCTGCGTACAGCTCCTGGCGCACTTCCTCCGCCATATCTGGTGAGAAGGAGCGCTCCACCACTTTGTTATTCACAATATCTTCCTTGCTGCCCCAATACCCGACGGCAAGCCCTGCCAGGTAAGCTGCTCCCAGCGCGGTCGTTTCATTGACACGCGGACGCTCAACCTCTGTATTCAGGATGTCAGACTGGAACTGCATTAAAAAGTTATTCGCCACGGCTCCACCGTCTACCGCCAGCTTTTGCAGCCGGATGCCAGAATCAGCCTCCATCGCTTCAAGCACATCCCGTGTCTGATAAGCCAGAGACTCCAGCGCTGCCCGAATCAAATGATCTTCCGTCGTTCCGCGAGTCAAGCCGAAGATCGCGCCTCTTGCTTCCATATCCCAATACGGTGCTCCCAATCCAACAAAGGCTGGAACCATATAAACACCATCTGTGCTGTCAACAGCCAGTGCGTGTTTTTCCGAATCCGATGATTTTTCAATCAGCTTGAGTCCGTCACGCAGCCATTGAATCGCCGCACCAGCTACAAAAATACTACCTTCCAGGGCGTACTCTACCTTGCCATCCACTCCCCAGGCAATGGTCGTCAACAACCCGTTTTTGGATGCAACTGCCTTTTCTCCGGTATTCATCAGCATGAAGCAACCTGTTCCGTATGTGTTTTTGGCCTGCCCTTCCGCAAAGCACGCTTGACCAAACAAAGCGGCTTGCTGGTCTCCGGCAATCCCGGCAATCGGAATCTGGAATTCGAAGAGCTTCTCGTCTGTATAGCCGTACAATTCGCTGGAAGGACGGACAGCTGGCAGCATAGCTTTCGGGATTTGCAGCATGTTCAACAGCTCGTCGTCCCACTCCAGGGAATGAATATTAAACATCAACGTGCGCGAAGCATTGGAATAGTCGGTCACATGCACAAGGCCATTGGTCAGCTTCCAAATCAGCCACGTATCGATGGTTCCAAACAAGAGGTCGCCTTTCTCGGCTCGCTCCCGTGCTCCCTCGACATGTTCGAGCAGCCATTTTACCTTTGTCCCGGAGAAGTAGGCGTCAATCAACAATCCTGTCTTTTCACGAACGATTTGCTCATAGCCTTGCTCTTTCAACTGGTTGCAAATATCGATGGACTGTCTGCTTTGCCATACAATCGCATTGTGAATCGGCTTACCCGTGTGCTTATCCCATACCACGGTTGTTTCCCGCTGATTGGTAATCCCGATTCCAGCGATTTCTTCCGGCTTCACATGATTCTCCAGTAAAACCGCTTTCAAAACCTCCAGCTGCGATTCCCAGATTTCCTCGGCATTGTGCTCCACCCAACCCGGCTTCGGATAGATTTGCGTAAATTCCTTCTGGGCCACACCGATAATGGCACCTGATTTATCGAATAAAATAGCGCGAGAGCTCGTGGTTCCCTGATCGAGGGAAAGCATATATTTATTGTCCATGACAACTGTTCCTCCTTCACTCATATGAAATCGCCTTCATTCTTACCTTTATGTCTAGGAACGCGCACTCTCGGATGCGAGTCGCTCCTTGCTGCCGATTGATTTTTTGGTTGTCATTCCGACCACGATGGCAATCACCATGAAAGCCGCTAATGCTATTACACCTGTCAGCGAATGATCTGTAAACGTCCATTTGTAAAAAAACGCTCCACTTACTGCTCCAATGATAGGTCCAACAACAGGAATCCATGCATAGCGCCAGTTGGACTTTCCTTTGCCGTGGATGGGCAATAGAGCATGAGCGAGACGAGGTCCCAGGTCACGGGCCGGATTGATCGCATAACCAGTAGTACCACCAAGAGACAAACCAATTGCGACAATCAGGAAGCCGACGATAAACGGATTCAGTCCTTCTGCAAATTTATTCGCTCCGATCGCCAGTAGACCGAGCACCAAGAAAAACGTACCTAAAATTTCACTGAACAGATTCGCGACTGTATTGGGAATCGCGGGACCTGTTGCAAATACCCCCAATTTGGCTCCTGCATCATTCGTCTCACGCCAATGCGGGTAATAAAAGATCCAGACGAACGTCGCTCCCATAAATGCCCCTATCAGTTGAGCCGCTATGTAGCCCGGAACATGCTCCCACGGAAATTGACCGATGCTTGCCAGTGCAATCGTAAGTGCCGGATTCAAATGCGCTCCGCTAATGCTTCCTACTGCATACGCTCCGCACGCAACTGCCAGACCCCACCCCAGCGTAATTACAATCCAACCGCCGTTTTGGGAGTACGCCTTTTTCAAGTTTTGTCCGGCGCAAACACCTGCCCCCAAAATGATCAAGATCATCGTCCCGATCAATTCCCCTACATAAATAGACATGCCCCATCCTCCCCCTTTTTGGAAAAAACATAAACCTACTCCTGTTAAGCGCTTACAATACGCTAACTCCTTTGTGGTTTATCTGGAGAGAAAATAAAAAAGCTAATACTCGCTAAACAAGAGCCAATGCCCTCATTTTGCAAATATTAGCTGATCTCCCAATCTCCACAGCACTATTAACTTAAGACCTACTATATAGCCACCGCTCAAAATTTGTCAAGAATCCCTTTCCTTCACTTTTGCCAATTCTCGCATCAAGCCCGGCAAAAAGAATAACGGATATATCAGCAGGTACAGGTTTGGAATCCACCAGGACCAATCGTAATCTGCCTTGAACGCCCAAAAAGCGATCGCCTGCAAACCCGAGCAGGATGTCAAAACGAGCGACAACATGGCAAGCGGCTTCCAGATGTACCGTCCTCTGCGATAGGCGTACAGACTGGCAAAGCCCGTGATGGAAATGAAAATATCCAATGGAAAAAAGGACAAGTTCCATGCAAGCAAATTGGGGTTGTAGTAATCCTGATACAGATATTCCACAGGGAGAAGCTCCAAAAATGTAACAAGCCAGTATACGACAAAAGCAACATCGGTGATCCAGAAGAACACTAGCATTGCTCTTGCATTTTTCTCACTCATTTCGCCTCAGCTACTCCTGTCTCTTTAGAAGATTGCGCGTGGGAGGTGTCTCCCAGATTCAACAGCACACAGCCCACAATGATCAGTCCGACAGCAATCAATTTTTTGACAGTGAAGGCATCCTTGAAGACCACCACACCAATGACCGCGATGATCGCGGTGCCGAGACCAGACCAGATGGCATAGGCGGTCCCGACCTCCATTTCCTTGAGCGCCAGGCTCAGCGACGAGAAGCACAAAATATAAAAGATAAACATCATCACACTAGGGACAGGCTTGCTCAGCCCGTCAGACAGCTTCATCGATGTTGTTCCAGCCACCTCTAGCAAAATGGCCATTAATAGATAGACCCAACTCATTATGTTCCTCCTACTTACTTGTTTGAAGACGAAGAATCTACGATGCCACCTAGTAAAATATCGATGACTGCATTCAGCGCATCGCCAATCGTCACTTGATGCTGGTTCGCCAACTGCTGATCAATCAGCTGGTTAAGCGTCCCGGTATACATCTGAATCAGGATCGGAAGCTGGATACGACGAAACACGCCCTTCTCAACCCCTTGCTCCAGAATGATCCGAACATGCTCCCACTCCTGTTGATTGAACTCGTCGATCAGCTTCCATTGCTCGGGATAGTAGCGCTTCAGCTCGTACCACACGCGCAGGTCCGTTCGTGAGAAGTTGTTCGGGACCAGTGCCAGGAGTTGTCGCATCTTCTCTACCAAATCGAGGTCAAGATCATGTAAAATCTGATCCTCCGCTTTACGCAAATCCTCGATGTTTTCTTCAATGACTTTGGTGATCAAGGCTTCTTTCGAAGGAAAGCTCGCATACAACGTCTTGGTACTAACGCCTGCGCGCCGAGCTAAATCGGACATGGTAAAACGGACGCCCTTGGTCTCAATCTCATGATAGGCGCATTGTAGGATTCGCTCCTGCATGTTCTTGCCCTCCTTTCGAAAACAAGGAAAATATTTTGTTTTTCATATTTTCCAAAAGGTACTCTTAGCATAACGGCGTACTCATGCATTGTCAACAATCGCCAAACCACGCTTGGCTCAACGCTTCGATACCGGGTTCGATTTTTTCCAATGGAATACCCGCGAAGCCGAGGAAAAACTCTTTTGGCAAGGGATTAGGTGGCACCAGCCATGTAAACGATGCAGCCGAGGCTCTCACGCCTGCCTGAATCGCCCGCTTTTTCAACTCCTCCTCACTTCGCTCGCTGTTTACCCGCAGTAGGACGTGAAACCCCGCATCGGCTCCGATGACTGTCGCTCTATCGCCAAAATGCTTTTGCACAGCCAGCAGCAGCGCATCATGCTTTTTGCGGTACAGCTTGCGCATTTTTCGGACATGCTTTTCGAAGTATCCTTTTTCCATAAAGGCTTCCATCGTCCGCTGATGCAGTCGGGATGAAGATGGTTCCAGCAGTGTCTCGCGCAGCAGGTTGTGGTACGTATCCAGCAGAGATTCTGGCAAGACCATGTACCATATGCCGATTGCTGGCGCCAACACCTGCGCAAAGCTCCCCATATAGATCACATTCGCATCCGGGAGCAAACCCTGCATGGACGGAATCGGTCTGCCATGATAACGAAACTCTCCGTCATAATCGTCTTCGATGATGTATCCTCCCACATTCTTGGCCCATTCGAGCAATTGCAGCCGCTTGGATATGGGCATGATCATCCCACGTGGGTATTGATGAGCCGAAGAAACGGCAGCCAGTCCAACCCCTGACTCATATAGCTCACTGACGCTAATTCCGTCCTCTGTCAGTGAGATCGGCACCACGTCGTATCCGTGCTGGCGAAACGTATTGGCAAACAGCAAATACCCCGGATTTTCTACGCTGATGCGTTGGAACTGTGGTTTTACCATCAAACAGATCAAGGACAGCAAGCCAAACTGGTCCGCCCCAATCACCACTTGATTTGGCGAACAAGCGACACCCCGGTACCTGTGCAAGTAGTCAGCGATTTGCTTCCTGAGTCCAGCCTCCCCTTGCGGATCTCCATAAAAAAGATTCTCCTGCTGCTCTATGTGAAGCGTCTCATTGTACAAACGACGCCAAATCATGGTTGGAAATAACGAAAAATCATTGCGGGAGAGATGAAAGTCATAGACGTACTCCCGCTCGTCACGCACCATGGGCCGACGGATAGTTTGTGCGCTCGCACCATTACCCGGTTTCACTTCAGGATCAGGCAATTTTTCCACGTAATACCCACTGCGCGGTTTACTTTGGATAAAACCTTCCGCCAGCAGCTGCTGGTATGCCATCTCCACGGGTGTTGTGCTTAAGCCCAGCAAGTCAGCCAGCTTTCGAACGGACGGCAGCTTGCTACTCACCGCCAAGCGTCCTGCGACGATTTCCTTTTTCAAATAAGCATATAGCTGTACGTATTGCGGCTCGTTGTCATTTTCCTGCCATTTTGGGGTCAAGAGCATCTCGATTTCCCCCTCCATCTGTCCTTTTCATTTTTACAAAACTGCACATTTTCAAGTATACACTTGCTCGTTATCCTAAGAAAAAGAAGTTTTGAACGAACAGGAGGACAACGACTATGTCTATGACACAGGAGAATACACGTGCAGCGGTTCGCTTTTTGGAAGGGGAACGCGTCTTTTTACGACCGATTGGCACAGAAGATACCGAATTATACTTCCGCTCCTTGTTCAACAAGGAAACGCGTATGCTGACTGGTACCCAAAAGCATTTCACGCGTGAGCAAATCCACCAGTACATCGAGAACAAAGGCCAGGACTCTTCCAGTGTCCTCTTAATGATCTGCCTGTGTGAAAATGATCAGGTGATTGGCGACGTCCAGATCGGGGATATCGATCGGAATAATCGCAACGCCTTTATCCGAATTTCGATTGACCAAAATGCCCATCAAGGTAAAGGCTACGGCAGCGAAGCCCTCCTGCTGCTGCTCGATTATGGTTTTGGCATCCTCAATCTGCATCGCATCGAGCTAAACGTATTCGCCTTTAACGAACGTGCCATCCACACGTATGAAAAGCTCGGATTCCAGCGTGAAGGCGTACAGCGACAAGCCCTTTATTACAACCACACCTATCACGACTCTATTCTTATGTCCATGCTGGCAGATGAATATCGGGCGAAATATGTAAAGTAACAAAGAGAAAATGCACCCGGGAATCTCAAACCCAGGTGTGTTTTTTTAATCTAGGTAAACGACTTCATAAAGGAGTATAATAGGGAAAATGGTAAGAAAAACCACTTACAAACAAAAGATCAGCGCAAGAAAGAGAGAGTGACATGAAGAGAAAACTCCTATTCACTATCAGCTTGTTCATCATCCTGAGTGTATTGACAGGGTTCCATCCCGCATCAGCCAACACCTTGCAACAGTCATTACAAGCAAACCTTGTCCCTGTTTCAAAAATGGAGCTTCCTGCAAAAACCATCATCGGGTTTGGAGAAGCTACGCATGGCAACAAGCAATTCACTACGCTGAAGTTAGATATTTTTAAGCATTTGGTAGAAAAACAAGGCTATCGCGTATTTGCTATCGAAGGTGATTTTGGCGGTGGACAAAAGGTCAATGAATACATTTTAGGCGGCAGCGGAACTGCTCAGGATGCCGCAAAAGCCATCGGATTTACGATTTACCATACAGAAGAAATGGCCGCCCTTCTCTCTTGGATGCGTGCCTTTAATGAGAAGCGAGATGCCAAAGATCAAATTCATTTCTACGGCTTTGACATGCAACGCTATGACCATAACAAAAACGGGCTATTCTCCTATTTGAAAAAAGTCGATCCGACACTCGCATCCAAGTATGAGAAGCTACTTACGAATCTGAATGATAAGACGGTGTATAATCAAAAGGTCGCCCTCGTACAGGAAGCGATCCCCCACATAAAAAGCTTGATGGATCAGATGAAACAAAACCAATCCGTTTACATCGCGAAAAGCTCTGAGAAAGCATATGAGCTGGCTACTGCCTTCGCAGAATCCATCAAGCAAAACGCTACACTGCGCGGAACAAATGTGAACTACAGCAACACCCGTGATCGCTACATGGCGGACAAAGTGATGTGGATTTTATCCTTTGAAAAGAAACAGTACGGTCGCAAGAACATGTTCATCGCTGGACATAATGGACACATTGAAAAGACCTCTACTTCCGTAGGAATGACAACCTGCATGGGGGCACATCTCGTAAAAGCCTTGGGGGACCAATATTACGCAATCGGAAGTGAATTCTACGAAAGCACCTTCCTTGCAAATGACGCCTCTACCAATGAGCGCAAAGCGTTTACTGTAAAAAATAGTGGCAAAGATCGGCTAGCTGTTCTGTTTGCACAGACAGGGATGGCGGATGGATTCCTAGATTTTGCAAAGGCAAAGCATCATCAGGATTTTTACACCTATCTAAATAAAGCGCAGTCCATCAGTGCAATCGGTGATGTTTTTAGTGGATGGTATGGAAAAATGGAGAAGCTGTATACGTTGCAGATGGTTCCGGCAAAAGCTTTTGATGCGATCATCTTCGTACGAACGGCTACTCCTTCGGTAATGATTAAGGATTAACGGGTGAGTACATTTGCCTGTTTATAAAATTACGGCAGCCGATTAAACAGGCTGCCGTTTTCTGTGATTCTTCAGTATTTTCATCAGTCAGGTTTTGAGGCTTTGAGCTCCGATACTTTTATGATCATCTTAGTCTCATTATCCCACACGTACTCGGCCGAGCTATCCAACTCACCCTCTTTATTTAACGTAAGGACATAGATGGAATTACGCCCATCGTTGTAGAAGCCATAAATACGATTTGGAACATCTTCTGCTACTTTTATAGCTCCCATAGAGCTAAGCTTCCCTTTTCCATATTGAAGAAGTTGTAGGAAAACCTCGCGTTCGGTTCCAGTATGAAACATATAAAACTCGTATTTAGAATCGTCACTAGTAAAGTCCAAGTGAGGAAGTGCAGGAGTAATAGGCTCCTGTCCCTTACTTTTTCCCTCTAATTCTTTTGGGACAGGAATGGGAAATTTCATGCCGTTCGACCGATCTTCCAGCGTATATTGGAAACCAGGATTGCTCCATAGATGTAAGCCGTGTCCAATAGGCTTGTCGGTTGACATTGAATTCGTACCTTGATTGGTTTCCGTTTTATTTTTTGCAAAGCCTGGCGTTCCCCCAAAAATAAGAGTAGAACTAAGAACACCCGCTAAGATATAATTCCATTTTTTCACGAATAAAGCTCCTTCCTTTTTCCAGCTTTTCAATAAGACGGGGAAAAGAGAGGTTTTGTCACGAAATTAGCGTAACCCCTGACTGAGTCCTACTATTTGACCCTTAACATTTCCATGACTGAATCCTCCGTGGTAACAAACCACAGAGGCAATGTCGAGGTCTACATACTTCTTTATAGAGAGACGAGCTGCATCCATATCCGGTGTGGTCGGTTCATGAATTCCTGCGAGAATCCCGTTCACACTGTACATCGAATCCCCGGCAATGAGAGTCTTGCTTTTCGTTAAATAAAGGCTGATATGACCAGGAGTATGTCCAGGAGTATGGATGACACGAATCCCGCCGCAAAACGGCAGTTCCTGACCGTCACTCACGGTATAGTCCACTCTGCCTTTGGGAGGATTCTCAAGGTGCCCGTCTTTTAAAAGCGGCTTCTCCCCTTGGACATACGGTTTCTCCAGTTCGTGTGCGTAAACGTGAACATGATCCCCGCACTCCTGCAAAATCTCAGGAAGACTGCCGATATGATCCACATCCTGATGCGTCAAAATCACAGCTTTTAGCTTGTCGAGCGATACTCCTACCTTTTCCATCGCCACGCGTAAATCTTCCATTTGCTTTGGGAATCCTGTGTCTATTAAAACAGCCATGTCTCGATCCCACAAAAGAACGGGGTGAATGATATTTCCATGAAAATCTAGATGAAGCATTTCTACTCCCTTTGAAATTTCCATCAATCAGACCTCCGTAAAATTCATTTTTTACGTAAGATTATATTATTACGTTAGTTTCGTTGTTGTCAACATCTGTAAACGTCTTCTGTATAAAGAGCTCGAGATAGCAATCCAAAAGAAACGAACTTCGGCCAAATTAGATACAATCACCATTGTAAAATCCTATTTCAAAAACAGGGAACAAGCCCGTTAGTTTAATGAATCGCATTGAATCTAACGCTTTTAGTCTATATTCCAGTGAATACGGTGAACGTGTTTGTTTCCAAACCTATCATAAAAAAAGCCATTCCTTTAAGGAATGGCTTCTTCATTCATTATTCATTC